>JABDDZ010000021.1:0-23288 GCA_013287335.1 Chlamydiota bacterium | reverse complement strand
TCCTTGCCGGCTGTTGCAATCTGCTCGGAAAGGTCCGCAACAGGATATAAACGTTGGCCAAGCGAGACGTTGAAATTGGGAATAAAAAAAACTCTCATCTTCTCATTTAGAGTGGAATCGTTATTTATCGTCTCGGCAATAGAGCTGATGAGCTTAATGATCAATTTGGCAGCAGCATAGTTTGGAGGAGCCTTGCCGCCAAAGATAAAGGTGCGGGCGGGAATCTCTAGAAGGGGATTTTTCTTGAGGCGATGATAGAGCGTGATAATATGTAAAACATTCAATATTTGCCTTTTATATTCGTGGATGCGTTTAATTTGGATGTCAAAAAGAGAATCTGGATTACAAATCATCCCATGAGATTTTGCTAAATATTTCGCAAAGTCAGACTTATTCTCTAATTTGACCTTTGCAAACTGTCCGCAGACATTAGGATCGCCAATAAATTTTTCCAGATTACAAAGGGCATTGGCATCTTTGATCCAATCCTCTCCAATGAGACTGTTTAAAAGCTCAGTTAGCCGAGGGTTGGCAACAACGAGCCACCGCCTTTGAGAGACTCCATTTGTAATGCTGATAAATTTAGAGGGATTGAGTTCATAAAAATCCCTAAAAAAGGAGTGGATAAGAAGATCAGTATGGAGCATTGCCACCCCATTGACTATGTGGCTCCCGATAATGGCAAGATTGGCCATTCGAACGCTCTTTCCATCCTGCTCCCCAATGATAGATAGACGTTCGAGTTTCGGATTATCCCCCGGAAATGCAAGAGCCACAACATATAGAAAACGTCTGTTTATCTCATGGATAATTTGAAGGGGCCGTGGGAGCAGCTCTTTAAATAACTCTAAAGGCCAGATTTCAAGAGCTTCGGGCAACAGGGTATGATTGGTATAAGAAAAAATACTGCAAGTGATCTCCCAAGACTTTTCCCACTCAAGATGATGATCATCAATAAGAAGACGCATCAGTTCAGCGATTGCAATTGCTGGATGTGTGTCGTTGAGTTGAGCGGCAAAAGTCTCTGCAAATGTTTCAATGTTGTTTGTCCTGAGTAGATGGGCTCGGATCATATTCTGCAAAGAACAGGAGACAAAAAAATACTGCTGCTCAAGCCGGAGTTTTTTTCCAACGAGGGGTTCATCATTTGGGTAGAGAATTTTAGTGATTTTCTCACTCTCTATTTTTTCGCTGACACCTCGCATATAATCTCCCAGATTAAATGCTTCCAAATCAAAAGGTTCTAGCGTTTCCGCTTTCCAAAGACGCAAAATATTTGGTAATTCTGATTTATATCCTACAATAGGTGTATCATAGGGAATACCTCGGACAAGTCTACCGGGAATCCACTTCACCCTTTCTTTTCCCTCTTCATCCTTGTAATTTTCTGTATGCCCTCCAAATTTTACATCGCATGCGAGGTGGGGGCGTATAATTTCCCAAGGGTTGCCATTATGAAGCCACTCATCTCCCTTTTCTACTTGCCAACCCTCTTTAATGAGTTGGTTAAAAACACCAAATTCATACCGTATCCCATACCCAATTGCTGGAATATTAAGAGTAGAAAGAGAGTCCATAAAGCATGCCGCTAACCTCCCAAGGCCCCCATTGCCCAGTCCCGGTTCGACCTCTTCATCGGCAATTTGATCAAGGAAAAGCCCCTCCTCTGCAATCTCTTTTTTAAAAAGTTGATAGAGCCCCATGTTGATTAGATTATTGATAAGATGGGGACCTAGTAGATATTCTGCTGAGAGAAGGACAACAATCTTGACCTCTTTCTCATAGAACTGTTGGGCATTTTGGTTCCATCTATTGAGGATCTGATCTCTTAAGGTAAGACCAAGAGCCATATAAAGATCGTGCTTTGAGGCGTTAGCGACTATCCTGCCCTGGATTCTAAGGAGATTATCGAGAAAAGCATGGTGAAGCTCCTCGGGGCTAAGACCGTTTTGGTCATTAAAAACTCTATTTTTTTTCTCCATATATTTTCAGATACATCTTTTAGCCAATAATTGGCATCAAGATAATCAGAAAATTTAACAACAGGAAGGCTACGAATAATGTCTTTAGCAAGTAGCCACCACGAGAGACACTGACTAGGGCTTTAGGAATTTTGATTTTACCCCTTAATCCAGAGTCGGGTTTGCCCGTGCCCGCGGGCAAACCCGATCTCTGCGGTCTCTCTTGTAATTAATTTATTACAAAAATGTGGTTTTTTATGTCTAATATTAAAAATAATATGATATTAATCATAAATTAATATTAGTTTATTACTATTTATATAGGTTAATAAATGATATTGATATGATAAAGAATGAAGGTTCTTCAAATACCTGGATCTATTTAGGCATTGGCATCAGCGGTGCAGGTATCCTAACAACCTTGGTTTTAGGTACTATCTCCCTACTTGGAGCTAACCACATTATTGGAATAACCATTCTGGGCACAGGGGGCTCCTGCGCTCTTTTGGGTGGAAGCGTATTAAGCGATTTCGTTGCAGCTGTTTTACTGCTTTTGGTCTTAGGAAAAACCCTCTCTCACAAATCCCCTGTAATAGAAGTTTTAGTAGACCAACCTGATGCTAAGTGTGGCGCTCCCCTTCAACCGCCACCGTCACCTCCGCCTCAAGCAACCCCTTCTCTAGAAGAGGTTTTTTCTGAAGAGGTGCTACTGGAAATTTATAAAAATCTAAATGTAAAGGATTTAAAATCGACTGCTCTTGTAAGTTCTAAAGGAAGAGCGCTTGCGCATGAGGCGATCCTAGCCCCAGCAAAGCGCTATGGTTATGAAGGTAATGACGGCACTGGTACTAAGAGCGATCCTAAGGAATCAAAAATTGAGAAAGAGATTGAGAATGCGAAAAAGTACTTAGATGCTCTTTTTAAAGATCTACATATTTTTTTTAAAGATGAATTCTTTCCGATAAAACAATTTGTCCCTTTCATGAAAACGGATTTTGATTTGGAAGAGAATATCAAGAAATTGGATTCTCTAACCGAAGATGAACTTAAAAAACTAAGACCCAAGTTTAATGCAAGGCTTCCAGGCTATGTTCGAGAAGGGAAAATAGGGATCTTGAGGTTTTTTTTAAAACATGGAGCCGATCCCAATTACCAAGCATGGGTTAATTTAGATGTCAAGGAATCTCCTCTGCTTTCTATTGCTATTGAAAAGGGGAGATGGGATATTGCGAAACTCCTTTTAGAATATAAAGCAGATCCACGTCTTAGAAATTGTCGTGGCGACACATCATTGCATTGTGCAGCAGCAATGGGAGCGTCAGAAATCCTTAAGCTAATCTTAGAGCGAGAAGATGCGCGCGATCCCGGCAAGCCTCTCGAGTCCTTATCCTCTATCAATAATTATCGTGACACTCCTTTACATAAAGCTGTCAGATGGGGACATAAAGCTTGCGTGGAGTTGCTTTTAAAATATGGAGCCGATCCACAACACCAGAATAGCATGCATTTCACTCCCAGACGAATGACCACCAGCAAGGAGATCATCGCCCTTCTAGATTCCGAAAGGACGCCGTTGCACTATGCGGCAAGTAGTGGGGATAAGAGTCGGGTCGAAAAATTGATAGCAAGCGGCGCAAATTTGCTTAAGACATCCAAGGCGGGACACATTCCTTTAGAGGATGCTCTAGCCTATCCTGAAATTGTAGCGCTCATGCTTCCAAAAATTATGAAGACTTTTCCTGAAACGGGAAGTGGGTTCAGCACTTGGATCAATCAGCTTGTCGGCGGGCAAAGTTTACTCCATAAAGCCACTAATAAGGAATATTTAGAAGGGAAAGAGCTGCTTTTTTTAGAGAGTGCAGAGCTACTTTTAGATCATGGAGCAAATGCTTTTGCAAGGAGTTGTAAAGGAAATACTCCTCTTCATAATGCTGCTTATAATGGTCACATTGGAATTGTAGAGGCATTATTGCGCCGCGAAAAAGAGCTTTCTCCGCGAGTCTATTCAATTCACTACACAAATCTTGCTGGCAGAACCCCTCTCCACTCGGCTGCCATGCAAAATCATAAGAAAATCGTAGAGCTCTTTTTAAAAGAGGGGGCTGACCCCAATTTTCCCGATTCTGCGGGGAAAACTCCCCTGGAATTAGCAACAGATGCAGAGATTATTGAGCTGCTGAAGGCGCATGCAAAAGAAACTCCTGCTAGGCTCCCTTCAATTGAGAGCGTTAAGCCACCACAAGCCGCTCAGGTTAATGAAGATGCACCTCAAGAAGAAGAGGCTTTCGCGCCTGAAATAATGCGTGCGAGAAGTTATGGTTATGCAGGAAATGACATTGCAAAGGCGCAAGAGTTTTTAGATTCTCTTTTGAGCGATTTGAAGCTCTTTTTAATTGACGAGTATTATCCTATTAAAAAGCATTTCACCACAATCAACCTCGATTTAGAAGCGAATCTCAAAAAATTAGAATCTCTAAGTGAAGCTGGGCGTCTCATTCTTAGACCAAAGCTTAATGCAAAGCTGCGTGGCTATGCAAGAGAGGGGAAAGTTGGGATCCTAGCGTTATTTTTAAAGCTTGGAGCAGACCCTACTTTGCAAGATGAAAAGGGCGAGACTCCTCTATTTTATGCTGTTAGAGCAGGGCAGATGGATATTGTACGGCTCCTTTTGAAAGGGGATGGACAAAAGTTAATCAACCATAAAAATCATAATCGCTATACACCCCTGCATGTTGCCCTCTTATCCGGTAAGGTGAAAACTGCTAAGATTTTAATAGAGCATAAAGCAGATCTTCATCTTAAGAATTCATACGGAAATACACCCCTCAACGTAGCCGCCTTCGAGGGGCATGCTGAAATCATAGAGCTTATCTTACAACGTGAAAAAGCAGAAGGAGGTGGTCAGATTCCCCTTCTTCAATCTCCAAATAATAGGGGTGAAATACCATTGCATTTTGCCGTTATTTTTCAGCACAAGCTTTGTGTGGAGCTGCTCTTAGAGTGGGGAAGCGATCCAACCTATCTTACTGGTGAGGGGTATACGCCTAAACAGCTAGCCAAAAATAATCATGAGATTATTGCCCTTTTAGATTCTGGTTGGACACCTCTTCATTATGCAGTGGCTAAGGGAAGAAAAGATCGTATTCTAGAGTTGCTGCAAAGTGGAGCAACAACTCTTGAAAGGAATAATAAGGGAGCCACACCTCTCCACCTGGCTGCGCAAAAGGATGACGTTGAAATAGTAGAACTGCTTTTACAGGATGATAGAGCTCCATATTTAATGAAATGCACCGATATGGATGGACGTACACCTTTCCATTTAGCAGTCTTAAGTGGTCCAAAACTCGTCGTTGAACTGCTTTTAAAAGAGGATGCTGATCCAGATTTTCCCGATGCTAGGGGCCAAACTCCCCTGGAATTAACGAAAAATAGGGAGAGGGAGATTGCTGCCCTTTTGCGGGCTCGTTCAACAAAAGAAATCATGTAGAGCTGCTTTTAAAAGAGGGCGCTGATCGCAGGTTTCCCAATGCTCTGGGTAAGAAACATCAAGCGCTCACCGAAAATACCGAGATTATCGATCTTTTACTATTTCATTTAACTTAGTTATCATTCTTAATTATATATTAATATTTATAAATTAAAATATAATATACGAAATTAGGAAGTATAATGTTAAATCACTGTAATTTAAATTCTCCTTGGGTTAATTGGAGCATAGGTATTGGCAATACGGTTGCGGGTATTGGATTTGCCTTTAGTCTAATCACTCTATTTGGCGCCTATTATGGCATGGGGGTATCCATTTTAGGTACGGAAGCCTCTTGGGGCCTTTTCAGTGGAACGGGCATGAGCGCTTTCATTACGCTGGTATTATCTTCCCTCATTCTGTTTTTGCGACAAAAGCAGCCCACTCAAAAGCCAATTATTGATTCACAAGTAGCACATGAACAAGCAACTGTGCCATTCTTGCCTGACGAAGAGTTGATGCCTTATGCAAAGAAATATGGTTATAAGGGAAATGATATTGAGGAAGCCAACGATTATTTAGATTCTCTTTCTGATGAACTACATATTTTTTTGAAATATCAATTTCCTATAGAGAAAGATTACATTCTCTTTAAGAAATGCTCCTTTGACGACACCTGCTTTGGCTTGGAAGCTAATATAAAAAAATTGGAGTCTCTACAGAAAGCCCAACCTGACTTGACTATTGATAAGCTTAATAGGCGTTTTTATCACTATGTGAAGAGTGGAAAGATAGAGATCTTGAGGCTCTTTTTAAGATTTGGTGCAGATCCTAACTTTATTGTTTTTAGCAAAGAAGGTCGTGAAGAGATTCCTCTTTTTTGTGCCATTAAGAAGGGAAGAAAAGATATTGTAGAGCTTCTTTTGGATCACGGTGGAACAAAGTTAATAAATTATCGAATAAAATCACATGGTATAACGCCTTTTTGTTTAGCGCTTCGATGTAAAAAGAGTGAGATTGCTAAACTCCTTTTAGATTGTGGAGCAGATTATCTTATGAGGTCTCCTTTTGACGGTATGTCAACGCTCCATATAGCTGCGGAACAGGGACTGATTGGTATTGTTAGAGAGATCTTAAAACGTGAAGAGGGTTTTGTAGGAAAGACATCTCTTCTTTTATCGGTAGATGGTTATCATAGCACCCCTTTGGAATCTGCCGTTCGTAGTAATGCTCTGGGATGTGTGAAGCTGCTTTTGGAGAAGGGAGGCGATCTTTATTCTTCGCAGCAGAAACAAAGGGCTGCAGCACTCACTAAAGATAAAGAAATAATTGCCCTTTTGCAACCAGATAGGAAAGCACCATTAGAGGTCCCAGCTTTACCTGAAGAGGTGATGTTGCAGATTTATAGTTATTTGGATGTAAGATATTTGAAGTCAGTTGCTCTTGTAAATCGGGACGGGCATCGACTTGGGGCCACTGTTTTGGTAGACCGTGCAAGGCGTTATGGTTATGAGGGTCATGATATTAAGGAAGCAAAAGAAACCCTAAGGATTCTTGGCAAAGATCTAAACGCTTTTTTGAAAGATCTAAAACTCACTTCCCGGCTTATGAATTTAGAATCTTGCATTGAGCAAGTAAAATCTCTTCATGCAACTCAACCTAAATTACTTAACGAAAAGCTTTCTACCTATGCTAAGAATGGAAATATAGAGATGCTGAGGCTATTTTTAACACTTGGAGCAGATTCTAATTTCAGGGGTTCGGATGGAGAACCTCCTCTATATCATGCTATTCGGAATCAAAGAACAAAGGTTGTAGAGCTTCTCTTGAAAAATGGCGGAGAAAAGTTGATTAACCATCCCTTTAAAGAGAGAGAGAGACGTTTAACACCTATTCATCTTGCTCTTCTTTATAAAGATAGTGATATTGCAAAATTACTTTTAAAGCATGAATTAAATCTGCATCTTAAAACTAGTGAGGGTAATAATGCCCTCCATCTAGCTGCGTACAATGGACTGTATGATATCGTGCTGCTGATTTTGCAGTTTGAAGATGAGTCTCTACTTCTCTCCAAGAATAATGAAGGCTTGACACCCTTGCATAGGGCTGCTGAAAAAAATCAGATCAATTGTGTGCGATTGCTTTTAGAGTGGGGAGCTGATCCTGATTGTCAAAATGATGCAGGCAAAACACCCAAACAATTAACTTACAATGAGAATATTATCAAACTTTTAGATTCAAAGAAGACACCCCTTCATTATGTAGCAGAGAGGGGCGATAAAGATCTCGTTGTAAAGTGGCTAGAAAAAGGCACATCTCTTAGGGATGCAGTGGGTGATACACCTCTCCATGATGCTGTAAAGAGTGGCCATCTTGATGTAGTAAAGCTACTTTTAGAGCATGAGAAGAAAAGCCCCAAAAAGCGTTATAAAAGCTCTTCTCTTATAACTTTGACCAATATGCACGGCGAGACACCCTTACATCTGGCAGCTAAAAATAATCATATAGAGATTGTAAGGTACCTTTTAGAGAAGGGTGCAGATCCTACTATTCTCGACTTTCATAATAAGAGCCCTCGAGAGCTCACTAATGATGCGCACATTATCGCTCTTTTACAAGAGCGAATGAATTCAGGTAGCTAAATATTCCTCCGATTGGTAAAATCTTTTGCCATGAAGAATCATACTATTTTATCCCATCTTTTCTTTCCCGTCACAGTCGTGCGCTCCTGCGCACAATAATTTAACCCAACGTATCAGATTTATACTCAAAGCCACTTTAAGAAGCGGCTCGATTGCATTTATTATAGAAGGTTTTAATAATGAAAAAATTTTTTAGATGGGATCAGCTCTCCATTGGACTTGCCATGTTTTCCATGTTCTTTGGAGCTGGCAATATCATATTTCCCTTAGCTGTTGGCGAGTATGCGGGAGATAAAAATTTATTTGCTATCATGGGATTAATCATAACCGCTGCCATTATGCCGATAGCTGGGGTTATTGCCATGATTCTATTTGATGGGAATTATCGCAAATTCTTTGGAAGGTTGGGAAGAGTTCCTGGGTTTATCCTGGCCCTCACAATCATCTCTCTTCTTGGGCCTCTAGGGTCTACTCCGAGATGCATAGCTCTTGCTTACACCACACTAAAAAGTGCATTTTTAGATATTTCCCCCATTCTTTTTAGTGGAGTAGCGTGCGGGGTCATCTTTCTTTTCACAGTGAAGAAAAACCATATCCTAACTCTTCTGGGGTGGGTCTTAACTCCTTTATTACTATCCTCTTTAATTCTAGTAATCATAATAGGTTTTATTTCAGCACCCAGTGCTCATCACATTGAAACGGGCAAACTCACTATCTTTTTGCATGGACTTAAAGAGGGGTATAATACAATGGATCTATTAGCAGCCTTCTTCTTCTCCTCTACGATTTTAAACATTCTTAGAATGCGCAAGAGTAAAAAAGAGAGGGAGGAAGATAATCATCTCGCAACAGCTTTTCGAGCAAGCATAGTGGGAGCACTTCTTCTTGCAGGGGTTTATATTGGCTTTAGCTACCTTGCCTCTTTTTACGGAGCTCAGCTTGCAATCAGTGGAAAAGATGAGCTGCTAGCTGCCATCACCATAAAAATTGCAGGCCCTGTTGCCGGGCTGCTTGTTTGTACTACCATTGGGTTGGCTTGTTTGACAACTGCAATTGCGCTTATCTCGGCTTTTGCTGATTTTATTCAAAAAGAGGTTTTTAAAGAAAAAGTCACCTATGAAGAAACTTTGATAGGCTCATTATTATTGACCTTTTTTGTATCCACTTTCCAATTTACAGGAATTTCAGCTTTTCTAAGTCCGGTTTTGCAAATTTGTTATCCCGGATTAATCGTCTTAACACTTTTAAACATCGCTTACCGTTTAAAGGAGTTTAAACCAATTAAACTTCCTGTATTTTTTGTCTTCGGTTTCTCCACCCTCCTCTACGTAATATCCTGACAATAAGCCCTAGTCTGTGGTGTAATATCTCTCTAGCGGTTTAATCTTAGGGGATGGGGATAACGCGCAGGATGATCTTGCCCCGCACATGTGCAGTTCGAAGTTTTTCAAGAGCCTCTTTTGCTTTGATGAGTGGAAATTCTTCAACGGGAAGTGGGGTGAACTCTCTTTTCTCAAAGAGCTCGCCAATTGCTTTTAATTGGTCTCCATTTGGCTCGGCAATTAATGCAAAGGACTCAACTTGATACTTTTCAGCCTTTATTTTCTCTACTTCGGTTAGTAGAGTAACAATACGTCCTCCCGGTTTCATAGCTTGCAAGCCCGCTTCCAGGACCTCCCCTCCAAGGCAGTCGAAAAGAACATCAACTCCATCGGGCACGACGGTTTTTATCGCTTCTACAAAATCCTGCCTCGCATAGTCTATGGGATAATTTGCTCCTAAATATTTAACATAGTCTAAATTAGCCTTCCTGGCCGTTGTAAAAATATTGGCATGCAGATGCCTTGCAATTTGTATTGCCATCCCCCCAACGCCTCCTGCTCCTGCTTGAATCAGGATCGATTCTCCGGCTTTTAGTTTGACGATATCAATAAGGGCTTGCCAAGCAGTGAGAGCCGGCAGGGGGATTGCTGCTGCTGCTGCAAGAGAAAGCTTTGAGGGTTTTCGAACGGCAACTTGCGCATCGCAGCAGACATACTCTGCAAAGGTTCCCTCTTTTAAAAGAGGGGGACGTATGCAGGCATAGACCTCATCTCCGACCTCCAAATGAGTGACGCTGCTCCCAACCTTTGAAATAGTACCCGCGGCATCACACCCAAGAATAATAGGGAATTGATAAGGCATCAGATTTTGGAGCATCCCCTCGCAAGCCTTCAAGTCAAGAGGATTTATACCGGCAAACGCGACTTTGATTTGCACTTCATGCGCGAGAGGTTCAGGAATAGGTAGCTCCATCAGTTTGAGCTGATCTAATCCCCATTTCTCAATAGCCATTGCTCTCATGCACTCTTCCTCTTTCTTGCTATTCATACAAAAGAGAAGAGATTTTGGCACTCTATTTGCTCTTAAACGGGAGATATATCTCAATAAATTCATCGAAGTTAAATGAAAAGAACCCTAAAAATACCCTGGGCAATTTTTCGACTGCTTTATTTAATGGTCGTCCTTGGAGGTCTTGCTGCCTGTGATAGGGGAAGGCGAGCCGAAACCATTGATGCTCCCATTTGCGCCATAGAGGCTGCAAGAGTTGCAGCTGAATCGGATCCTCTTTTTCAAGAGGAGGAATGTTGGGTACGATCAGATTGGTGGAACCTTTTTAACGATGCACAGCTCACGGAGTTTATTCGGCTTGCCTATGAAAGGAATCCGACCCTTCAAACAGCCTATGCTAAAATTTTGATGGCAGCTGCCAATGCTGATAAGGCGCGTTCTTCGCTTCTCCCCTACATCTTTTTGGGGGGAGATTTCTCACGGCAAAAGCTCAGTAAAACAGGTGTAATACCTTTTGGAGAAACAAAAGTGGATGTTCCTCTTGTACCTGGATTTGGGATACCTGTCTATTTTTCTTTGTATGAGAGTCAGCTCAATCTTACTTATGAGTTTGACCTTTGGGGGAAAAATCGCAACACTTTACGGGCTGCAATCGGAGAGATGCGTGCCAATGTTGCAGACCTAGCCTTCGCTCAGCTGCAGCTTGGCATTGCAATTGCCGAGATCTATTTCCATTTGCAGATCGACTATAAGCGCCAAGCGATTGCCAAAGAGCTGCTCCGCAATAGAAGCCAATATGCAGAGCTTGTAGCAAAGCGTAAGGTGGAGGGTTTAGATCCTGCCCAACTTCTGAATACAAGAAAGGTTAATGTGGCCTCCTCTACCCAGGGTTTATTGCAGATCCAGGGGGATATTGCAGTGAGCGAATATCAGCTTAAGACATATCTGGCAGGCGATTTTGAAGAAGATATCAGCGATACCGGAATTATTGAATGCCCATTGCCAAAAGTTCCTCTCCCAAAAGAGCTTCCACTCCATCTCTTGTCGCATCGCCCCGATATTAGAGCCAAGCTATGGCTTATTGAATCAGCAGGGCGTCAAATAGAAGTTGCAAAAGCGGGATTTTATCCTGATTTTAACATATCAGCTTTTTTTGGATTTCAAACGATCCATTTTCATGAGCTCTTCCGTTGGGCAAGCAGCTATTTTAATGTCAATCCGGCGTTTACCCTTCCGATTTTTGATGCGGGACGGCTTCTTGCTAATTTGCGTGGAAGCGAAGTCAACTATGATTTGGCAATCTTTGATTATAATAACTTGGTACTCAATGCTGCTAAAGAGGTATTAGATGGCATCGTCGTCTTGCGCAACAACCGGGATCAGCTATCAGCCTATGAGCAGCAACTCAAATTTAATAGAGATAATTTAAAACTTGTCTCGTTGCGTGTTGCCAATAATTTGAGCTCAACACTCGACTACCTCACGAGCGAAGAGAGTGCCTTACTTGCACAGGATCAAGAAATTGTGGCACTTGGAAACACAATCCAGGCTATTTTAGAACTTATTAAGGCCCTTGGTGGCGGTTATGATGCGAGGTGCTGGAATGAGTGAGCCGATGATTCTCCATGACCATCCTTCGGAAGCTCCTCCTCCTCCTCTTCCGCCTCCAAAGCGTAAACGCTCTACAACGCTATGGTGGATATCCATTGGACTTTTCATCCTTGGTCTAGCTTGGGTTTGCCTCTGGTTTTTCTACCTCCAATTCCATGAAAGGACAGATGATGCTTATGCAAATGGCAATTTGATTAATATAAACTCTGCCATCTCCGGCTCAGTGGTGGCTTTCTACGCAGATGATACAGATTTTGTAGCTGAGGGGCAGCTCCTTGTGCAACTTGATTCTACAGATTACCTTGTGCTGTATGAAAAGGCGCTTGCGCAGCTGGCATCGACTGTCTTACAGGTGAGGCAGCTTTATGACACAGTGCTTGCTAATAATGCAAATGTGGAGAGTAAATGGGTTGCTTTGGAAAAAGCGGCATTTGATTATGAAAACCGTTTAAAATTAATTGATTCAGGGGCCGTTTCAAATGAGGATTATATTCATTCCAGAGATGATTTTCTCTCTGCTGAACTCAATTTTGAGATTGCGGAATATCAATTTCATGTTGCAGAGGCAGCTGCTGGCAATACTCCTCTAGAAACGCATCCTCTTATTGAGGAGCAGAAAGCAAATGTAAGAAATGCCTTCTATCAGTTGCACCACTGTAAGATTTATGCCCCCTCATCTGGGCTTGTCGCCCAGCGGAACGTCGATGTGGGAGAGTGGGTAAACCCCACTATCAATATGATGGCTGTGATTCCAACAGACTATGTATGGGTTGATGCAAACTATAAAGAGACACAGCTAAGAAAGATGCGGATTGGACAGGAGACCACTGTCTGGTTTGATCTCTATGGCTCGGGGGTAAAATATGCCGGGAAAGTTCTCGGTATAGCCTCTGGAACCGGAAGCGTTTTTTCTTTGATTCCGCCTCAAAATGCAACAGGAAACTGGATTAAAATCGTCCAGCGTCTTCCCGTACGTATTAGCCTTGATCCTAAAGTTGTTCAGGATTATCCCATAAGGCTTGGGATTTCCGCTGAGGTGAATGTGAATGTTACTAACCAGGATTTACCAAAACTCGCGAGCATTCCAGTGAAGAAGCCTGTTTCAACGACGACTGTTTTTGATATCGATTGGAAGATGGTCGATCAGCTCATAGACCAAATTATCCAGGAAAACTCCCAATGTGAAGCCTTATGAAAACTATAATAAAATTTACCACAGAGAAAGAGAGAGAGAAAAGAAGCACTATGGTCTCATGAAGAGTAAGAAGAAAAATATTTATATAATTTTCTATCTCCCTTCTCTGTGATCTCTGTGGTTAATTTTTCTCTTTGCAGGAGATATGATGAATGAAGTTTATTATGAGAAGGGAGGAAGGCTTGCATTATTAAACATTGGCCTTGGCCTTGGTACCTTTATTCAGGTCCTTGATTCATCAATTGCAAATGTGGCGGTTCCCTATATTGCTGGGAATCTCGGAGTGAGTGCTGATCAGGGGACATGGGTCATTACCTCCTTTGCTGCTAGCAATGCGATTGTCTTACCCTTAACGGGCTGGCTATCCAGCTACTTTGGACGTGTCCGCCTCTTTGTCTGGTCTGTACTTCTCTTTGCTTTGACCTCCTTTCTCTGTGGCTTAGCGACAAGTCTTGCGATGCTTGTTACCTTTCGCGTGATACAAGGAGCTGTTGCAGGCTCTCTTATCCCTCTTTCGCAAAGCCTCATGCTTGCCTGCAGCCCTCCTGAAAAACAGGGGGCAACTCTGGGATTATGGGGGATGATCGTCGTTGTTGCCCCTGTATTGGGACCTATTATCGGAGGGTATCTTACTTATAATTACTCATGGCCCTGGATTTTCTACATCAATGTTCCAATTGGGATCTTTTCTGCCCTTGTGGCCTGGTTTTTTCTTAAGGATCACGAGAGTACTATTGTCCGTAATCCGATTGATTGGTTAGGGCTATTTCTCTTGAGTCTGGGTGTCGCTTGCCTACAAATTATGCTCGATAAGGGGAAGGATCTGGACTGGTTTGAATCCAATGCCATTATCACTTTGACAATTGTTTCGATCATTGCTTTTATCTATTTTGCAGCCTGGACTTATTTTCAGAAGTATCCCATTGTTGACTTTTCGTTTTTTAAAAAACGGAATTTTGCACTTGGGACAATAGCTGTGACTATTGGCTACTTAGTCTTTTTCGGGACGACTGTAACGCTTCCCCTATGGCTGCAGACCGAGCAGAACTACACAGCTTTCTGGGCTGGAGTTGCAGTCGCCCCCATTGGCGTTGTTCCCTTTTTTTTATCAGCATGGATTGGCAAGAACATGTACCGCGTGGACTTGCGTTTCTTAAGCATTCTTAGCTTTGTTTTTTTGGCCATCGGTTTATTTTATCAGGCAAATTTTACAACAGATGTCGACCTCAATACAATTATGCTAGCCCGTTTTATTCAAGGATTTGGAATTGCAATCTTCTTTTTGCCGCTTGTGCAAATAGCTCTTGCTGAGATTCCCCAAGAGAAATTTGCAAGCGCTACAGGTGTATTCAATTTCTTCCGTATTTTGGTAGGAAGCGGCTTTGGAACCTCTCTTTCAGTGGAAGTCTGGACGCGTCTTGAGATCTTCCACCATGGCCGCCTGACAGAATTTGTGACAAGCTATCGTCCTTTGATAAGGGATTTTTACAATAGGATGGAAAGCTATAACCCTGTATTTACAAGCGATATAATCAATCGAATCGCAGATAATCAAGTAGAACAGCAGGCCTTTATGCTCTCTACAAATGATGTCTCCTGGTTGGGGGCCTGGATGTTCATTGGGCTCATCCCTCTTCTCTTATTATGTAAGCGGGTAATTCAAAAAAAGACGTCACAATAAAGTGCCACGCAAAATAAGCATAGCAACGCTGAAATAGATGATGATCCCAGTGACATCGACAAGCGTTGCAACAAAGGGAGCAGATGAGACGGCAGGGTCAAACCCGCACCACTTTAAGAGAAGCGGCAGGGTAGCTCCTGCAAGTGTCCCCCATAATACAACACCGATTAGGGCAAAGCAGACGGTGAATGCGACAAGTAGCCAATGCATCCCATACATGGAAAAAACAAGACTCCATATAATGATCCGAAAAAATCCAATCGTACCAAGCACGCATCCCAAAAAAACCCCTGAGAAAATTTCCCGGCGAACTACTCTCCACCAATCTCTTAGTTGGACCTCTTCAAGAGCTAATGCTCTGATTAACAATGCAGATGCCTGAGAGCCAGCATTGCCCCCGCTCGAAATGATCAGGGGTAAAAAAAGTGCTAAAACAACAGCTTTTGAAAGCTCATCCTGGAAAAAACCCATAGCAGATGCTGTGAGAAGTTCTCCCAAAAATAGGACAACAAGCCATCCCGATCTTTTTCGCATCAACTTTAAGATGGGAATTTGAAGATAGGTCTCTTTAAAGGCCAGAGTACCCCCAATTTTTTGAATATCCTCGGTATCCTTTGCAACCGATGCATTCATGATATCATCAATTGTTACAATACCGAGCATCAACCCTTCCGCATCGACAACAGGAAGAGCAATGCGTGCATATTTACGGAAGAGATTGATGGCGTTTTCTTCATTATCATTAACATTTAATGAGATAAATTTATGATCTGCAAGATCTTCAGCTTTTGTATCGAGCGAAGCAAATAAGAACTGCTTGATACGAAAATCATCAACGAGCTTTCCCTTTTCATCTACAGCATAGATGACATTGACCGTTTCACTCTCATGCCCATACCGGCGTATGTAATCCAATACTTCTTTGACTGTCCAATCTACCCGGATGGCGAGATAATCGGGAGTCATAAGACGCCCGACGCTATTTTCAGGGTATCCGAGCAGCCTGATTGAGAGTGCTCGCTCTTCTGGGGATAAATATTTCAGAAGCAGATGCATCAGATGGGGGGGCAGCTCCTCTAATAATGCTGTCCTATCATCCGGGGAGAGAGCATTTAAGAGGCTGGCGACACGTTCAGAGGGGAGTTTTCCCAGAATCTCTTTTTGGATTCCAAACGAGAGGTATTCGAAGACGGAAACGGCTTTTTCTTCCCGTAGATTCTTGAAAATAAGGAACTTCATCTTTGGGGGGGACTTTTCAATAAAAGCAATAAGATCAAAAAGAAAAGAGGCGTTGAGCTGTTTTGAAAATTGGGAAATATTTTCCGGTGTCAGTTTAGAAAACAATTCATGATTGCTTGTCATAGAGCCTCGTGCCCGTGCCCGTGTGCGTGCACGATTAGATTTCCGATCTCCAGGTTAGTACACAGAAACATTCATAGATCGCATGATGCCTAGTATTTCACGTACGCCAATTGTCGATTCACTAAACACAAAATAGGAGGGCTCACAATCGGGGCTGAATTTTTTCCAATACCTTTTGCGTTTATCGAGATTAAAGATTCTCTTTGAGATATTAAAGACTCTTCTTGTCACCCATGTTGTAAATGACCCTAACCCAACTATCTCTCCGAGCGTTGACCCCGGCATGACCCCAAATGTAGCATAAGTGCACCCTTCCTGACATAACTGCTCGAGGGCTTTTGCAACAAGAAGTTCTGTAGTCCCTAGGGGGGCATCCGGATTTGCAAGCAGTAGATGGAGCAGCCAGCCCTGGCAGGCCTCCAGGCGGTTGAGCAGCAAGACACCCACAACGCGGTTGCCCTTCTTTGCATAAAACCAGCGCTTACCCAAACGGTCGGAAAATAGATTTAAATGAGCCATATAGATTTGGGGGCCCTGTCTTGCTTTTAACCATGAAACAGCTACCTCTTCAAGAGACCGTTCCAGTTTTTCATCCTGCCATAGATACTCCTCAACTGTAACTCCTTCGCGGGTAGAGTGATAGACCTTTTTGCGTAGCTCCCGTCCCTTTGATCCCTTCTGAGGGTCACGTTGAGGATTGATAGAGAGGACCTCTCCAAATTCTATGAGAGCTTTGTAATTATTTTGGAGTGCTGTATTTGCAAATTCCTTAGAAACAATAGCATAAACAATTTTCAGCCCCTCTTTTTTGCAGAACTCCGCAAATGCAAGAGCAAGAGCCGGTGCATCCTCTTTCGAACAGACGGGATCTCCAAAGACCACAGCGCATCCAAATTCAATGCGGTAACCAATGACTCCGTCTATTGAGGGATCTTTGAAGGTCTTGAATGCAGAATCAAGGAGAGTAATGGAAGCAGGAGAGCCAAAGCGTTGAATGTCACTGACAAGAAGTGCTCTCTCATCAACATTTTCAAAAGAATCTGATAGATTTTCGGATTTCTCTTCCGGTGTCGGATCTTCAGTAATATCCACCTCAATATTCATCTTCTACCCCTTACTATTCTTCGTTTTTAGAAATAAACAATAAATTACCGATCAAGCTTAATATTAAAAATAGTTTTAATTTATATCAATAGAAACTAACTTTTAAAAATTTAATAAAAAAGAATCAATTGAAATAATTAACAGAATCTTGTTAAAATTTATCCAATTAGGTTGTTTGGAGGAGATAGGGTGTGTATTTTAGTGAATAAGGAAAGAAGGAGCCGAGAAGGTTGGTTGGGATATACTAGCATGGCTTGTGCAGGGTTATCAACAATGGGGAGTACGGCTGTTGTGGTGGCTATCGTAAACGCCTTATTTTTAGGGCTTAGTCTAGCAGGTTTTTTTGGTGTTGTGGGAACTGTCGGATATAACGTTAGTATTTGTGCTTTTGGCATTGTCCTGCTTGGTGCAATAGGAGCAATATTCATTTCCATAATAGGGTGTTTAATTACAGCTCTTGAAAGCTGTTGGGCATGTTTAACGGACTTTGCTAACAGTTTTTAATCATCAAAGCGGTGATTTAGAAGGGAGTAGCGCACCTGGCCTGACCAGCCAAGCTTTTTGCGTAGCGTCGCAAAGTGGTCCCGGCGAAAGAAGGCCACCATTTTAAAGGTGCGTTTTGAGCGGGAGATGCTAAATATATCATTAGTAGCCATGCTATAACGGGCGATCCCATCATAAGCAATTTCAACCGGTTCATAGGGACTTAAATACTGCACCTCAATCTTATCCTTAGGCAGTAAAACAATTGGGCGGTTAGAAATGGTATGTGGGCTGATTGGCGTAATTACAAATGCTTCAAGCTCAGGAGTTAAGATAGGACCTCCTGCAGCAAGAGAGTAGGCTGTCGACCCATTTGGCGTAGAGATGATCACTCCGTCTGCTGAAAAGGTATTTACATAAGTCCCATCCACATGGATAGAGAGATCGATCAAACTGGGATTTTTTGATCGATGGATCACCATCTCATTCACAGCGAAGCAGCGCATGCCGGAGGGGCTCGCTCCCTCCATCATCACTCGGTTTTCCACTGTATAATCTCCTTTTATAAGGTCTTCTAGACTGTTATAGAGATCGGAGAGGGGAATATCAGCCATAAACCCAAGATGGCCTAAATTAATGCCAACAATGGGAGCCTCTAAATGGGGAAATTGGTGGACTAGTCGCAAAATAGTTCCATCGCCGCCAAGGGAAATGAGGAAATTAATCTCCTCGGGGTTGACAGAAGAGAGAGAGGGAAGGTTAAAGCTCTCCGCTTCCTCTTCGCGCGCAACCACTTTAACCCCATGACTAGCAAAAAAAGAGCAGATCTTTTCTCCAATCTCAAAGGCCTTCTTTTTTTGTGCATTGGCAAAGAGAGCAACAATCATTAAATTTTCTCGGATAAAATTCTAAGAAGCGGAAAAGAAAAATGGCTCTTAATTCGAAGTGCCATTTTTTCGGGGGTCAGTCCAATTTCGTTGATGAGATCTCCATACTCTCCATGGTCCAAAAAGGCTTCGGGTATTCCAAAATTAAGGATAGAGATATTAGAAAATCCCGAGCTAATTAAAAAGTTATTCACCTCATTTCCAAGCCCTCCTTTTAAAGAGTGCTCCTCAATTGTGACAATCTTCTGGTGGTTGGAGAGAAGCCTTACAATCAAATCGGTATCGAGGGGCTTTAGAAAAATAGGATCAACAACTGTGGCTGTTATTCCATCTTCTGCAAGGAGCTTGGCAAGCTTAAGCGCACTTGTGCATTGATGACCAAGAGCAATGATTAAAAGATCCTCTCCCTCAATAAGAACTTCTCCCTTGCCCGGAGGCCGGTAGCAGATCTCTTCTGTAGAATCCTCTGTTGAGAGATTGGGATAGCGAATTGCTGTTGGCCGATTCCAGGAAAATGCAGATTCTAAAAGCTCTTTTAATAGGTGGCCATTTCTTGGTTGACAGATGAGAATGTTGGGCATCGTCTTTAAAAAGCCTATCTCATAAACCCCATGATGCGTTGCTCCATCGGGAGCTGAAATGCCGCCGCGGTCAATTGCAAAAACAACAGGAAGCTCTTGTAAACAGACATCGTGAAAGAGATTGTCAAGGGCCCTTTGTAAAAAAGTTGCGTAGATGCTACAGACAACTTTTAATTTTCCGCTTTTAGCAAGCCCTCCGCAAAAGGAGACAGCGTGTCCTTCGGCAATTCCAACATCTAGACACCTGTCAGGAAAGGCCTTCATCATGGGATCAAGGCAGGATCCAAGAGACATGGCAGGAGTTACTGCTACAATGGAGCTATCTGCATTTGCCATCTTAAGAAGATGATTGCCAAAAATTTTAGGGAATGTAGGTTTATTTGTGGGAGAGGAGAGGAATTCGCATGTGCTTGGATCAAAGGGTTTTGCTCCATGGTAGGAGATAGGGTCTTTTTCAGCTTTATCAAGGCCATGCCCCTTTTTAGTGTAAAGATGGACAATCACAGGCATAGAACAATCTTTTAGGGCTTCAAAAAGGGGGATAAGTTTTTTAAGGTCATGTCCATCGACAGGTCCGATGTAGGAGAGGCCGAACTGCTCAAAAAAGGGAGCGGGGCTGACGAGATTTTTAATTGATTCTGCAAACTTCAAACCCTGCTTGGCAATTTTTGATCCGCACATGGGAATTTTTGAGAGGATCTCTTCAAGATCGTGCGCCCATCTGTTTGTTGTAGGATTATTGATGAGGCGGCTTAAAATATTTGTGACTCCCCCTACATTTTTTGAGATCGACATCTCATTGTCGTTGAGGATCACAATAAAACGTTTTAGCTTTCTTGAAATGTTATTGAGCGCTTCAAGAGAGAGTCCACATGTGAGTGTTGCATCGCCTATAATGGGAATCACATGAAAAGAGTCTTCTGTAAGGTCGCGGGCAGTTGCGACACCAAGACCAAGTGAGAGGGCAGTCCCAGCGTGGCCTGCGTGGAAATGGTCATGCTCCGATTCGTGGGGGTGGCAAAATCCACAGAGCCCCTTAAATTTGCGGATCTTATCAAAACGGGCATTGCGCCCCGTCACAAGCTTATGGGTATAGGACTGGTGGCTTACATCAAAGATGAGGCGGTCTACAGGGGAGGAGAAGACTGTATGCAGAGCAAGGGTTAGTTCTACGCTCCCCAAATTGGAGGCGAGATGGCCCCCATTAATGGCTAAAACATCAATAATGCGCTGTCGGATTTCTCTTGAGAGGTTAACAAGCTCCTGCAAGGAGAGAGATTTTAAATCTTCAGGAGTTCTGATCGCTTCCAGAAGGGGGTAGTTCATAGGTGTGATTCCAAAGCTGCTCCGCCAAATTGCTCTATCTGCGGATTCCCCGATTCATCCAATAAAAGCTCCCCATCTCTTTTTTTGATGAGCATCTCAATTCTCTTTTCAGCTTCATTGAGTTTTTTTGAACAGGTTGAAATGAGTTGATCTGCCTCTTCATAGAGTTGAAGGGCAACATCGAGGGTTGTCTGCCCCGCGTTCATCTTCTCAAGGATGCTCTCAAGACGAGCAAAAGACTTTTCAAAATTTCCGACATCTTTTTCACTCATGATTTAACTCTCTTACTATAAGGTGCCCCTCTCCATCTGGAAGAAGAGCTCTGATTTCTGTTCCTGGGAGAAGCTGGGTTGATGACACTATAACCGAACCATTTTTTTGATGAAAGAGGATGCTATAACCCCGCTTTAAGACTTTTTTAGGATCTAAAGCTATTAAGTTTTGTCTTAGCTTTTCAAGCCTCTCTTTTTGTATTGTGCAAAAGGAGGTAAAGTTCCTCTCAATCTCTCTTTGAAGAGCATCTAATTTTTGAGAAAAAGCTTCCAGCTTGGCTGAGGGGCGTAGGGCGGTCGCCTGCTTTTTCATTCCAAGGAGGATCTCTTTTTTTAAAAGAATTTTTTGCCTTATTTTTTGATCGATTAGAAAGCGCTTCTCATCGAGCTGCTGGAGATGATTGCCTAGAAGAGCATAGGGGGTTGTCATAAGAGGGTGTGTAGAAAATCTCTTCAATCTCTCCCGATAGCGATGAATCAAATGATGGAGGGTCTGCTTTGCGTTTCTCTCAATTTTTTCTAAAGTTTGAAGATGGTGCACCTTTTCCGACATGACAATTTCTGCAGCAGCAGTGGGAGTTGGGGCGCGCACATCGGCGACAAAGTCAGAAAGCGAGACATCGGTTTCATGCCCAACAGCTGAGATAATGGGGATCTTGCTCTCAAAGATGGCTCTTGCAACGACCTCCTCATTAAAAGCCCAAAGATCTTCTAGACTTCCCCCTCCTCGTCCAATAATAAGAACGTCAGCAAGATTATGGGCATTAAACTGCTCAATTGCCTGGGCAATCTCAAAAGATGCTCTCTCTCCCTGAACACGCACAGGATTAAGGATAAGATGAAAGCCTATTGCTCGCCGTGTTAAGACATTGATCATATCCTGGATCACGGCTCCTGTCGGGCTTGTCACAACGCCGATTCTACGGGGAAATTTTGGGAGAGGTTTTTTATGCTCTTTAGCAAACCAGCCTAAGTGTTCAAGTTTTTTCTTTAGTTCCTGATATTTTAAAAGGAGCTCGCCAACTCCTTTAAATTGCATCCGTTTTGCTATAAACTGGTATTTTCCGTGAGGGGGGTAGACAGAGAGAGAACCTGCAAGTATGACCTGATCTCCATCTTTAGGAAAAACAGAAGAAGTTTTACGCAGCCAGATTGAAAAAACTCTTGAAGGAGTTTCTGCTGCGGCCTTTAAGAAGTTGGTTTTAGCTTATGAGCCTATTTGGGCAATCGGGACCGGCAAGGTGGCTCATCCAGAAGAGGCTGAAAAAGCGCAAGAATTTTGCCGCAAAGTTGTGGGTGAACTCTGGGGCGACGAGGCAGCGGGTGAGCTTGTGATTCAATATGGCGGATCCGTTAAACCGGGCAATGCTGCAGAACTTTTAAAAGAACCCGATATCGATGGCCTTCTTGTTGGAGGAGCGTCGCTCTCTCCCGAAAGCTTTCATCATATTATTCAAGCAATAGTGGGTGTTTCATGACAATTGTCTATTATTTATTTCTCTTTATATTTCTTTTTATCTCTCTAATTTTATGCTTTGTGATCTTAATTCAGGAGAGTAAAAGCACGGGTCTTGGAGGCTCTTTTGGGGGAGATTCCGGGGAGTCTCTTTTTGGAACTTCCACTCCCGATGTTCTAAAAAAGATCACAGCTTATCTCGCGGTTGCTTTTCTTGTTGGGTGTGTGGTTCTCTCGCTTTGGACAGCTTCTCTTTCCCGCACAGCATCGAGAAAGACATCTAATCAAACTGAGCTGACCTCTTAAAGGTATTTCTCATGAAGTTAAATGTCCGCTACTATGGAGATCCTATTTTAAGGCAGAAGGCTGAGCCAGTTGAAAAGATTACAGAAGAGATTAGGCAGCTCTGCCTGGATATGTGCGAGACAATGTTGTCGTTTAATGGGATTGGGCTTGCAGCTCCTCAAGTTGGGCGTCTACTTCGCATCTTTATCTCAAATGTTGCTTGGGAGGATGAGAGGGGAGAGTTGCATCTTAGCGAGCCGAAGATCTATATCAATCCTGTTTTGACAGCCCCAAGCGATACAACAGCCGAGAGAAGCGAGGGGTGTTTATCCATCCCGAAGCTCTATGCTGCTGTCGACCGTCCCTTAACTATTCATCTAGATGCTTTAGATATTGAAGGAAACCCTTTTTCTGAGGATTGCTACGGCTATGTTGCCCGTAACAGGATGCATGAAAATGACCATTTAAATGGGGTTCTCTTTATCGACCGCATTAAGGGCAAGCGGCGTTCCCAGCTCGAGCCCGCCCTCCGCCTTATCAAGCAGCAATACAGCTCCTAAACTGCTCAAATCGGTGTAGCATTGCGTTGGAGAACATATCTATTTTGATTATTTAAGCCCTTAACAGGCGCCAACGGCCTGAAAT
>JABDDZ010000020.1 GCA_013287335.1 Chlamydiota bacterium | reverse complement strand
TTGATAGCCAAGGGGGTCAGAGTTTGAGCTGCCCCCCCTAGCTCTTTTAAAAGAGCGGCAAAATAGCCTTCGGGCTCCTCTAGAAGAGCTAAAAGCAGGTGATTTTCTGTCACTTCCGTCTGTTTTTTCTCCTCAGCTAGAGCGAAAGC
Source organism: Chlamydiota bacterium (assembly GCA_013287335.1). Classification (GTDB taxonomy): domain Bacteria; phylum Chlamydiota; class Chlamydiia; order Chlamydiales; family JAAKFR01; genus JABDDZ01. Next base: position 25,120 of record JABDDZ010000020.1, on the reverse strand, counting down.
CCTTTGAATCGCCGTTGCTACACTATCGGAAAAATTTTGAGCCATACCCATTACCCACTTTTTTTTGAGTGTATAAGCGATTTATCAGAGAGTCAATAGTGTTTTTTAAAAAAAATTCTATATCTTAATAATATAAATAAATAAAAATGTTATAATTTTTGCAATTATCTAAAACAAGAGAGGAAACTATGTTATCAATAAGTAATGAAAATAAAGGATTTGTAAGTAAAGCGCTAATCGTTGGAGGCACTCTATGTTCGGGAGTGGGCCTTTTTACTGTGATTCTAGGAGCGGGTCATACCTGGGCTCTCCTTAATGGATTAGCTGCCCTCGTTACAGGCAGCGGCGTCTTCATCTACGGATGTACTTTGCAACCCACTGCCGAGAAAACTAACGAAGTAAGCCAAAAAGAGCTAAAGAGGGAAAAACAGGATGGGGAAACACCTAAATTATTACCTCCATTGAAACCAGGGCGAGGGAGGGAGCTACATTCATTTATAGAAGGGTGATGAATTAGTCAATTCTCAACTCCTAATATATTAACAATAAAAAAATAATCATCTTTTATAAAACGTTAATAAAATAGTGTTATAATAATAACAATTAGTTAACACGAGGAGAAATAAAGAGATGGCATTAGAATCAGCAGGTAATAATAGATGGGCCTATCAGACCGGAATGATCACAGGCTTTACGATAGCCGGAGTTGGTGCAGTCGTGACCGTAATTTTTGCGGCTCATGATTGGTCAATTTGGGCAAGAGTTAGCGGAATAGTTGGCGGAGCATTGGCTATGGGTGTTGGTGGGATCGTAGGATGTGTTGGGATAACGGGTTACATCAAGGACCCCAATCGCAAGAAAACTCCCACAGTATCGACTACAACTCTCCAAGCTCAACTAGCCACAGAGGCAGTAAAATATGGAAGAGAACATAACCTAAGTTCTTTAATAAACAAGGATACAAAATAATGTTAATGTTACACAATCAGATTAGGGGAAGTGCGATAGGAACTGGAACTGCAGGAGCTGTTGGAATGGCCACAGGAGCTGCCATGATCTTGGCATTGGGACATAGTTGGTCGCATATTGCCGGAGCTCTTGGACTCGCTATTCTTTCCGGTCTTTTAATTTCACCCTCTCTCTATTTTTTAATAGAAAAAGCCCATGAACTATGGGACAAAAGGCAGAAAGAGAAGCAACGAGAGACACATAAAGTCATGCATTCTCTTGAGCCAGCCACACAATGGGGCGAGAAGAAAGCATCATAAGGGAGAGACAAGTTGGAGATGCCGTCTAAGCTCTCTTAGAGCTTTGGGGTTATGATCTTTGCTAGCTGTTATCCTCTCGGCATTTTTTAAGTGCTCCCAGGAGTGAGCATAATCATCCCTCTCACCATAGAGAGCAGAAAGATAGTACTCCACTGTCGGATCATTCGGGTCGATCGCATGATAGTTTTGGAGCGCCACCAGCCCCTCCTTCGAACGATTAAGCTGCAGATAACTCACAGCAAGCTGAATCCAACCCTCTCTAAACTCCGGAAAACTCTTAAGGACATTACTAAGCGCTTCCTGTTTTCTTAAAATGGACTCCCTGCCCTCATCTACTTCTAAAAAAATTGCCCTAATCCCCTCTAAATTGATTTTTCCATTGAGATAGTCGATGGGCCTACTTTCTATAGCAATGCTCCCCTCATGCACTGCCCCAGCAACCTCTTTGAGGAGTGCTCGTCCTTTTTCCTCCTCTCCTATCAGAAGATAAGAAAACCCTAGAAGTTCATTGATAAGAGGATCTCCCTTTAAATAGGGAAGAGCTCTCTCATAGGCAGCGACGGCCTTGTCAAACTCATTGCGATGGAGAAAGACGGAAGCCTGGTTAAAATGGGTCATTCCAACAACCTCTTTTATCGTCCTTTGTTGAAGGGAGCGCTGAGAGATGGAGAGATAGGTCTCTTCCGGGAGGTTAACTCCCCGAGCTGTAGTCTCTATATTAATCAACTCATCCCCTTCCCGATAGCAGACATAAATATGTCCGGGCGGGGTGACGACCTCTAAATTCAGATCGATCCTTTGGGCAAGGGCAAGATAAAGAGTTGTCACACCCAGGCATACACCAAGGTGGTTATCCAATACTGAGGGAAGAAAGGTGTATAAATCGATATCCTTCGCATAAAGGGAGTGAGGAGGAAAACGGAAGCGCATCTTTTCAAAGACAAATGCATTTAAGGCTTTGATTTTTGCCTTTTGCGAACTACCCTGCAGAAGTGTTGCTTTCACCTGGAGCGCCATTAAATCGAGCATCGCTTCATAGGTCTTAACCTCTCTGGAATAACTCCCTATCTGAGAGAGGAGAAGCGCCCTTCCAAGATCGATCTCCGCAGGCTCAAGAGCTAGCACCTCCTCCTCTGTTTGCGCTTGAAACCCTTTTAAGCGCCGGTTGGGTAGAGCACTCCCCAAGCTTTCAATAAATTGAAGCTCCTCATCTGAAAAAACGAGCTCCTCACTCACTCCATCCCGATTGACAAGGGCGAGAATGGCATGGAGAGCTTTTTGTGAATAGTCTGCAAGACCCGTAAGGGGGCAGCGGCCTCCTAAAAGCTCCTCTGCTAACCGAAGAGCTTTTTGACCTTCTTGGGTTTCGGGGTAGAGCTCATAAAAGGCAAGAACCTCTGCTACGGAGTAGGGGTCTAAACTATTATAGAGGCTCTGCCGGTAGCTTTGCGGCGTTAAAAGAGAGGAGAGAGCCAAAACAACTGTAATAATGCCTAAATTCATGTATACCAATTAAAAAATTATCACCACAGAGACCGCGGGCACGACTTGAAAGAGTCGGGTTTGCCCGCGGGCAAACCCGACTCTTTATTCTTACTTTAGGGTTTTAATTTGTTAAGTCCATTGAGGGCAGCAATGCGATACCCTTCCGCAAATGTAGGATAATTAAAAACCTGATCGACAAAATAGTCAATCTTTGCTCGAAATGACATAGCAATCTGACCGATGTGTATCAGTTCTGTTGCACTCCGCCCGACAATGTGGGCTCCTAAAATTTCCAAAGTCTCTTTATGAAAAAGCAGTTTAAAAAGCCCAAATTGGCTAGCTCCGGCAATATGGCTTCTTGCAATCTCATAGTAGTAAGCGCGCCCCACTTCAAAGGGAATATTTGCTCTAAGAAGCTCCTCCTCATTTTTGCCGCAGCAGGAGATTTCAGGAATCGTATAAATACCTAGGGGAAAAAGTGTTGGAAAATCATGCGTTTTAGCGCCAAATGCGTGGCGGGCCGCAAGCCTTCCCTGCTCCATGCTCGTTGAAGCAAGGGCAGGATAGCCAATCACATCGCCAGCTGCATAGATATGGCTCTTTTCTGTTTGAAAATTTTTATTTACAGAAACATACCCATCTTCATTGAGATTCAGCTCTGCATTTTGAATAGAGAGGCCTTTCACATTCGCCTCTCTTCCAAGAGCATATAATACAAGTTCTGCTTCAAAAATGGTACCATCCTGGCAAAGAACAATTCCCTTGTTACCAGATCTGTAAATCTTTGTCGGTATCTTTCTTGGGAAAAATTTTAATCCAATCTCCCTCAATCCTACCTGGAGATGGCACCCAATTTCTGCATCAAGAAGAGGAAGCAGCCTATTTTTTTTATCAAGAATTGTGACTTCGGTGCCTAGAGCTGCAAAAAAACTTGCATACTCCGTTCCTACAATCCCTCCCCCTAAGACAACCATTGTCTTTGGGACTTTTTCGACAGCCAAGAGGCGGTTGGAATCTAAAATTACCTCCTTATCAAAGGGGACATGGAGCGGGTTTCTTGGGATGGACCCTGTTGAAATTAAAAATCTTTTTGCTCTGATGTGATGCACTATAGAGGAATCTTCATCAACAACAACGAGATCATAGGGAGATTCAAAACGCGCTCTTCCAATTAAAAAAGCGATCTTATTTTTTTTGAATTGGCGGTAGAGAATCTCTCTCTCTCCCTCTAAAACAGCGTGTAAACGATAATTTAAATCACTAATAGTGATTTCTCTAATGCAGCTCTGTCCATAAAAACTCCTCTCATTGTAACGCGATAGATCGATAATGGCTTCTCGAAGGGACTTTGAAGGAATAGTCCCGGAATTCAGGCAAGCACCTCCCGGAACAGGCTCTTTTTCAATAATAACAACTTTTTTACCAAGCTTTGCTGCCTGAATAGCACCTTTTTGACCGGCCGGTCCAGATCCGATGACTGCTAAATCAATTTCCCACTCTTCCATATCTTTTATTCGCAAACTCTATGCCATCCTTGTCAAATTTTTGCCTCTTCTGGTAAACTCATCCCTTAAACAATTTTTACCGAGAGTATCCATGTCGAAAGTTTGCCAGGTTACAGGAAAAAGACCCCGTATGGGTTTTAAGTATACCCTTCGCGGTATCGCAAAGAAGAAGAAGGGAATCGGACTTAAAATCACCGGAAAAACAAAAAGACGCCATCAGCCCAACTTGATGAAAAAGAGGCTCTTTCTTGCTGAAGAAAACCGTACAATCACTCTAAAAGTTTCTGCAAATGGCCTTCGCATCATCGATAAAAAAGGTCTTGGTGCAGTGGTACGAAAAATGCGTGCAGAAGGCAAAAGAGTCTAATCACTTCAACCTGATAGGCCATCCCTTTGCCTCCGCCGATTCTGAATTTACGTAGCTTTATCCAGCAACTTCGGAAAGAAAAAGAGATCGTCGATATCTTTGAAGAGGTTGATCCCAATCTGGAGATAGCCGAAATCCATCGAAGAGTTGCAGCGGCAGAGGGACCTGCTCTGTTTTTCCACCGCGTTAAGGGAAGCGGCTTTCCAGTAGTCACTAATCTTTTTGGGTCGATAAAGCGCATTAACAGTGCTTTTCAAAACCGCCCCGATCAAACCATTGCAGAGCTTGTCACCCTTTTAACCCGTGATTTTCCCCCGACGCCCTCCCTTCTTTGGAAAAAGCGTTCTCTTTTAAAAAAACTCTTCTCTTTGGGAACAAAAAAGCAGAGAAGGGGCCCGGTGACTGAGGTTTTACAGTCCGAAACCAATCTTGAAAAACTTCCTCTCCTTAAGACCTGGCCTTTAGATGGGGGCCATTTTGTCACGCTTCCTCTTGTTTATACAGAGCCTCCTACAGGTGGCCCTCCAAACTTGGGAATGTATCGAATTCAACGCTATGACAAGGAGAATGCGGGGCTTCACATGCAGATAGCCAAGGGGGGAGGTTTTCACTACCATCTTGCAGAAAAGCAGGGGATTCCCCTTCCGGTTGCTGTTTTTATTGGGGGGCCTCCAGCCCTTATTTTAAGCGCAATCACCCCCCTGCCTGAGAATCTCTCCGAACTGCTCATTGCAGGGCTTCTACAGGGAGAGAAGATTAAACTCACCAAGACCAAACTTCATCCCTACCCTCTCATCTCTGAATGCGAATTTGCCCTCCTTGGCGAAGCGCTTCCCTTTGAAAGAAGGCCTGAAGGCCCCTTTGGAGACCATTATGGGTATTACAGTTTAAAACATGATTTTCCGGTCTTTCGTCTAAAGCAGATCTATCATAGAAAAGATGCCATCTATCCTGCGACAGTTGTGGGCAAGCCTAAACAGGAGGACTTCTATATTGGAGATTATCTGCAAAAACTGCTCTCTCCCCTTTTTCCTATTGTCATGCCCGGCGTCAAAGCTATCTGGAGCTATGGAGAGACAGGCTTTCATAGCCTCGCTGCTGCGATTGTTAAAGAGAGGTTCTACCGCGAGTGCATGAGCTCCTGCTTTAGGATTCTGGGAGAAGGGCAGCTCTCTTTGACTAAATTTTTGCTCGCAACAGACCAAAATGTTAATCTTCAGAATTTCAAAGAGACCCTTACCTGCATTCTGGAACGCTTTGAACCAAAGACGGATCTTTTTATCTTCTCAAATCTCTCGCTGGATACCCTTGATTATACAGGGCCTAAGCTAAATGAGGGGTCGCGCGGAGTTCTCTTAGGGGTTGGAGAGAAGAAAAGGGATCTTCCAACATCTTTTCATGGCACACTTCCCCTTCCCATTACTAAAGCTGCATTATTTTGCCCCGGCTGCCTTGTAATAGAAGGGCCCCCTTTTACAGAGTTTGCTGATTTTGAAAGGATCGCTTCGCATGAGGCATTTGCCAAATTTCCTCTTCTTGTGCTTGTCGATGATCTTCATAAGGCTATGAAAAGCGTAGATGCCTTTTTATGGACAACTTTCACCCGCTTTGAACCTGCGGCAGATATCCACTCCAAAAGCTTCTCCTGCCATCGCCACCATCTCTGCTATGAGGGACCTATTCTGATCGATGCGCGGATGAAACCCACCTATCCTCCTGAAGTTTTACCCGACGAAAAAACAAACGACCTTGTCCTATCAAAATGGGACCGCTACTTCCCCCAAGGCATGGAAATGGGTGAAAGCTCCAACGCCCACGTCTAGACATCTTCAGGGGGTTTCTCTTTCTCTGGTACTGCTTCTTTTTTCACTCCCTCTTCAATTCCAACAATATCAGAAGTGTTGTCTGTATTTGACTGGCCCCTAACCCAGCTCCAGACCGAACGCGCTCCTTTAGAGATGGCTTTTCCTGCCGTAGTGAGAGTGGTCTTTGCTATAGAGGTAGTTCCAACAGCTACTTCTTCTAGTTTAACATCATTCTTCTCAAAAACATCCTTCTCTTTATCCAAAGCTGCTTCTGGTGGACCTGTTTCTACATCCACAACCGACTCTTCTATTAGATCTTCATCCGGCGAAGTAGGTTTATCTTTAGAAGCATCTTCCAAAACATGTGTTGGTTCATATTTGAGCTTCCAAGACTTTTGAGAAGAATCTGGAGAATTGTATTTGCTTGCTACATAATCGCTTAAACTCTCTTTTTTAGGTTTTTCCGCTTTCTTCTTTTCTGGGGGCTTAGGCTGAGATTTTTTAGGAGGTGGCTGCGACTGAGCTTTCTTTACGGGGTCTGGTTTACCAGTCACTAGAGGTTTTTTTGAAGGTTGAGAATCTACTTTTTTAAGAGGTAGCTTAGTTGCTGGTTTTGGTTGAACGGGAATAGTGGATGGGCGTTGCACTGCGGATTGATTAGATATTGCATTTTTTTTCTTTTCGGGGGATTTACAGCAGCAAACTGCTAGTAAAAGCATTCCAGCCATTAGGCTTACAAACGTTAATGAGCCTCCACTTATCACGGAGATAATAGATCCAATATTACCGATCGAGCCTATCAGAATTACTCCATGGTAATAGAAAAAAAAGCTTGTGCTTCCAAGCCCGCTCATCACAAGACCCGTAAGAATGGTGCTAACGAGCAGCGTAATAAAACAGCACTTAGCACCTGAAGAGGAGTCGGTTTTAGTAGTAATTTGTTTAGTTTTTTTCTGGGAGGAGAAGAAACAGGGGAAACTACTCGTTCCTTCAATGCGTCTTGCTTGTAACATAAATGGCTTCCTTTTAATTACTTTAATAAAAATTTTAATGCATTGACGAATTAAAAAGAAGAGCAAGAAAAAATTTTAAAATCGGCGAGTTCTACTATGACAATAGGGTTCCTTGCCGGTTTTCTCATAATAGCTTTGATGGTATTTCTCGGCAGGATAGAAGGGCCCTGCGGGAATAACCTCGGTTGCAATAGCAACTCCCTTGTTTTTTAAAATATTTATTAGGTTATTTGAAACTGCTTTTTGATCTTCAGTTAGATAGAAAATTGCTGAACGATACTGGGTCCCAATATCGGGACCTTGGCGATTACGCTCTTCGGGGTTATGGATCTCGAAAAAGAGTTTTGCTAGAGTCTCAAAGTTTGTTACTTTAGGGTCAAAAACAATCTCTAACGCTTCTGCATGGCCAGTTGTTCCCATGCAGACCTCCTCATAGCTCGGATCTGCAACAATGCCCCCAATGTAGCCAACAGAGGTGTGGATGACGCCGGGAACTTTTTTCATCAGATGCTCAACGCCCCAGAAACACCCCCCCGCAAAAATTGCTCGCTCATATCCCTCTTCTGTAAATGCAGGGATAAAGCGAAGTGAGATGGAATTGACACAATGCCTCTGATCTTTTGGAGTAAATCTCTCACCCAGAAATAGATGCCCTAAATGAGCCGAGCAGCGCCCGCAAAGAATTTCAGTTCTTAAGCCATCAGGATCGGGCTTTCTAATGACAGCCCCTTGGATCTCATCATCAAAGCTTGGCCAGCCGCAATTGGAGGAGAATTTATCGGTGGAGAGGTAGAGAGGAAAATCGCAACGCTTACAAACATAGAGACCCGGATTGGCCAGCTTATAATACTCTCCGGTACCGGGAGACTCTGTCCCCTTGTTCTCAATGACATATTCTTCTTGGGAGGAGAGCTTATGAAACCTTTTCATTTATGCATCAAACCATTTAAAGAGTTCATGATCAACGGTAGTAAGATAGTAGACCTCCTTAAAGGCCTCCTGAAAGTGGGGGTCTCCAAGCAAGATATGATCTTTGCCCTCAAAAAGAGCGCGCATGCCATGGGGTATCGATATGCCCATTCTCTTCATCTCTCTCTCAAGGTACTTATTGTAAAAAATCGTCTCACTTTCTTTAAATTCTACAAGCGGCTTCCCGCTTTTGATATTGACAAGCTTCATCATCTAATCCACCAACGCTTCTTTTTTATTATATAATTTTATTTATTTTTGTTTTCTCTTTCTTTTTTGGATTTTTTCCTTTGCACTCTGCATACTCATAGCCAAATGAAAAAATATCTTTTTTCTTATCGCACTTTTGGACTGCTTCTATTCCTGCTTCTCACTATTTGCTGGACGATCAGCGCATCCAAAGTAGAGTTGCCCCGCCGCGGAGAATTTCCCAAGCTCTACTCCAATCAATGCGAAGATGACTTAAGAAAGGTCTATTTAGAGGCTCTTGACCGGGCAGAAAAATCTATTGTCCTCATTATCTATTCCATGACAGATCGATATATCCTTGAAAGATTGCAAAAAAAAGCGGAGGAAGGGATTAAAGTGATTGTCGTTCATGATCATAAAACAAAACAATATGGATTTAACTCTCTTGGAAAAAAGATCATTCGCTATGCCAAAAAGGGAGGAGGAATCATGCACCAGAAGATTTTAATCATCGATGAGAGAGAGGTCTATATCGGATCAACCAACTTGACAAGTTCCTCTCTTAGAGTCTATGACAACCTTATCATGGGATGTTCTAGCAGAAAGCTTGCCCGTGCAATTTTAGGGAGGCATGATTATCTCGAACTTGCTCCAAGTAACTCTGAACATGAGTTTTTGATTGGAAAACAGAGGATAGAATTTTGGTCTTTCCCTGAAGAGGGAAAAGCGGGGCTTAATTATCTTATCGACTGTCTGGACAATGCACGCTCCACCTTAAAAGTTGCTATGTTTACCTGGACGCATCCCCTTCTGACCGCGGCTGTGATTCGTGCGAAGGATCGAGGAATAAACGTTGAAATCGTCATAGATCGCAATCAGGGAATGGGGGTTAGCAAAAAGAGCGTTGAAACTCTTGCTTTTGCAAAGGTACCTATTTTTTTTAGCAAATCAGAGCTCTGCCATCACAAAATGGCTATTATCGATGATTCTCTTTTAATTCTTGGATCTGCGAATTGGACAAATTCAGCTTTCACTCGCAATAATGACTGCTTTATTGTGATCCACAAACTCACAAAGAAACAATCGGACAAGTTAAAAATGCTCTGGAAGGTCGTTCGTTGCACCCGTGAACCCATAGTTCTCTCTGAAGAAAAAATCCAACTTGCAGAAGCTGCCTAGAATTTACATTTATGAAGCTCTATAGTATTCTCGTTTCTTACAGAGATCGAAAGAGGGCCTAAGATTCCTTTGGAGTGCGGTGACTTGCCTATGAAGATTGCGCTTTTTGGATATGGAAAGATGAACCGCCTCGTAGCCTCCCTCGCAAAAGAGGAGGGCCATGAGATATGTGCTATTTTCTCCCAGTCAAAAGCCCAAGGAGAGTTAAAAAAAGCAGATATTGCGATTGATTTTTCCTCTTCAACGTGCGTTCTTGCTCATGTGAAACTTGCAAGTCAAGCCAAGATCCCCATTGTGATCGGAACAACGGGTTGGAAGCAAGAAAAAGAGGCCCAGGAGATTGTAATGGAAGAGGGTACTGCTGCGCTTTATGCTCCCAATTTTTCAGTAGGCATCTACCTTTTTTATGAATTATTAAAAAAAGCCTCCACTCTTTTTCAAAACTATGAGGCTATTGGTATTGAGACGCACCATAGCAAAAAAAAAGATGCCCCTTCCGGCACTGCAAAAGAGATTGAAGCCATTTTTGATAATAAACTCCCCTTTCACTCAATACGCATCGGCTCCCATCCCGGAAAGCATGAGGTGGTTTTTGACTCCCCCTATGATACAATCCACCTTGTGCATGAAGCACGTAATAAAGAGGGTTTTGCAAAAGGCGCGCTCACTTGCGCGAACTGGCTTATAGGAAAAAAAGGATGGTATACAATTGACGCCGTTTACAGGTCTTTATACAGCACTGATCACTCCATTTAAAAGGGACGGCTCTTTAGATGAGGAGGGGCTTCTTCTTCTCATTCAAAGGCAGCTCCAGGCAGATGTTGACGGGATTGTCATCTTAGGAACAACCGGAGAGGCGCCTACTTTAACCGATCAAGAAAAAAAACGGGTGATTCAGCTCGCCAGAGCCGCTTGGCCTAAAAAAAGCCTGGTTGTAGGCACAGGAACCTATTCTACGCGCGAGACCATTCGAAATACACAAGAAGCCAAAGATCTCGGGGCTGACTGCGCCCTTCTCGTCTCTCCCTATTACAATAAGCCAACCCAAGAGGGACTCTATCTTCACTTTAAAGCCGTTGCAAATGCTGTAAACATTCCCATTCTTCTTTATAATATTGCTTATCGCACAGGAGTTTCTCAACATCTAGAAACAATCCTTAAGCTAGCAGAAATAGAGAACATTTGCGGTATCAAGGAGACATCGCCTCACCTAAATGCGACCTCTCACTTGATTTGGGAGAGCAAAAAAAGACGCCCAGGCTTTGTAGTTTTATCGGGTGATGATGAACTTAATTTTCCAATCATTGCTCTTGGTGGCGATGGAGCTGTCTCTGTTATAAGCAATCTTTTCCCTGAAAAGGTAAGTGAGATGATTAATCTTGCCCTAGGCAACCAAATTTCCTTGGCAAGAGAGATCCATTATCAACTTCTTGCCCTTTGCAGAGGAGCAAGCCTAGAGACAAATCCCATCCCCATAAAAGCTGCTCTGCAATCTTGCGGACTGCCAAGCGGCAACCCACGCCTGCCCCTAACTCCCCTCGCTGAAATGCATCGCCTTGAGCTTTTAAAAATTCTCGATACCATGGACAGATATGAAAAGAAAACCGCAGTTAGAGCTTCTTAAAAAAAACTATCTCTTTGTAGAGGTTGCTGCAAGGGTCGAAGCCTACCGAAAAAGACATCCTAATAAAGAGCTTATCTCCCTAAGTGTTGGAGATACAACTGAACCCCTTCTTCAAACTGTCACAGATGAGCTTGTAAGAAAATCTCAGGCCCTCGGCACAAAAGAGGGGTATCAGGGTTATGGTCTCGAAGAGGGGGCTATTGATTTAAGAGAGAAAATAGCCGCTAGTGTTTATAAAAATCACTTCTCCAAAGAGGAGATCTTTATTTCTGATGGCGCTATCTGCGATCTTGGAAGGCTTACAGCTTTTTTTGGAAGTGGAAGTCGCATAGCAATCCAGGACCCCTCCTATCCGGGTTACAGCGATGCTGCGAAGCTTTTGGATGCCAAAGAGATCGTCTACCTGCCCTGCCATAGAGAGGGGCATTTTTTTCCGGATCTGCGTTTAGTAAAAGAGGTCGACCTCATCTTCTTCTGCTCCCCCAATAATCCAACGGGTTATGCAGCTACCTTTGATGAACTTCAAAAGCTTGTGGCTTTCGCAAAAAAGTCAAAAGCGCTTATCCTCTTTGACGCAGCCTATGCGCATTTTATTCAAGGGAGGGCTCCCCGTTCTATCTATGAGATACCCGGAAGCGAAGAAGTGGCTATAGAGGTCCACTCTTTTTCCAAGCTTGCAGGTTTTACAGGGGTCCGCCTCGGTTGGACCGTTGTCCCAAAAGCTCTAAAATATGAGGGAGGCGAGCCTATCAATCCCGACTGGAAACGTTTTATCACAACGATTTATAATGGAACATCTAGCATTGTCCAGGCAGGAGGCGTAGCCGCTCTATCCGATGAAGAGGGATCTCAAAAAGTGATCAAACATTATATGGAGAATACCAAACTTCTTAAAGAAACACTTGAGAAAAAGGGTTATCCGGTATATGGAGGGGTAGATGCCCCCTATCTCTGGCTAGACTGTGGGGGACAAGATTCCTGGGAACTCTTTGATGAATTTTTAGAAAAAAAAGGGCTGATCACAATGCCGGGAGTGGGTTTTGGAAAAAATGGAGCGGGTTTTATCCGTCTTACGGGTTTTGGAAACCGCACTACAATTTTAAAAGCAGTGGAAAGATTAAGATGATCGGATGGATTGTTGAAACAGTTGTTGATTTAAATGAGAGCCCAACGCTTCTACCTACTTTTGACTACACGCATAACGATTTAAGAGTCAGCCAGTTCCTGTTTGGTGAGCGGGTCGAAATTCTGGATGAAACAAAAGAGTTTTTCAAAGTTCAAGCAGTTGAGCAGCCAAAATATTGCAAGAATATTGGCTGGCATAGTTATCCCGGCTGGGTTAGAAAAAATGCTCTGCTCCCTCTCACCTGCGATCTTCCTCCCAATCTTACTGTTGCAAAATCCCATGTCACCCTTTTTTTAGAAGATGGAGAGATTGATCTCTCTTTTGGAAGCTCTCTTTATGGAGAGAGCCACCTGGATGGTTGGAAAGTGATCCTCCCCAATGGAAAAGAGGGAACCTGCGAAAAAGCTGCCCTACGTCCCCTAGCCCTTTCTCGAAAAGACTTTGTTTTGGACGCCAAACGTTTCCTCGGCGCTCCCTATCTTTTTGGGGGCCGGGGAGCCTATCTTACCAAAAGACCCCTTGCTGCAAGTGTCGACTGCTCTGGGCTTGTCTCGCTTCTTTTTCGCGCGCAAGGGATAAATATCCCTCGCGATGCGCATGATCAAGCGCTTCAGGCAAAAAAAATCTCCTCCTCTGAGCTTCAAATTGGGGACCTTGTTTTTTTGCGGCCCCAGTCAAATATCGATCGGGTGACTCACGTAGTGGTTTATTTGGGAGAAGAGACTTTTATTGAAGCCCCAGAAAGCGGCAAACATGTCCACCTCCTAAAAAGAGGCACCTCTTTTTTGGAAGAGGGTGAGAATGTTATTCTAAAGAATAGGAGAGAGGCTAGTACTCCCCTCTTTGGTTCCTTCTGGCCATCCTAAGGTCGAGTCTGTGATCTCTGTGGTGGGGATTTGTTGTTAGAATTCGGAGAGGATTTTTAGATGGCCCCGCAGTTTTAAGATGGCCTTAGTGTGGATTTGGGAGACTCTGGATTCGCTCACCCCTAATACTTTCCCTATCTCTTTGAGCATAAGTTCGTCGTAATAGTAGAGTAGCAATACCTTCTTCTCCTGTTCAAGAAGAGTATCCATGGCTTTTTCGAGCAGGTTAGCACACTCTTTTTTATGAGCAATGTCACTGCTTGTTAAGCAATTCTTGTCGGGTATTCTCTCTGCAAGAGAAGTCCCTTCCTCATCATCTTGTAAAAGAGCATTTAAAGGGACAAGTACAATGGGGCGGATCTTTGCAAGAACCTCTGAAAACTCCTCCTTCGAAATCCCAAGATGTAGCGAGAGCTCCTCATCTGTCGGGTCTCTTCCCAGCTTTTGTTGAAGATGTACTTGTCCGGTAGAGATCCAATTAGCTTTCTGGTGGATACTTCTTGGGATCCAGTCAAGCTTGCGCAATTCATCGATGATGGCCCCTTTAATAAGTAGAATGCCATAGCTCTCAAATTTGCTCTTTTTTTCAGGATCATATTTTTCTACGGCGCGAATGAGTCCTGTCACCCCTGATGAGTAGAGGTCGTCAAGCTTAATATGGCCCGGTAGATCGGCAACAAGACGGGCAACCACCCATTTGACAAGATAGAGATAGTGAACGATCAATTCATCGCGAACTGATATATCACTACTCTCTTTCCATTCCTTCCAAAGTGTTTCGAGTTTTCGTGTCACAATCCATTTCCCTATCTAATCTCTATTTTAAATAAATTTCTTTACAAAAGCAAAGGAGATTATAGGAGGACGTCATTTGTGACCTTTCCAATGGTTTTAATGGTTTTTTCATCGGAAAGTTCATTATAGGAGAGTATCGGAAGATGCGGGAGGTGTTTTTCAACAATCCGCCTTAAGTGCAGCCGCGAGGAGGCTTGGGTTAAAACAACAGGGAAAACTCCCTCCTCTTTTGCAGCTTTTGTTAAACGTAAGAGAGCAGAGGTGATTTTTATTGAAGTTGATGGCCGTATGAGTTGATTTCCCCCATTCACAGCGAGCGCTATCATCTGCTCTACTTTTGGATCTATTGTAATAGCATGGACAATCTGATTTTTACCAAAGACAGCTTCTGAAATCCCCCGAGAAAGACCTCTGCGGACATGTTCACTCAAAAGATCGGGATTGGTAAGCTCCTCTTTGGGATTTTCGGGAATATTATCGGCAAGAATTTCTAAAATTGAAACGATATCCCGGATGGCTATTGACTCTTTAAGAAGGTTTTGGAGCACTTTAAGAAGAACTCCCAATGTGATCTTTTTAGGAATAAGCTCATCTACAACTGCAGAGTCATAAGCCTTAGCATTTTTAACAAGACGAGCCACCTCTTGCCGATTTAAAAGTTCATGGGCATGAGACTCAATCTGCTCTTCCAGGCCATTTACAAGCTTATGAATCTCCTCCTTATCACCTTTTTTCAGTTTTCCACAAAAGATACTAACTCCCTTTATTTTAAACTGATAGCATGTAACCTCCATTTCCAGAGAATCTGAGATATGGATGGGAGGAACTAAAATCCCCAATTTTTTAGCAATGCGGCTGCGGATCCCTTTCATTTCACCCAAAAGCTCTTCTGCATTTGCAAGAAGATGAATCCCCAACTCAATTTCAAGGGGATGAACTAAGAGAGCTTTTTCTACATCCTCTTGAACAATCTCCTCATCATCATTCTTATGCTCTTTTGGTTCCTCTTTTTTCTCTTTAAGCCTGACCCAACCCACAAACATTAAAATTAAAGCAAGGGGGATCATCACCTTTCCCGGCATGCCGGGTAAAAGCCCTAAAAAAAGGAGAAGAAGACCGCTGATAAAAAGAACTTTAGGGTTATAAAAAACCTGCTGCGGTAGAGTCAGGCCAAGGCTTCCTGAAGAGGCTCTTGTAACCATCATACCGGCTGCAAGAGAGACAAGAAGAGCTGGAATCTGAGAAACAAGCCCATCGCCTATAGTCAATAAGCTATAGGTCTCTATACTCTCATAAAAAGAGAGGTGGTTGACACCCACACCGATAGCTAACCCTCCAAAGAGATTGACAAGGGTTATGATTAACGCAGCGATGGCATCCCCTTTGACAAACTTGGAAGCTCCATCCATGGCTCCATAAAATTCAGCCTCTTCTGCTATTTTTTTCCGCCTTTTTTTGGCCTCATCGGGAGCGAGCATGCGTGCATTTAATTCGGCATCAATTCCCATCTGTTTGCCCGGGAGAGCCTCCAGAGTAAATCTGGCAGCAACTTCTGCTATCCGCGATGCCCCCTTTGTTACAACGATGAAATTAATAAGAGTCAAAAGAAGAAAGAGGATCATCCCCACAAGAAAGTTGTCGCGTGTAACAAACCCTCCAAATGCAGTGATAATATCCCCCGCCCTGGCATCTAAAAGAATCATGCGCGTCGATGCAATATTTAGCCCCAATCGAAAAAGAGTCATGCAGAGTAAAAGTGATGGGAAAGCGCTAAATTCCAGAGCATTTTCAATGTAAAGTGTCAGGAGAAGAGTGATGACTGAGAGGACAATGCTGATAGAGAGAAGAGCGTCCAAAACGATATAGGGCAATGGAAGAACCAGCAGTAGGATGAGCCCAATCACCCCAAAAGCCAAGATCGCTTCCGGATGACGAGCAAGCTGTCTGATCTTCCCTTTCATAAAATAATTTTTTTACACTTTTTCTCACATTTAGAATAATTTTTATAACTTTGCAATGCAATTTGTACCGACAGAGACAAAATTGGATTTTAGCCACTAAAAAAAATACCACAGAGATCACAGACTAGAGCTTTATATCTTGTCGTGCTTGAGGGAAAATAGGGTAAAATGCTACAAGGGGCTGTAACGGAGTATAGCGCAGCTTGGCTAGCGCGGCTGCTTTGGGAGCAGTAGGTCGGGGGTTCGAATCCCTCTACTCCGATTTTGCGTACTTTTTTTTCATTGATTGATAACCCTTTCTTCGATCATAATCCCTATCCTTATCATTTAGAGCATTGTTGAGTGTTTCATGGGAAAACTAATTTTTGAAGACACAGATGATGAGGTGGAGGTTCCAGATGGTTCCCCTATCGCTGAAGCATGCGAGGAGGCAGGCGTCCCTTTTGCTTGCACAGAGGGCATTTGCGGCACTTGCGTGATCGAAGTAAAAGAGGGGATGGAAAACCTCTCTTCCTTTACTCAGGAAGAGGAAGATTTTTTAGGAAACCTTGACACTGAAAGACTTGCTTGCCAATGCAAGCTAAAAAATGGCTGTGTAAAAATCACTTTTTAATTATTGAGGATAATCCATGTCTGAACAAGCAACCCAAAAAATTTCAAAAGAGATGACCATTGCAGAGATTCTTGAAGGGTTTCCCTATCAGAGTCAGCGCCTTGCTCAAATTCTTACCAATGCCGGTCTTCACTGTGTGGGATGTGGAGCTGCTACCTGGGAGACTCTAGAAGGTGGAATGCTCGGACATGGAAAAACAGAGGCGGAGATAGACGACCTTGTTGACAAGCTCAACCGTCTATTAGAAGAAGAGATACCCAATTTCGATACCATTACACTTACTCCTCGTGCTGCCAAAAAATTTAAAGAAATTGCAATCGAAGATGGTAAAGAGGGATTTGCCCTCCGTTTTGGCGATACAGCCGGCGGTTGCAGCGGCTTTACCTATATTATCGATTTTTCAGAGTGCGCCGCAGAAGATGATCTTGTTTTGGAGTCAGAGGGCGTCGAGATCCATGTCAAAAAAACGATGGTAAAACGACTAATGGGTTCTGTGATCGATTATGTTGATGCTCTTTATGGCGCAGGATTTAAAATTGCCAACCCCAATGTCAAATCCTCTTGCGGCTGCGGCACCTCCCAAAACTACTAATTTTTTCTTTGGGACATCTCATTAACTTTATAAGGGAGTTATTCTCTTTAAGGTCTCTTAATACAAATTAAATATATAAGGTGTATAGTTAAGGAACTGTAAACAGATTGTTATATGTGTTCCTTTTTTAGATCCTCATCTCTAATTTCTGCTGCTTCTACGCCTATTCAAAATAGTGAAAGGTGGTCTTTAGATCTATACACAATCTCAACGATCACTTCGGCTATTGCCTTATCGCTCCTCTTATTAGGCGGCGTGGCACTATCTATAGTGGCTATCTATTTCGTTCCAAAAGCCTTTTTTGTCCCATTGATAGCCACAGGATCTTCTGTAGCTCTTCTCTCTCTCTTTCTATTAACAACCCTCGTGATTGCAACTATTTGTAAAAAACGGAAATTGCCGATACAAACAGCGCCACAATCTAGAAACATCTCCCTTAATCAAGATCCTATTGAACCTGCAATTCCAAGTACCGAATCGGGATTACCGGGTAACTTTCTTCCAGGGTTAAATAATATTTGCTGGGCAAATACTGCTCTTCAAGCTCTTTGTATATTCGATCATGATCTAAAAGCCTATATGCAAAGTAGTGAAGTTGATGAAGATCTTCCCTTTGTTAACAATGTTCGAAAGATTGTAGCAAAGCTGGACGCAAGGCTACAAGTCTCTGCAGAGGAAATGAGAGAGCTGATGCATAGCATTAATAGTCCAAGACCTTGGTACATTACTGGAGCAGGCGTAGAATTTCTTGGTGTTGAAGTGATTCTGGATCATTACTTACACTCGGTTTTAAGAGAAAATCCCCTCATAAATATACCAGATATTTGCAAATCATCCATGTGTTGTGTAAACACTCGATGTTATCTAGAAAGGCCTAAAACTCTTACAGAAGCATTCCAGATATTCTTAGAAACGCAGAAGGATGGTAGGCCACCCGAGAAAGAAATAGTTATAGAGCCATTGCCAAAAACATTAATTTTCAAAGACATATCTGATTTAAATCGTAACGATAAGAAATTCATAAGCAGTTGGAGAGATCTCTCTCCTGAAGAGGATGGGTTCTATCATATTAGAATAAAAAATCAAGGACAAGAGATCCTCTATAAATATAGACTTATCGGAACGATCGCATTTGTCAATTCTAACCACTTAGTCTTTCGTAAAGCAACACCTGATAACAAATCATACCTCGTATATAATGATGCCCGCATAAACGAAAAACCTGGCCCTCTTCTCCTTAAAACAGACGTTGAATACGCCTTTTTTGAAATGGTTGGCCGCCCTATCACTACAAGTCTCATATGAAAAAAATTCTCAGCTTTCTCCTTTTTTTTATTCTACCTATTACAATTTTTGCTAAGTCAAAAATTATCGATGCTTTCCTTTTCTATAATGAATATGAAATTTTAGAAATCCGTCTTAATGAACTTTATCCCTATGTAGATAAATTCGTTATTGTTGAATTTACAGAAACTTTCAAAGGATTGCCAAAAGATCTTAATTACCCAAAAATAGCTCCTTTGTTAAAAAAATTCTCAGATAAGATAGTTTATTACCCTTGCGCAGATCGAATAGCGACGAGTGACCCTTGGAATAGAGAATTCTGGCAAAGAAGCAGATTGAATGTGCCATTGGCTAACCTCTGTAATGACGAAGATATTGTCATGTTATCGGATGTAGATGAAATTCCTCACCATGACACGGTCGTAAAAATGTCCGAGCAAATCTCTTCAGGAAAAGAAATTTTTGTAAGTGTTTATTATAACACCTATCAATTCTTTCTAAATCGTTTGGCTAATCTCACAGATTGCACAATCTGGACATCATGGGACTACTTCAAAAAGCATCATGCCCAAACTATGAGAGAAGCAAGACGTTATTGGGGATATCCTAAAACAGTTGAAAAGGGATGGCATTTGACTTCTATGGGAGGAAGTGACCGCGTCCTTCAAAAAATGAGAGATTTTTCCCATTCCGAAGACGATATTAATGAGATAGCAAATGAACCAAAAGGAAAACCAATAACCCATGAAACAATGAATAAGATCCGAAGAGCATTACCAATTGTTCCTATAGATGATAGCTTCCCTGAATTTATTTATAAAAATATAGAATATATGGATGAACTAGGTCTTATAGATCATGACATGACATATATAGCTCCTCTACCAGGCTAGCCGTCAGGCATAGCCTGTCACATGTGGATTGTCTGGCCAAGGCAGGTAAGAGCAGCCTCTTTAATAGCCTCAAGGCAGGTGGGATGGGCGTGCGAGGCATAGGCAAGCTCATGGACTGTCATCCCCTTTTCAATCGCAATAACCCCCTCGCCAATCATCTCCGAGGCGCTCGGTCCAATAATATGTATGCCGATAAGACGTCCACTCGTTTTTTCTGCAATCACTTTTACAAAACCATCTGTATCTCCGCTGCAGCGAGCTCTTGGAACAGCGCTAAAGGGAAATTTCCCTATCAAAATATCAAGATGTGAGTCCCGCGCCTCCTCCTCGCTCATTCCAACAGAGGCGACCTCCGGCCAAGTGTACATTACACTCGGAATAGCAGAGTAATTCACTGTGGGGCTTTTGCCCGCAATGATCTCAACTGCTGCAACTCCCTCTTCAGAGGCCTTATGGGCAAGCATAGGACCATCAATCAGATCCCCAATTGCATAAATAGAGGGGTGGTTTGTTCTAAAATTGGCATCGACAACTACTCTTCCGCCAATATCCAGAGAAACACCTAATTCCTCTAATCCAAGTCCCTTATGAAACGGACGTCTTCCTATGCCAATGAGAGCTGCGTCAGCATCAAAGGTCAACTCTTTCCCCTCATTACTTAGAGCCGTTAGAGAGATTTTGCCATCGATCACTTTGCCTGAGGTGATTTTTGTAGAGAAATGGAATGTGAGACCCTGTTTTTTTAATACCCTGTGAATCTCTTTTGAGAGCTCTCTATCGAGCAGTGGACAGGGGCGGTCAAGAAGCTCAATCACTGTCAATTCACTTCCCAAGCGCCTATAAACTGAGCCAAGTTCAAGCCCAATTACTCCCGCTCCAATCAACACCATTTTTTTGGGAACGTGGGCAAGTTCCAGAGCCCCTGTTGAGGAGAGAATCACCCTCTCATCAAAGGGGAGAAAGGGAAGAGGAATAGGTTCTGAGCCTGTTGCTAAAATAATGTGATTCGATTGGATAGTCGTCTCATTAACACGAATTGTATTAGGAGAGTCAAGATGGGCAGCTCCTTTAAAACTTGTAATCTTATTTTTCTTAAAAAGATAGCCCACCCCATCGACAAGGCCCTTTACAACCTTCTTTTTCCGCTCCATCATCTGCTGAAAGTTTATAGAGAGACCCGTGGCTTCAATACCATGTTCCTTTCCCTCTTTATGGATCTTCTCATAATACTCCGTTGAGTGAAGAAGAGCCTTTGAGGGGATGCACCCAATATTTAGACAGGTTCCCCCCAGAGAATCCTTTTCGATGCAGGCAACTTTAAACCCCAGCTGGGCAGCTCGGATGGCTGCTACATAACCCCCTGGACCTGAACCTATCACGGTAATATCAAATTGCTCCATTTCTTTTACTCCTCAGTAAATAATAGACGTGAGGGATCTTCCAAGACCTCTTTAATATGAACAAGAAAGGAGACTGCCTCTCTCCCATCCACAATGCGGTGATCATAGGAGAGTGCCAGATACATCATGGGACGGATCACTATTTCATCGTTGACGACAACGGGCCGCTTCATGATGTTGTGCATTCCAAGGATTCCACTTTGAGGCGGATTTAATATAGGTGTTGAGAGCATCGATCCATAGATGCCCCCATTGGTAATGGTAAAGCCGCCTCCCTCTAGATCAGAAATAGCAAGACCTCCTTCGCGGGCTTTTTTGGCATAGCTAGCAATCTCCTTTTCAATCTCTGCAAAGGAGAGGTGGTCGCAATTGCGTACAATAGGGACAACCAGCCCTCTCTCGGTCCCCACAGCAATTCCAATATCATAGTATTGGCGTGTGACAATCTCCTCCCCATCGATGTAGGAGTTGAGATGAGGAAAAGCCTTTAATGCCCCTGTAACTGCCTTCACAAAAAAGGACATAAACCCAAGCTTCACTCCATATTTTTTCTCGTAAGTTCCCTTATAGCGCGTGCGTAAATCCATTACAGCGCTCATATCCGCCTCGTTAAAAGTTGTGAGCATGGCCGATGTTTGAAGAGCATTGACAAGACGCCCTGCTATCACCTTTCGAATTTTAGACATGGGCTTTCTTGACTCCCGTTTACTCGTAGCAGGCGGGGTAGGGGCCTGCTCCTTCGCCGGAGCTGGCTCCCCTGGGGTATGCAATGTGGCAAGAAACTCAGGAGCCATCTTCCGGGCGCCGGATGAGCTCTCCACTTCAGGAGCCTCTTTGGGAGCAGTTTCCTTTGCAGGCTTTTCTTTTGCAGGTTCTGCTGCGGTGCCTTCGGTATCGACAAAGCCAATCACTGCTCCCACTAGCACTGTATCCCCCGGCTTTACATGCCAAGAGAGGACTCCACTTTGGGGGGCATAAAGAACCTGATTGAGCTTCTCTGTTTCAAGCTCGATAATCTCCTCATTTTCGGAGACTCTGCTACCTGCCTGTTTGAGTAGCGTCCCTATGGTTGCCTCTGACAGCGACTCACCCATAGGGGGTACTTTAATTTCCACTTTCATTTTTTACCTCATAAGCCATTGCCAAGATCTGGGCATGCTCCTTCACGTGCATTGTATGCGAACCAATTGCTGGAGAGGCAGATCTTGGCCTTCCCACGTAGCGCAAATCTCTACTCTCTGGAAGAAGCTCATCCAAGATGGGACTGATATACGCCCAAGCTCCCATATTCTTTGGCTCCTCTTGAACCCAATAAAAAGTCTTTGCATTTTTGTATTTTTCAATAACTCTTGAGAAATCCTCGCTATGAAAAGGATAGAGCTGCTCAATTCGAATAATCCCAATATGGTTAGCTTTTCTCTCTTCCCTTTCTTTGATGAGGTCATAATAGATGCGTCCACTGCAGATAAGGAGCCGCTCTATTTTCTCCTTATCCTCAGAAGGATCATCGAGTATCTCTTGAAAATTTTGCGATTCCAATTCCCTCATAGAGCTTAAAACATGCGGATGACGTAATAACCCCTTTGGAGTAAATACTATGAGAGGCTTACGGCTTTTTCGGACCACTTGCCTACGCAAGAGGTGAAAATACTGCGCCGGAGTTGTGGGATTCACCACCTGCATATTTCCATCCCCCGAGAGCTGTAAATATCTCTCTATCCTTGCAGAGGAATGCTCAGGCCCTTGCCCCTCAAAACCATGGGGCAGAAGAAGTGTCAGCCCAGAAAATCGATACCACTTCTGCTCGGAGCTGGAGATATATTGATCAATAATCACTTGCGCCCCATTTGCAAAATCCCCAAATTGCGCCTCCCATAAGACAAGAGCTGCGGGGTAAGAGAGGGAATATCCAAATTCAAATCCCAAAACGGCAAATTCAGAGAGGTGAGAGTTAAAGACATCAAAGCGTCCCTGCTCTTTTTTCAACTTGCTTAAGGGGAAATATCTTCTATTGTTCTCCTGATCAACAAGCATTGCATGTCTTTGACTAAAAGTCCCCCGCCGGCAATCCTGTCCGGAGAGACGTACATGGCTCCCCTCAACTAGAAGAGAGCCAAAGGCAAGCTGTTCGGCCATTCCCCAATCAATTTTCTTCTCATCAGGAGGCCCATTGCACATTGCTAGCCTCTCCTCAAAGAGCTTTTTCACTTTAGGATGAGGATGAAAGTCTTGAGGGAGAGTGCATATCCTTGTTGCAATCTCCACCAATTGCTTTTCTGCAACTCCTGTATTAACAGGAACAAAGAGATCTTTAAGTTCAACTCTTCGATACGCGCTCCAGACTCCTGCAAAGGCTTCGGGAATAGAGGGTCCTTTTTTGATTTGGAGCTCATCAAGTTCAAGGCGAAGTCCAGAAGAGAACTCCTTTTCACACTCTTCTGCCATTTTTTTCTCGAGATGACCATGACTGATAAGCTCATCTCGGTAGATCTCGCGGATCGATTTTTTTTTGCGTATAATCTGATATTCTAAGGGCTGAGTAAACGCTGGCTCATCGCCCTCATTATGGCCATACTTCCGATAGCAGTTAAGATCGATAAAAACATCACATCCAAAGCGTTGGCGAAGTTGAATGGCAAGCATTGCCGCAAAGACACACCCTTCTGGATCTTCGGCATTGACATGAAAAATGGGGAAACTAAAACTTTTGGCGATGTCTGTGCAGTGAGGTGTGGACCTAGAATCTTTGGGGAGGGTTGTAAAACCGATCTGGTTATTCACAACAAGATGGATAGTCCCTCCCGTTCCATATCCTTGCAAATTGCAAAATTGCAGGGTTTCATAGACAATTCCCTGTCCAGCAAGAGCTGCATCTCCATGCACAAGAATAGGGCAGATCTTTTTTTTCTCCTCATCCTGACGGCAAACCTGCTTTGCCCGCACCTTTCCCATAACAACAGCATCGACAGATTCCAGGTGAGAGGGATTAGGAGAAAGGCCAATATGCACTTTGTGTCCATTCTGAGTCACCACATCGGCGGAAAATCCCTTATGATATTTTACATCCCCTGACCCCTCTGTGAGGCTCGGATCATAGAAATCTTCAAATTCGCTAAAAACCATCTGATAGGATTTATTCATGATATTAGAGAGGACATTGAGACGCCCCCGATGAGACATCCCTAGAACAAATTCATCTATCCCAAGCATTGCACCTAACTCTACAACCTCAGACAAGATAGGAATAAGGGTCTCACCGCCCTCTAGAGAAAATCTCTTCTGCCCCACATACTTTGTATGCAAAAAAATCTCAAAGAGCTCAGCTTTATTGAGCTGTTGAAAGATCCTGTATTTCTCTTCAATGGAGAAGCGTGGACGAAAACGACTCTTTTCAATCTGGGTTTGCAGCCACTTTTCAAGCTCTGGAGATTGACAACCCATATACTCAACGCCAATTGTGCCGCAGTAGATCTGCTCCAGAGTTGTAATGATCTCCTGCAAAGGCGCAACTTCTTTTTCAAGCAATCCATAGGTTGGGAAGTTTTCTGAAAGCTCTGTTCTTTTAAATCCAAGGGTTTCAATTTCAAGCTCTCTTGGTCTAACCGGAGGCTTCGTCGCAATAGGGTTAATATTCGCCATTAAATGGCCAAAAATACGATAGGACTGGATTAAATGAAAAACCCTAAAGTCCTTGCACTCTTTGCCTTCTCTTCCATATCCTGCGACTTCCATCCCTTCAAAGAAATACCTCCAGGAGGATTCCACACTTGCGGGATCCTTTAGATACTTTTTGTACTCTTCTTCGATGAAACCCACATTAGCGATCTGGGCATAGTTCCAACCATGAGAATGCAAGGGTCCACTCCTCTTTCCCTGTTTTCATAAACAATTATTCTGATAAAGTAAAAGCTTTATTCCCTCTCGAGGTAATATGCATAAGCTCTTTCTTTTGCTACTAGGCTTGATCTCCTGCCAAAACTGCCCAAAAAGCTCTCCTTGCTTTCAGAGACAGGAGATTTGCGGAAGAAGTGGAGCTTCACCGATCTACCGTGCAAAAGCGCCCCTGGATTGGCAAAGGGTTGATCCTCTTTTAACAGAGTCTCTTGTTGATACAACAAAACCCCTCGTCACATTTCTTTCTAAAGCAGATGAAGGACTTATCCGCATCACCATCCATAGCTTTCCA
>JABDDZ010000019.1:12736-26332 GCA_013287335.1 Chlamydiota bacterium | reverse complement strand
TATTCAGTAGAGTCACTTTACCCTTAACATTACAAGCAACAATTCCATCATCAAGATTGTCCAGAATAGCATTCAAAAAATCTTTTTCATTTTGTATAGCACTAGTTAGTAATCGTTTGTGAGTAGATGTGAGTAATGCAATCCCGATGATCGCGACAGTAATCCCCGCAATATAAAAAGCTAATTGATAAAGGGGTATGGCAAGAGAAGCTGAATGCGCATTTTCTATAGGGGTAAATACAGCAGCTGCCATCCCAGTGTAGTGCATTCCACAGATCGCAGCACCCATAATGAGAGCGCTGATCGCTTTTAAGAGCATCTGTCTTTTAAAGGAGCCCTCATTACTTCGCAAGGCTAACCAGAGGGCAGCTTCAGAAGCAAATATTGCAATAAGAACAGAAAGAAGAAATAAACCTGGATAATAGTGTATATTTACCCCCTCCATGCCTCTCATTCCAGTGTAATGCATGGTCGCAATACCGAGGCCCATTAAAAAACCCCCAAAAGCCAGATAAATGAAAGGACGATTGGGTTCTCTTAACAAAAATAGAGCAAGGCCCGAAGCAAGTATTGCCACCAATAAGGAAAACCCTGTCCACAAACTATTGTAATCCATTGGCATGGGCATAATAAAAGCTAGCATTCCAATAAAATGCATCGACCATATCCCAGCCCCCATGGCAAATGCACCTCCTAATAACCAGAAGAGTTTAGTCTGTTTATTGGACTCAATGCGCAGACGCCCAGCCATATCTAATGCAACATAGGAGGCAAGTACAGCAATACAATAAGATAATGCTACTAATCCATAATTATAATAACTCCCGGTAATTGCGTCTGTTGGAAGAGGGCCAAATTGAAATAAATCTGAAGACATTTTTTTTTGCGCTCCCCCTGAATCAACACGATTCTATTTTCTGTTTAAATAATCATTCCTTATTCAGCAAGAATTTTTTAAATTCCAACTTCTCTCTGACCTTTGGCTCTTAGCTTTATAATTTGTTAATTCCAAGTCCCCCATCGACCCTAATAATTGTGCCGGTCATGTACCGCGATGCATCAGAGGAGAGGAGAAGCAGGGCTCCATTCAAATCATCTAATTGGCCAAATTTTAAAAGAGGAATTTTAGGTTGTAGCATCCGGCTGATGTCAGTGTCGAATAGATCAGCATTTATCTCTGTGCGGAAGACTCCGGGAGCTATTGCATTCACTCGAATATTCGAACTGGCAAGCTCAAGGGCCAATAGGTGAGTAAAATGGGAGATGCCTGCCTTGGAAATCATGTAGGCCGGATTCCCCCCCTTAAATGCCAAAAGATCCGAGACAGAGGAGATATTGATGATGCTCCCCCCTTTTTTCTTCTCTACCATTTGGGCAGCAATAGCTTGAGTCACAAAAACCACTCCCTTAAGATTTGTATCAACCACAGGCGCCCAATCCATCTCGGTTGTTTCAAAAAGATTCTTTCTAGCATCCACCCCTGCATTGTTAATGAGCACATCAATTTGACCAAACTGACTCACAACAGCAGGAGCAAGTTTTTTTACACTTGCCCCATTTTTCACATCCAGCTCAAGGGTCATGGCAATCCCCCCTTCTTTTGTGATCTCCTCAGCAATTACCCTTAGTTTATCCAGACGGCGTGCACACATAACGACCCTGGCGCCTTCCCGCGCAAGGGTCTTGGCAAAATGGCATCCCAGTCCAGAGGATGCGCCTGTAATCACAATAACTTTATCCTTCACCGAAAAAAGAGAACTCATCTTCACAACCTATTGTTAAGTATCTTTTTAACATGTGTTTTTGCAAATTTTTAAATCAAGAAATTGATGCATCTATTTGCGGGGAATCTCTCTTTCGACTAAAATGAAGTTGAACTCCAGAAAAGTAAAGTTCCCATAGAAATCAAATCCTCAAAGACTTATCACTCAGAGTTCACAGAAAAACTTCGTTATTTCCAATCAATTGCCAAGGAAAGAGTCTCCGCAATTATAAACACGCGGCCCAAGCAGTCACATGATTTGCATAAAAATTATGCAAACTTTTTTGAATTGAGGAGGGTGTTGAGGTGGGATTGGAGGTGGCTTTGCAGAGCAGGAGCATCTGCGGCCATCTGATGGGGGTCGAAGGTATAAAGGCCTCTATAGAAGAGACTCAGCTTTTCTTCAAAAGAGCTAAGAGCTTTTTCAGCTTTGCTGCTTCCTCCCCACCATCCACCTCCAAAGAGAGCTAAAAATAGAAAGGTGACAAAGGGCTGGGATAAATCAAAGCATAAATTATCAATCTTGGCTTCGTATACAGCCCTTTCTTCATCAATTTCGCCATCCCGAACCCGCTGTGCTCTAAAGGAATCTGCCTTCTTTCTTCCTATAGAATAAGAGAGAGCTACACCCGCTCTTACAAGAGAGCCTTTCCCCGGATAGCTCCCCAGCGCTAATCCACTAAGAGGAGCCAAAATTTTAAGTGCCACCTTGAAGCCCCACCGTATTGCAGTCTCATCTTCTTTAATTTCTTCATCACCAATTTCAAGGATGATATCGACGAGGGAATCTGAATGGTTGGCAAGCCAGGGACGGATGAATTCAAAATGCCTTACCCCAAAGAGAACAAAAAAGATGACCAAAAAAAGATCATGCAAGGGGAAGCGTTGCCAGATTTCTTCCAATTCACTGATTTTGATATCAGGATTTTCCAGTTTTTTGAGGACATCCTCTATTGCTACAGCAGCTAATGCTTCGATTTGTCTCGTATCGATACCGGCTTCCTTTAGAGGCTCTGTGAGAAGTGTAATGAGTTGTTTAATCAGATTGGCTCGAGACTCTTTATCGGGATAAATCTTCAGCCAATGGGGAGTGATTAAAAAGGTTTTTGCAAGAAAGTCTCCTATACTTGTTGCAGAGTCCCCAAAAATTGTAGGGATAAAAGAGGAGAGAGCATCAAGAATTTTCAATGCATCTCTATGAAGCTCTACGTACTTCTTGCGGCGTTGGCTTCCCAAAAAAAGTGAGGGCAACTCGGTTTTTATGTTTTTCACGTAAACCTCTTTCAGGGCTAAAGCGAAGTGATCAATTGTGGGAACAAGTTCTACAGCCTCTTTAGTAAGAGAGTAGGGGGCATCTGGTATCTTGAGCGCGCCGAGAGGCTGTTGTGCGGGGATCCCAAAAGGATCATTTTTTATTTCCTTTAGCCTATGCAAATAGGATTGGATTTCATCCACAGGGCAAGAAGGCTCTCCTATTTCGAAAAGATCGGAGGTATATTTTGCCAGAAATGGAAGAACCTCATTCAGAGTTGTTTGAAGGAAAAATATCTGGCCTCCTTTTGCAGAATTAGCTTTTTTCAATTTAACGAGCGCCTCTTTCCATTCCTCTAGTGCTTCTTGAAAGAGGGGGACAATATCTAGCGCATCCCCAAGCTGGTCACTTGTAGCATAAACTTTTATCTTCTTTTGGATCTGTTGGTAGTGTCTTATTGAGTTATCTATATTTGCTTTTTCTTTCTTCCGCTTTTTTCTAGTGGCCTTGTAATCATTTTGCTTATCTTCTAATACCGATTGTAAAATCATTGGCCATATCTGAAAAAGAGCAGCATGGATAAGATGAATCAAAAACTTCTTGCCATGATACTCTTTTTCACTAAGAAGAAGTTTAAAAGGGAGGATAAGGTTTTTAAAAAGCTCAATGCAAAAAAGTGCCGTCGGGTTAGGCGAATCCCGCTCTAAATCTTGCAGAAAGGATTCAGTAGCGCTAATCACCTCCAAAAAGAAGGCTTCTCTTTCCGACCCAAGATGATAAAAGAAACGTAAAAGAAGAGGATAGAGGACGCCCCAGGCAAAATAATTTTCCTTTTGAGCTTCTCCCCCCCTTTTGTTTAATGTAAGATTTTTGGTAAAGAGGGTGAGAGCCTTCTCGATAGCTCCCCTGGGGTACCCTTTCGAACACTCCTCCCAATGAGCGGCTAGAGCTTCTAAAAGGTGATTTTTCAAATCGAAAAAATAGGGCGCGATCTCCCTTTTTGTGCTTTCAAGTTTAGGATTCTTATCCTTTGTAGGAGAATCAATATTCTTCAACCAGTTAAAGGCATTTCGGTCTAAGAGCCAAGAATACTCACTTTCAATGAATGCAATCAGTTCCAAAGAATTTTGGCTTAGAATAACGTTTTGACTATCAAGGAGGAGTGCAACCCTGGTATTCACGGAGGGCTTTTTCTCTTCCTTTTTTTTAGGAAAGAGGTCTAGAAGCGCCTTAAAGTGTGCTCTCGGAAATTCCAAAACTTGAGGCGGAATCTCTGGTTCATCCAGATCAAGCGCCACAATCTCTTCAACTTGAGTCGGTATCTGTGGCTCATCCAGATCAAGCGCCATAATCTCTTCTAAAAGAGCCAGCTCTTCATTAGTAAAGTGATAGGGTATTGCTTTCTTCGGTTCCCTTATTTCTTGGTGGACTATAGGAGGTGCCTCCTGAGGAGGTCCCTCCTGAGGAGGTGCTTCCTGAATGACTTCCTCTTCTACAACGAACTTTGCACTCTCCTCTTCCAGAGGGAGTGGTTCTTGGGGAGTTGGGGGTGGGCTGATAACATTAATTGGCTCTGGGATGGGAGTGGAGTTTCCCGGGGCAATTTTTATCTCAGCATTTTGTTTATATGCTTTATAGGTACGTATCCCCGAAACAGAGAAGAGCGCAACAGTAAAAGAACCGGCCGAGAGGGCAGCAACAGATGTTATTACCATTGGAATCCAGTAGACAGATGTAAAACCTTGCAAAACATAGAGCGTTACAATCCCTGTCAAACATCCCGCAGAAATGATGGGAGCTACGATGATGGTGATTTTTTGGATGATAAAGCTTCCCTCATTCTCAACCACCTTCTCAAAAGGATTCAAGTCTGAAAGGGATGTTGCAAAAATTCTCATAATACCATTTAATTAAGATGCTATGGTTCATTTTAAATCTAGGCAAGAGCACGACCTCCAGGTAGCAAAATGCCAAGAGATGCTACAGCAGAGAAAAGCGCTTAAGCCTCTTACCCTAAAATACACTCAATCAAACACTCTCCGTAGTGGAGAGTATAAGCATAATGCCGATACAATCGATCTCTCGGCTTTCAATGCAATACTTGCAATCGACACTCTTAAGTGCACTGCCACAGTCGAGCCAAGAGTCACCATTCGGGAATTGACAGAGGCGACTCTAAAGTATGGATTCATTCCCCTTATCGTTCCCGAGTTTGAAACTATCACAGTAGGGGGCGCCATCAATGGCGCGGCTCTTGAGAGCACCTCTCATAAGTATGGCCAGTTCAACGATACCTGCATCGAATATGAACTGCTCCTCGGCAATGGCACTCTTCTAAAAGCCAACCAAGAGGAAAACTCCGACCTCTTTTATGGCATGAGCGGATCCTACGGAACTCTCGCCATTCTCACTCTTGTTACCCTTAAGCTCACGCAAGCTAAAAAGGGGGTCCGACTAAAGCTAACCAAATTCTCCTCAAGTCAAGCGCTTATCAGAGAGATGCAGCTCTCTTTTAATAACGCTAAGCGACCTGATATCATCGAAGGGGGACTCCTTGCCAAAAACTGGGCTGTCCTCATTACCGGCTCCTATACCGATACCTTCTCAACCAATCGTCTCTTCTCACAAAAACACTCCTGGGATCCCTGGTATTATCAACAGATCACCGAGAGTACAGCAAAAGCTGACCAGATTGAAGTCGACATGCCTCTTACCGATTATCTCTTTCGCTTTGACAGGGGCGCCTTCTGGATGGGACGCTATCTTCTCTCCTGGCCCTCTATGGTTCAAATTGCTCTTAAGTGGCGCCTCCCCGAGGTGATCTCTAAAATCAGCGAAACGGCCTCCAAACTCACTCCCAGAACACACCCCTCTCTGCTTTTTCGCACCCTCTTTGGTTCGGTCCTTTCAAGTAAGCGGCTCTATGAGGTGTGGCATAAAGTCCCCAAAGAACTCTCCGAACAACTCTTCTTTATCCAGGACTTTTATACCCCTCTTGATAAAGTGGAAGAGGCCTTCGAGACATTCAATGAAAAGACGGGCATCTTTCCTATGTGGCTCTGTCCTATCCTTGGAACTTCAACCCCCCAAATCCTCTCGCCCCATTTTAGCGAAAATCAAAAAAATTTTATAAATATCGGCCTCTATGGAGTCCCTAAAAAGGGAAAACCGGTTCCGGAACTCACGGCTGAGTGCGAGGAGATTCTTCATAAAATGGGAGGACGTAAGATGCTCTATAGCCAAACATACTATTCAAAAAAACTCTTTGCAGAAATCTATGACCTTCCCCGGTATGAAGAACTCTGTAAAAAATATTTTTCTTATAATGTTTTCCTCCCCATCTATAATAAAATTATAAACCGATCGTGAAATGCATAAATGCCTTTGAATTTTCAAGGCCACCCTTGTATTATGGCACGAACTTATAATTATTTGCTACCTCGAGCTAATGACAAAAACTAATGAATTGAGAATCTATTCTTCAGAGGAACATCACATTCGGAATCATTTAATCGATCCCAATGCCCTTTTTGTGATTGAAAGCCTCCAAAAAGCTGGACATACAGCCTACCTTGTAGGCGGCAGTGTGAGAGATCTTCTGATGAACAAGAAGCCCAAAGACTATGATGTCTCCACATCCGCGAGACCCGAAGAGATTAAAAAATTATTTCGCAGGCAGTGCATATTAGTCGGCCGCAGGTTTCTCCTCGCCCATGTCCGCTTCGGCCGCTTTGTCGTTGAAGTGGCTACTTTCAGATCAGGCGATCCTCAAGGAGAGGAACTCATCACGATGGATAACATGTGGGGCTCTCCTAAAGAGGATGTTTTAAGACGCGATTTTACAATCAATGGCCTCTGTTATGATCCGAAGTTGCATGAGATCATCGACTATGTTGGGGGCTTTGAAGATCTGCAAAAACACCTTTTGCGCTCGATTGGCAATCCCGAAGCGCGCTTTCGCCAAGACCCTGTACGCATGATCCGCTTTCAAAAATTCCGCGCCCGCTTTGGGTTCCAGGCTGAAGAAAAGGCTGTAGAAGCCCTCTATAACTGCCGCAATGAAATCATTAAAAGCTCTCCTGCAAGGGTGCTTGAAGAGATTTTTCGGATGCTCGAATCGGGGGCAGCAGAGCCATTTTTCCGACTTCTTACAGAATCAGAGCTTCTTAAAATCCTCTTTCCTATGTTAGAGAGCTACTTCCATCAGGAGATTGGCGAGGTAATCTACTCCTATCTCAAAGCGGCTGATTCGATAAATCAAAAGGGAGAAGAGGAGTCTCTAGACAGGTGTTTACTGACAGCCTGTATTATCTTTCCCATCCTGGAGGCTGAGATAAGCAGGAAGTTTATCGAGAAAAAGACACTTCCTCATCTTGGGCAGATTATCGACCTTTGCGCCGAGCTGATTCACACTCTTCTTTTTTCTGCTTTCTCCCATTTTCCACGTAGAATTCGACAAGAAGCGCAAGCTCTTTGCCAATTGCAGTATAGGCTCACCCCCCTCGATCCCAAAAAAAGAGTCCGCACGCGCATCGCTAAACAGAGGGATTTTGCCAAAGCTTTGAGTTTTTTAAAGCTGCGCACCCTCATTGATCATAGACTTTTTAAACCTTATAGCTTCTGGAAGCAGAGCTTTAACGAATTTTTTGAAAAGCATCAAGAGTCCTAGCTTTCATGCGATTAGTCTCACTTTCCACCCCCTTTTCTATTCCTCTTTTTTTTGTAGGGCCTCCATTAAGTGAAGGGACCTTACCTGCCTTTTTCTACTTCTCCCTCTCCGGAGAAGAGAGCCTGACCCTTCCTCCCTACAACTCCCCCATCCACCTTTTTCAGGAAGATAAAATACGGATTTTTTCTTTAACGATTCCTTTTCATGGACCCGGATTTGATAAGTTCAAAGCAATGGAGGGGTGGGCGCAAACAGCCTTTGCAGGAACCGACTTTCTCTCTCCTTTTTTGGATGAGACAACGCTTATCATCCACTGGTTGATTGATGAGGGAATCATCGATAAGAACCATCTAGCCATGGGGGGGCTTTCCCGAGGAGCCTTTATCGCAACCCACCTTGCAGCAAGAGAAAAAAATGTAAAAATTCTTTTAGGATTTGCCCCTCTAACGACCTTAACTACGATAAAAGAATTTCAAGAAAAAAATAGCCCTGCATTCTTAAAAAAAATGGAATATTTTGATTTAAGTAAATTAAATGATAATATTCTACATCTGAAACATTTTCGTTTTTATATCGGCAATCACGATGAGCGCGTCAGTACGGATGCCTGCTATTTTTTTGTACGTGAACTTGCGAACCTTGCGCACCAAAAAAACTTACGTCGCTTATCCATTGAATTACGCATTACTCCCTCTATTGGTTTCCAGGGGCATGGGACTTCTAAAGAGACTTTTGAAGAGGGAGCGCTCTGGGCTAGAGATCTTTTGAGGGTATTATGAGCATCAAATACACAGTTGTCATTCCGCTGAAAAATGAAGAAGAAAACATTGTCCCTCTGATTTTTGAGGTGGAATCTGTGATGGAGAAGATAGGAGAGGAGTGGGAACTTCTCTGTATCGATGATGGGTCTACAGATAAGACTCTCCCCCTGTTGGAAGAGTTCGCTCTGCAAAAGCCTTTCTTACGCATTCTATCTTTTACACGTAATTTTGGACAGAGCAGCGCCTTTAGTGCAGGATTTGAAAATGCAAGAGGAGAGTTTGTCATCACACTCGATGGGGATTTGCAAAACAATCCGGAGGATATCCCTAAGCTTATTGAAAAAGAAAGAGAGGCTGACCTTGTCTGCGGATGGAGAGTAGACCGCCAGGATCCAAAAGTTAAGAAGATCACTTCCACTGTCTCAAATTGGGTGCGCTCCCGTTTGTGCCAGGATAAGATGCATGACACGGGCTGCTCTCTTAAGCTCTATCGCAAGGAGGCTCTTGCAAAGATAAACCTCTATAATGGGATGCATCGATTTCTTCCGGCCCTATTTCTCATCGAGGGATTTACTGTCATCGAAGTCCCGGTCTCTCACCGCAAGAGAGTCAAAGGAAAAACAAAGTACCATTTTTTCAATAGAAGTCTGGCACCCATTGTTGATATGTTCGTTGTGAGATGGATGCGTAAGAGAAAACTCCATCATGAGATCCGTAAATGAGCGATTCTTTCCGCAGTTTTCTCTATCCGATAGGACTAATTGCCACCCTTCTTTTTGGCCTCCGTTTCTGGCTGCAGTGGATCTATTCAGAGAAGCGCGAAAGAAGCATTACTCCCAAAAGCTTTTGGAAAATTTCTCTTGTTGCCAATGCCATTATGGTTCTCCATAGCCTTATTCAGATGCA
The DNA here is from genome assembly GCA_013287335.1 of Chlamydiota bacterium. Taxonomy (GTDB): domain Bacteria; phylum Chlamydiota; class Chlamydiia; order Chlamydiales; family JAAKFR01; genus JABDDZ01. The sequence continues at coordinate 16,982 of JABDDZ010000019.1, read as the reverse complement.
ATATCCCGTTTCTCTCATTCAAAGTATTAATGGAACAATTGCTTGGCGCAATCTCAATTTGACAAGCGCGCGACCTAAACGCTTTAGAACCATGCTTTTTTTGCTCGCTATATCACTTCTTGGAGTGAGTGCGCTCTTTTTTTGTCAGAGCTACCTCTTAGGTGAGGGATTTTCCTGGATGCGCCCTCCTAAACTTCCCTGGGCAAAAGCTCAAACAACGGAGATTGCTCTTTTCTGGCATCTGCTGGGATCTTTTGGACTGGTTCTATTTGCAACACGTTTTTGGCTTCAATGGTACTTTGCTGAAAAGTCTAAAAAAAGCGAGCTCTCCCCTTCTTTCTTTTGGCTATCATTTTTTGGAGCTACCTGCGCCCTATGTTACTTTATCCGCTTGGGAGATATTGTAAATATCCTTGCCTATGGGACGGGTCTTATCCCCTACTTGCGCAATATTGTCCTTTTAAAAAAGCGCCCCCAAGAGATAGTAAAAGGGAAATTTTTTATCTTCGCGGGAGAAAAAAGTGGTGATATCTTAGGGGGCGAGCTTCTTCAAGCCCTTAAAGCGCGCCTTCCCCATGCCAGCTTCTATGGTGTAGGAGGAGAAAAAATGGAGGAGGAGGGGATTGAGAGCCTGCTCTCTTTGCACGATTTTCAGGTGATGGGTATCTCGGCAGTTTTAAAAAAGCTCCCCAAACTCTTTATCAGCTTTTGTAAACTCAAACGTGCAATCCTACAAAAACCTCCCGAAGCTGTCATCTTGATCGACTATCCCGACTTTAATATGCTTTTAGCAAAAGCTCTTAAAAAAGGAAAGTATCCCGGCAAAGTCATCCAATATGTCTGTCCCTCGGTATGGGCATGGAGAAAAGGACGGGTTAAATCCCTCTCTAAAAATCTCGATCTGCTCCTCTCCATCCTCCCCTTCGAAAAGAGATGCTTCTCTGCTAAAGAGCTAAAAGTGAAATACATTGGCCATCCTCTTGTCCAGACAACTCTTGCTCATGATTATGACTTATCCTGGAAAAAATCTCTTCGATCCGAGCCTTTAATCGCCCTCTTCCCGGGCAGCAGGATGCATGAGATAGAAAGTAACCTCCCCGTCCAGCTAGAAGCTGCCTTTAAGCTTAAAGCTCAGGGACAATTTCAATTTGCGATCTCTATTGCAGAAGAAAAGTTGGAAGAGAAGATCCTGGAAATCATTAAAAAGAGCCCATTTTCTATGGATGAGATTCTTCTTGTTCCAGGTAAGTGGCGCTATGAGCTCATGCGGGAGGCAAAATGCGCCCTTGCAACATGTGGAACCGTCATTTTAGAATTGGGATTGCATAAAACTCCGACTGTTGTCACCTATGGACTTACGAATTTGAACTATTATGTGGGTAGATATCTTTTCAAAATCCGTCTTCCAGCCTATAGCCTGGTAAATATCATCTGCGAGGAGAATATCTTTCCTGAATTTGTCCATAATGCACTTGATAGCCAAAAAATTGCTGATGCCTTAAAAGAATTGGTATTTGATAGCCTTGCCTATGAAAAGGCAGTCCTGGGATGCCAAAGAATGCAGGATATTTTATTTGAACAGAACGCTTCTAAAAAAGCTGCCGATGCCATCTGTGAGGTATTAGAATATGCAATGCCCCTGTCATAGTGGAAAAAAATATGCAGCCTGCTGCGAACCTTTTCATCAAGGCATCCTTCCACCAACAGCTTTGGATCTGATGCGCTCTCGCTATAGCGCCTATGCTCTATCGAAAATCGATTATATTATTGAGACAAGCCACCCCAAACATCGCGACTTGCTGCTTCCTCGAGCTATCTTAAAAGCGAAGATCAACAACTTCTGCAGTACAACCACCTTTAAAGGACTCTCGATCATAGATAAGGAGCTGAGTGAGCCCTTTAGCACTGTGACTTTTCGCGCCGAACTCATCCAAAATGAACAAGATGCCTCTTATACCGAAAAGAGCCTCTTCGAGAAAATCCAAGGCCGCTGGCTCTACCTAAGCGGCCAAATCCTCTAAACTCTGCTGATAGAGGCGTTAATAATTGCAAAAAACTCTAATAGTCAGCAATATAGGTGTATTAAGTATTTATTAAGGAGTGAAAAATGGCAGTAGAAAATCGCCGCTGGTGGCCCGACGTTCACCCATTAATACAAAGAGCAAGAAGCGAGGGACTCATATCATTCTCTCAGGAGTTATTAGATTATATTTTTTCATTTGTTAAAAGTAGAAGGGATTGTTTTGCTGCAGCATTAACTTGCAGGGAGTTTAGCGTTTTGATATCTAAAGAAAGACGAGAAGTATTTCCACCAGTTCCTCCTCAAGTAGAAATAATAAGAAGTGAGAGAATCGGCGGTTTTTCCTGCGAAGTATTAGATAAGATTTTTTCCCTTTTAAAATCCGGAACGGATCTTTTTGCTATAGCATTAACTTGCAAGCAATTTAGCTCTATTACGCCCCATGTTAGATTCGATTATCATTCTCTTTTCGGCAAAAGCAGCAATGGAAACTCTTCATTCATAGGTCATTTTAAAAAAGTTCCTCTTAGGTGTATGAGTGGTTATTATCCATACCAAGGTATTACGAAACCTTCTGATTGGGGAAAGCAAAACAATACGCATTACTCCAATTGCTTTCAAGGGGGGTATGTTAAAACTATTTCTACTAAGCGATTAGATGAGGATAATGCCCTTTTTGCAGATTACGATGATTCCTCTGAGGTCGCCCTTCAAACAGTATTTATAAACGAAGGAGATTTAGAAATTGGCACTTTCCGTATGTCAATCGAATCTAACATCTTGAGTTTGAAATTAATAGAAAAAAAAGGTGAATCATCGACATCGAAAGTAGTTCAGATAATCACAACTCAGGGAGATTTTTATCATTTTTCTGCTAGCCCAGTAGATCCTAAACTTCCACCTTCAAGGGAATTAAATGTATTTCAAGATAGTTTGAATACGCTAGATAATTCTACAAATCCAGAAGAAGATGGGCTTCAAGCCCCCCTTTTATCAACAAAAGAAAATCCAAAAAAAAGACCGTATAGTACAACCGAGTTGCAAAGTCCCACAACAAATCCAACCAGTCTAAAACAAAGAAGATTAAATAATGCTGTAGTAGATAAAGCTTTTCAAATTCAAGACACAGATCTTGTTCTATTAGATTGCTTAATTGACGCTGAAGTAACACGGTTATGGAATAGTGAAACTCGCCAAATAATTCAAGAAATACCAGGTTCCATCTTAAGAGCCAGTCCATCCGGAAAACTATTTTTTATTATGGATTCTTTTTCTAAAGGCAAATGCCCACTATACAAATTTAATAAGGATCTCAATGAGTATGAATTACTTAGATTAGATTTATTTAGAACTGGCACTCCTAATTTTGGGGGTGATAAAGACAGACAATTGCAATTCGAGCGATTGTATTCTGAGAAACCAGTTGATCTTGAGTTTCTAAATGATACACATTTATTTATTCGAGGACCTGCATCTAATATATATATTTACAATTTACAAACAGATGAAGTTACTGAACTTCTTTCATGTCACTCTTTTAATCCTGCAACACAACTCGAAAGCATATTATCATATATGTTAGCTACTAATCATCATATAGTTTTTACCTTTAAAGAGTCTCAAAAAGAAAGAGTGCTTTATATTCAAAATACCATTACAGGAATGTATGAATCTTTTACGAGTAGAATTTTTTTATCCTCCAAAAGAAAATCCAATATTCATGAATTCAGAATAATTACCCGGGAAGAAACTTCTTTTGTCCAAGTATGTCTAAAATATGATCATACAAATTTTGGCGGGCCCACTTACGAATACGTTGAAATTAGTTTAGGATCTAATGTTGCGATTGGATTAAATGAAAATGTTGCCACACTCCCTATGCCGCAATCATTTCATATTGATAGCTCGTCTAGATGGGTGAGCTTCCCTGAAGAGGAAGAGGAGGAGCAGCCATTGGCGCCACAACCAGGTATGGATGATATAGTTCTTGATCCTCTCGATACTCATTTAGACATAAGCGGCCTTACAAGTTTCCTTCTCGCCCCTTGGTAGTGCAAGCCACCTGATCAATGAGCTCGCCTATAAAAGAGAAGTTGACAAGATGCCTCTTATACCGAAAAGAGCCTCTTCGAGAAAATCCAAGGCCGCTGGCTCTACCTAAGCGGCCAAATCCTCTAAACTCTGCTGATAGAGGCGTTAATAATTGCAAAAAACTCTAATAGTCAG
>JABDDZ010000019.1:0-12636 GCA_013287335.1 Chlamydiota bacterium | reverse complement strand
AGAAAATCCAAGGCCGCTGGCTCTACCTAAGCGGCCAAATCCTCTAAACTCTGCTGATAGAGGCGTTAATAATTGCAAAAAACTCTAATAGTCAGTAATATAGATATCTAAGCTTATTAAGATTTTATAAGGAGAAAAGATGCAACCAACAGAAAATCGATTTGGACAACCTACAGTCCCCATATTAACACAAAGAGCAAGAAGTGAGGGAATTATATCATTCTCTCAGGAGTTATTAGAGAAAATTTTTTCATTTGTTAAAAGTAGAAGGGATTGTTTTGCTGCAGCATTAACTTGCAGGCAGTTTAGCGTTTTGATATCTAAAGAAAGACGAGAAGTATTTCCACCAGTTCCTCCTCAAGTAGAAATAATAAGAAGCGAGAGAATCGGCGGTTTTTCCCGCGAAGTATTAGATAAGATTTTTTCCTTTTTAAAATCCGGTCAAGACTGTTTTGCTACAATGCAAACTTGCGGGCAATTTAGCTCTATTATGCCCCATGTTAGATTCGATTATCATTCTCTCTTTGTCAAAAGCAGAAATAGAAACCCTCCATTCATAGGTTATTTTAAAAAAGTTCCTCTTAGCTGTATGAGTGGTTATTATCCATGCAAAGGTATTACTCTTGGAGAAGAAGAAAAACCTTCTGATTGGAAATATCAAGACGATAGGCGTTTCTTCAATACGTTTCTAGGCGGGTATCTTAGAACTATTTCTACTCCGCGATTAGATGAGGATAGTGGCCTTTTTTCAGATGATGAGGTCTCTGATGTGGTCGACCTTAATAAAGTATTTCTAAACGAAGGAGATTTAACAATTGGCACTTTTCGTACGCACTATAATTCTAACATCCTGAGTTTGGCATTAATAGAAAAAAAAGGTGAATCATCGACATCAAAAGTAGTTCAGATAATCACAACTCGGGGAGATTTTTATCATTTTCCTGCTAGCCCAGTAGATCCTACACTTCAGCCTTCAAAGGAATTGAATATATTTCGAGATACAAAACCAGAAGAACAGAAAACAAACAGTTTCGATCCTATGCTTGAAGACACCTCCCTAACAAGAGAAGGAAATCCAAAAAAAAGATCATATGATGGAGTTGGGTTTGATGTTTTCATAACAAATCCAACCCACCCAAAAAAAAGAAAATTAGATGCTGTTATCAATAAAGTTTTTCTAATTCCAGACACAGATCTTGTTCTATTAGATTGCCTAATCAATGGCGATGAAATAACGCGGTTATGGAATAGTGAAACTCTCCAAATTCTTCAAGAAATACCAGGTTCAATCTCTAGAGCTAGTCCATCCGGAAAACTATTTTTTATTACGGATGATTCTTTTTCTAAAGGCAAATGCCCACTATACAAATTTAATAAGGATCTCAATGAATATGAATTACTTAGATTAGATTTATTTAGAACTGGCACTCCTAATTTTGGGGGTGATCAAACCAGACAATTGCATTTCAAGCTATTGTATTCTAGCGAACCATATGATTTTGAGTTTCTAAATGATACACATTTATTTATTCGAGGACCTACATCTAATATATATATTTACAATTTAATAACTTATGAAGTTACTGAACTTCTTTCAAATCTATTTTTTACAACTAAAACAAAACTAGAAAGCATATTATCAAATATGTTAGTTGCTAATCATCATATTGTTTTTACAAAAAAGTCTCAAAAAGAAAGAGTGCTTTATATTCAAAATACCATTACCGGAATATATGAATCTTTTACGAGTAGAATGTTATCCTCCAAAAGAAAATCCCACATTCATGCATTCAGAATAATTACCCGGGAAGAAACTTCTTTTGTCCAAGTATGTCTAAAATATGATCATACAAATTTTGGCGGGCCCACTTACGAATATGTTGAAATTAGTTTAGGGCCTAACGTTGCGATTGGATTAAATAAAGATGGTGCCACACTCCCTGCGCCGCAATCATTTGATATAATTTCCTCTGAAGGGGAAACGTCATCATCCGAAGAGGAAGAGGAGGAGCAATTATCTAATATGCCTAATTATGCTAATGCTGATGATATAGTTCCTCTTGATATTGATAGTGACATAAGCCATCTCATGGAGCTCCTTGCAGACCCTCCGCTCCCCCCCCCCAGCCACGCCGATCTATTAGCTCGCCTACTAAATAGAAAAGGTGAAGATCCAGCAGATTGAAAAACCCAGCCCTAAAAGGGCTATGGGATTCTTTCAAGGTTTTGGATAGAATCGATTTACATGGCTCGCCTAACCCAAGGCTAGACCTACGATTGCGGCTTAGCTCATTCAAAACGAACAAGAACGCCTCTTATACCGAAAAAAGCCTCTTCGAGAAAATCCAAGGCCGCTGGCTCTACCTCAGCCAAATCCTCTAACTGGCTTAGGGACAGAGCCGTTAATACTTGTAAAGAATTCTAATAATAAGTAACATAGATATTTGATGTAATAAGATTATATTTATTAGGGAATAAAAAATGACAGCAGTAAATCGCCGTGGTGAACCCATCATTCACGCAGACGTACAGAGAGTAAGAAACGAGGGTCTCACAGCACTACCTGAGAAAGCATTAGCGCATATTTTTTCATTTGTTAAAAGTAGAAGGAATTGTTTTGCTGCAGCATTAACTTGCAGGCAGTTTAGCGTTTTGATACCTAAAGAAAGACGAGAAATATTTCCACCAGTTCCTCCTCAAGTAGCAATAATAAGAAGTGAGGGAATCGGCGGTTTTTCCTGCGAAGTATTAGATAAGATTTTTTCCTTTTTAAAATCCGGAACGGATCTTTTTGCTACAGCATTAACTTGCAAACAATTTACCTCTATTTTGCCTAACGTTAGATTCGATTATCATTCTCTCTTTGTCAAAAGCAGAAATCGAAACCCTCCATTCATAGGTTATTTTAAAAAAGTTCCTCTTAGCTGTATGAGTAATCATTATAAAAAAGAAGACATTACTCTTCAAGAAGAAGAGAAACCATCTGATTGGAAATATCAAGACGATAGGCGTTCCTTCAATCCCTATCAAGGGCATCTTGCAACCAGGCTTGCTCAATTAGATGACAATGAATCTGATACTCATAAAACAGTATTTATAAAAGAAAACGAAAGAGAGTTAGAAATTGGCACTTTTGGTTTGTATATGGACTGCGTCGTGAGTAATAAATTAATAGAAAAAACAGTAGATTCATCGAAAACGAAAGTAGTTCAGATAATCACAACTCAGGGAGATTTTTATCATTTTCCTGTAAGCCCAGCAGATTCTAAACTTTTGTCTCCAGGGGTATTGAATATATTTCGGGATAGTCGGAATGCGCAAGATGATTCTCTCTTAACACATGCAGAAAAGCAGAACACAAACAGTTCCAACCCTAAGCTCGAAGGAAATCCAAAAAAAAGATCATACGATAAAGCTAAGTTTGATCCTCCCACAACAAACCCAACCGGCCAAAAAAAACGCAAAATAATTACTTTAGTAAAGGACGCTTTTCCAATTCAAGACACAGATTTTGTTCTATTAAGTTGCGAAATCAATGACAATACAATAAAGCTTTTATGGAATAGTGAATCTCTCCAAATTCTTCAAAAAATACCGGGTTCAATCCTTCAAGCTAGTCCATCCGGAAAATTATTTTTTACCGGCTCTTTTTTGCCAGGTGAATGCCAACTATATAAATTTAATAAGGATCTCAATAAGTATGAATTACTCAACTTAGATTTTTGTGAAAATTTATTTAAAAATAGAAATATTTCTTATAATGATGGGGATGTGGATGTATGCTTTCTAAATGATACATATTTGATTTTTCAATTAGATGGTAAGTGTTTCTTTCTTTACAATTTACAAACAGAGGAAGTTACTAAACTTCCTAAACTTCCTAAACGTCGAATTTCCGTCACAAACATATCATCAAATATGTTAATTGCTAATCATCATATTGTTTTCACCGTTCCAAATTCTACAAAGGAAACAGTGCTTTATATTCAAAATACCATTACTGGAATATATCAATCTTTTACGGGTAGGATTTTATCCTCCAAAAGACAATCCAACATTCATGAATTCAGAATAATTAACCGGGATGAAACTTCTTTTGTCCAAGTATGTCTAAAATATGATCATACAAATTTTGGCGGGCCCATCTACGAATACGTTGAAATAAGTCTAGGATCTAACGTTGCGATTGGATTAAATAAAGATGGTGCCACACTCCCTGTCCCTATGCCTGATATAAATTCCTCTGAAGAGGAAGAGGAGGAGCAATTACCTAATAATATGGCTGATTATGCTAATATAGTTCCTCTTGATCCTGATAGTGAGATGAGCCCTACCTTAGCTGGCCTACTAGAGAGATGGTGAAGTTCCAGCAGATTCAATGATTTCCATTCTCAATGAAAAGACTGAAGTCGATGATTTCAGAGAAATATCCACTATCTTGCATACCCTCGCTCATTCCATTTACATGAATGAGAACAGGCTTTGACCTATCTTAGCCGCCAAATTCGATGCCCTCAAACCCTGATTTTTCTTTTCGAAGAAATCCTATTGAGCTACAATGACTTTCCATTTTGGAAGAATTTTTAGATAAGTAGGAAAATTTATGATGGCACTTGTCGGACAAACCAGCTCATGCTCTAGATTTGTAAGACCTTTCGGCTCAAATTGTTTACCTTTTAGGTATGGGATGATGGGCTCTACGCAACAGATCATGGTTAATCATTTACAATTACAAACGAACCTTTATTCTCATCCCCGAAGCTACTCTTATTCTCCATTCGCGAACCCAGCAGGTGATAGTATGAACAAAGCAGGACAAATAGGATTAGGCATACTCTTCATCGGAGGTGGAGGTGCCTTATATTATGTCAGTACCAACAAAAAGTCTGCTAGTGAAAAGAGATCCCCCCCTTTGCCAGACAAAGAATCCTCTATCGACAAAGAGGACAGAACCGATTTAAAATAAATATTTTAAGCTTTCTATCACTTCTGTATGCGCTAAAGAGGCCGTTGCATAGATCTGAAGAGTCTTCAATGGCAAGCACATCTTTTGGCCAATTCAGCATATCTTCATAAGCTAAATTACGATGAGTAGATTGTATCGTCTTAGGTGTCATTAAATTTAATCTTAAAAGATTGTATGTCGCCTTAACATCATACCAATCATCAAATAGACGAGCAAGGCTACTTCCTTTATTTTCTCCAAGCCTTTCTGCTATAGTAATTAAGCGTTTCTTCCTTCTCTTATCAAATAATTGAACTGTCCCAAAGTTTTTTTCTGCCCAATCTAAAATTGTACTCTTGTCTATGCTTGCATTCATTGCATTTGCTCCATTAATTCATAAATGAAACAACAATATACTCTAAATTTGAAAAATTTGGGTAATGACAAGGGCAGCGCCCTAGGTATATTAAAGTATTGATTTTCAGGCTGTAAGCCTGAGTTATAGCTTTTGAACGGAGCTAAGCCGCAATCGTAGGTCTAGCCTTGCGTTAGGCGAGCCATGTAAATCAGTTCTTTATCCAAAACCTAAGAAAGAATCTAAATGTGCCCTTTTACGGCTGGGTTCTTCAACTCCAAAATTTCTTGTGATTCAAAAAATCTTAAAGTCGAGATTGCAAAAAACACTAATAATAAGTAACATATGTATATTAAGCATTTATTAAGGAGTAAAAAATGGCCGTAGAAAATGGCCCCTGGTGGCCCTCCGTTCACACGGAAGTAGAGAAAGTAAGAAGCGGGGGTTTCACAGCACTACCTGAGGAAGCATTAGGGCATATTTTTTCATTTTTCAAAACCTCAAGAGATTATTTTGCTACAGCAACCACTTGCAGGCAGTTTCGTGCCATTCTACCTCAAGCAAAACGAGAGTACCCACGAGTTCCTCCTGAAGTATTAGAGCATATTTTTTCTTTTTTTAATTCCCCTAAGGATTGTTTTGCTACAGCATTAACTTGCAAGCAATTTAGCTCTATTATGCCCAACGTTAGATTCGATTATCATTCTCTCTTCGTCAACAGCGGAAATGGAGATCGTTCATTTATAGGTAATCTTAAAAAAGTTCCTCTCAGAGGTATGAGTAATTATTATCAAAAAAAAGATGTTACTCTTCAAGAAGAAGAGAAACCTTCTGATTGGATATATCAAGACGATAGGCGTTACTTCCATGACTTTCAAGGGCATATTGCAATCGAGCTTAATGGCTCTGTTGCTCATGCAACACTATTTATAAAAGAAAACGATAGAGATTTAGAAATTGGCGCTTTTCGCATGCACAGGGACTACTCTGGTAGGTACATGGACCCCGTCATGGACCACGTCGTGAGTTGTAAATTAATAGAAAAAAAAATAGAATCATCGATGGAGAAAGTAGTTCAGATAATCACAAATCAGGGAGTTTTTTATCATTTTCCTACTAGCCCAACAGATCCTACACTTCCCCCTGCAAGAGTAGGGAATGTATTGCGGGATAGTTGCAATGCGCAAGATGATTCTCTCTTAACAAATCCAGGAGAGCCGAACAGTTTCAATACTAATCCGGAAGAAAATCTAAAAAAAAGATCATATAATGAAGCTGGGTTTGATGTTCTCATAACAAATCCAACCCGCCCAAAAAAAAGCAAATTAAATGCTGTAGTAAATAACGCTTTTCCAATTCAAGACACTGATCTTGTTCTATTAAATTGCCGTATCGATGGCGTTAGTATAATTCGGTTATGGAATAGTGAAACTCGCCAAGTTCCTCAAGAAATACCAGGTTCAATCCTTGAAGCTAGTCCATCCGGAAAATTATTTTTTACCAATCCTTCTGTTTTTCTAGATGAACAAGAAGAACGCGAACTATACAAATTTAATGAGGGTCTCAATAGGTATGAATTACTCAACTTAGATTTTTTTCTAAAAAACATTACTGATCATTTGCGTGATGATGAAGTTGATAAAAAATCTGTTGAGGAAGATTTTGATGATGATGTAGGGTTTCTAAATGATACACATTTTATTATTCAATTTGATTCAAATCTTAGATTTCTTTACAATTTACAAACAGAGGAAGTTACTAGATTTCCTTCACTTCAAATTTCTGAATGCACAAGCATATTATTATCAAATATGTTAGTTGCTAATCATCATATTGTTTTTACCGTTGAAAATTCTCCAAAAGAAACAGCGCTTTATATTCAAAATACCTTTACTGGAATGTATGAATCTTTTACGAGTAGGATTTTATCCTCCAAAAAAAAATCCAACATTCATGCATTCAGAATAATTAACCGGGATGAAACTTCCTTTGTCCAGGTATGTCTAAAATATGATCATACAATTTTTGGCGGACACGACTATGTTGAAATTAGTTTAGGATCTAATTTTACCCGTGGATTAAATGAAAAGGCTGCCACACTACCTGTGCCGCAATCACCTGATATAGATCTAAATGAGGAAAGCTCGTCTGAAGAGGAAAGCTCGACCGAAGAGGAAGAGGAGGAACAAAGGGCTCAAGATAATCATAATCGCATAAATGATTTCATTAATAGATTAGAAGAAGCGTTGAGGTTGCAGAAATCTGCACTGACTTTCCCTATGCCTGATATAAGTTCCTCTGAAGAGGAAGAGGAGGAGCAATTACCTAATAATATGGCTGATTATGCTAATATAGTTCCTCTTGATCCTGATAGTGAGATGAGCCCTACCTTAGCTGGTCTACGAGAAAAAAGTTGGTGAAGTTGCGGCCGATTCAATGATTTCCATTCTCAATGAAAAGACTGAAGTCGATGATTTCAGAGAAATATCCACTTCCATTTACATGAATGAGAACAGGCTTTGACCTATCTTAGCCGCCAAATGCGATACGCTAAGATCTTGATTTTTCTTTTACGGAAAAACCTTTATTGATCTACAATCACTTTCGATTTTGAAAGAATGATTAAAGAAGGATAAAAAATTTATTATGGCGCTTATCGGACGAAACAGCTCATGTTCTAGATTTACAAGATCTTATGTCTCAAATTGTTTACCTTTTAGGTATGGGATGATGGGCTCTACGCAACAGATCATGGTTAATCATTTACAATTACAAACGAACCTTTATTCTCATCCCCGAAGCTACTCTTATTCTCCATTCGCGAACCCAGCAGGTGATAGTATGAAAAAAGCAGGACAAATAGGATTAGGCATACTCTTCTCAGGAATTGCATTTACTTCCTTAGCCTTATATGTTAATGCCAACATCCCTCCAAAGCCAGTCGTATTTTCTGCTCTCGAGGGTAGGGCTTGGGTAGACGAATGTTTGAAGCTACACCCTGAAGTCAAATGGCTAGCTGAGGGCCATGTTCGAAAAACGGAAGAGGGCCGAGCAACTGCGCATGGAGCCTATTCAGAACAATTATTTGGTAAAAAGGAGATTGAATTTGATAGAACCATCATGACAATCGAATTTTTAAGGCACGTTTTAAGGGGTACCTACAAAGACTATGAGGTATTGACTGCAGCGCAACCCCGCGATATTAGACTCTCTTTTGAAAGCTTTCTAACGCTACATCAAGAGGGAAAAAGATTGTTAAAATCTAAATGGAACGGACTGTCTGAAGTGCAAATGGCTGAGGCTATGGAAACGGCTTTAGTGCTTGGCGACATAGGAAAGAGTGAAAAAGCAAGAGAATTATTTAAACCTTACGGTATTAATCAACCTGACCATGATGATTTTTACGGAGAAGCGATACAAATTATTAAAGAGCACCCTGAACTCTCTCCCTCCTTCTCTCACCTTCCTCGCGCTGCTAAAAGACTCCTTTGCGAGATAGCTAATCTGGCTCACTATGGTCATGTGACTCATTTAGAAGGGGGTCCGGGAATGTTTAATAAACTCAAAAAGAGCGGTCTGCCCTCAAAAGACCCCATTGCTCTCTCTGTTGATCTCTTTGTTCATGGTTGTGATGTTGGAGGAGCTTTAGGCCATGTCGATAACCGCTCATCTCTTGTTTACACCGAACCTGCGCATAAAGCCATGCAAGCCATGGGAGATGCTGTAAGAGTTCTTTCAGATCCTCAAACAACGGAGTGGGATGCCTATAATTCTTATTTAGGAGTCCGTGCCTCTTGGTTGGGATTAAGCTCCGAAGATAGATCGGATCGCGTTTTAGTCCGCATCGGCGCTATGCTAAGGCTCTCCACTCCAGAGGAAGGGGCCATTTTAAGGAATGCTATGCTTGAACTTAACGGAAATATGCGCGATAGAATTGCAGCTGCGCTGGATATTCAACAAGACGACCAACCCAGCCGTACTCCTACCTATATGCCCGCAGTACTCGTGAATCTATCTAATAACCCGGAGCTTGGTGATTCAAAAGAGATAAGATTATCTAATGCGATTAAAATTGGCTTACCCTTTATAGCTAGAGTTCTGGAAAACCATAAAGAACTCTTGGCAAGGGGTGAATTTAATCCAAATATTCCTCTTAATTTCAATAGAATAGCTGGCATAGCAAAGACATCCCCCCATTCGCTAGACAAAGCATTCTCGATCGACGAAGAGGGCATGATCGATTTAATAAATATTTAAATGAAAATCTCTCCTGACCTCCAAGCGAATTAACCTAGAAAAAGCTATAAATCAGGCCAACGGCCTGAAATATAATAGCCTAGGGCAGCGCGCCCTAGGTGGGGCAGCGCCCTAGGTCAAATCACCCGCTTGGGGGATGGGGTTATTCGGGTTCGGCTTGTTTGAAAATCTGCTTGCCCTTGTACTGGCCGCATGCAGAGCAGATGCGATGGAAAAGGCGGGGTGAGCCGCAATTGGGGCAGGGAGTTGTATTGATGGGAGCTTTTGCGTGATGGCCCCTTTTTGCATTCTTCCTTGCATTTGAACTTCGATTTCGTGGCACTGCCATAGCTTAATACTCCTAATAAAACACTCTTAGATATCTTTAAAGGGGTGGTAGCGGTCTACCATTTCCGGATCCCCTTTTGCAAAATACTTAACAACTTCATTACGCTCGGGACAGCTGCCCCCGCACTCTGCTTTCAAGGGCAGGTCGAGCAATATCTCTTCCCGAACCAAATTCTTATAATGGAAGATTCCCCCTCGGATTGCACTTGTCTCCTCAGAATAATAGAGACCAAGAAGATGAATCGGGACCTCTACCTCTCCATTACAGATGGCACATGGAACGGATGCTTCCGTGATAATATCTAAACGCAAAATCAGGGCTCCATCTGCGAGATAAGCCTCTCCTTTGAGGATGACCGGAGCCTTGAATGTATCTTCTTCTTGGACATCAAGAAATTCAGGCCCTACCTCAAATTCGATCTTCGCTCGCCGCCCTTCTTTTAGCTGTTCGATATGGATTGTAAATAAGTCATCCATTGAAAAATGCGGTAATGTGTAAAGTCTACAAATTTACAGCAAAAAGTGATTTATTTCCACCCCTTGTTTTTTTTGTTTGTCAAAAAAAAATTGCTCTAGTGCGTTCATTTAGGGAGTTTTCTTTCAAAAACAATGGAAAACAAGAGGTTTTTATGGATAACTAGCTTAGATTTTTGTATAATAGGTCGCGACAAAGGAAAAAGAGTAGCCTTCTCATCTTCTACGGATTAGCGTGAAGAAAAGATTGAGAAGGCATCGAGAAGTAAAATCTGGCAGTGGCCTAAGAGCAGCAAAATAATTTTTTATTCCCCTAAATGGGCATTAATTGGCTTTCATCTAATTGTTTTCCGCAAGCGTTTTTCTCAAGGCGGATGTTGAAGAAGATGTGCAAATAAGCCAATTCATACGTGAAAGATACGAGCTAGTGGTGTTACACTATCTTTTTCGATTTTGGATTTCCTTTTTGCTCTTGCTAATGCCTTTGCAAGCGTTGGTGTTGCAATGGATAATGAAGTTCTACTTAATATTGAATCTAAAGAGATCCGTTATGCCCATTTAAAAAATGGACTCTTGTACGATCTGATTATTGAAAGAAAGAAAACGAGACAAATCACCGGTAATATCTACCGGGGCAGAGTCACAAATATTTTACACAATATTCAATCAGCTTTTATTGATATTGGAGAGTCGGAAAATGGTTTTATCCATATGTCCGACATCATTGAAAATACGAAAAAATTCGAACAGATGTTCGACATGGACTTCGCTCTTGATTCAGATATCCAGAGCGTGAACATGCGGCGGAAGGCCAATGTAAATATCGAAGAGGTGATGAAACCCGATCAGCCCGTCTTAGTGCAGGTCGTGAAAGAACCGATCGGCTCGAAAGGAGCCCGGCTCACCTCCAACCTCTCCCTTGCTGGAAGATACCTTGTCCTCCTTCCTAACTCCCCCCTCCGAGGAGTCTCTCGAAAGATTGAGGACCGGCAGAGTCGGGAGCGTCTAAAAAAACTCATCCGCGCCTTTGAAATGCCCCACGATATGGGACTTATCTGCCGAACAGCAAGCGCGAATGCCTCTACCGATCAGCTTATCGATGAAGCTCATGAACTTTTAGCCCTCTGGCAAGATGTTATGGAAAAATTCAATAACTCCAGCATTCCCACTCTTCTCTTCCAGGAATCTGACATTATTAGAAGATCTCTTATGACTTGCATCGATAAAAAATTTGACCGTCTTCTCATCGATGATTATCCGACTTTCCAGATCTGCCGCAAGCTCTTTCGCAAGTATTCAGAAGAGCATAATTTAAAAATCGAATACTACCGCGATAAAACCCCCATGTTCGAGCGGTTCAATGTTGAAAGAGAGATTGAAAAAGCTACTCGGCGCAAGATTTGGCTCTCAAGTGGAGGATATCTCTTCTTTGACCAGACTGAAGCTATGTGCACAATTGATGTTAATTCGGGAAGAAGTTCCTCTTCAGAGAATAAAGATGTGGAGGAGACTCTTGTCCGCATTAATCTGGAAGCAGCCTCTGAAATTTCAAGACAGCTGCGGATCAGAAATATAGGAGGATTGATTATCTGTGATTTTATCGATATGCGTTTTCGTAAAAATCAGAGGCGTGTCCTCGAGCGTCTTAAAGAGACGATGAAAGAGGATAATGCAAAATGCACTATCTTGGGTATGAGCGAATTTGGTCTTGTTGAAATGACAAGGCAGAGAAGCAGACAATCCCTTGCCCATATGCTCTTTGAATCCTGTCCCTATTGTCATGGAAATGCTCTCATCAAAACCCATGAGAGCACAGCCATTGAAATTGAAAGAGACCTTAAAAAAGCGATTCTAATGGGAGAAACTAGCATTATCATCTTAACTCATCCTCTTTTAGACCACTACCTAGAACACTCTGATAAATCCTTTTTTATTAGCCTGGCAAAAAAATCCAAAGCACACCTTGAATTTCGCTTCTCAGATCTTCTCCACCTTAATGAATATCAATTTTATTCTACGACAAGTAACCAGCTTATTGAAATATAGAAAGGAGGAGAAGCTGCGAATGAAATTTGTTGAATCTTTAAATCAAGCTTTTGAACGAGGAGAAATCCCCCATAAAGTTTATAAGCTCCTCTCTTTGCTCTATTATTCTTTTCAAGATGTTCTAAAATCAACAGAAGCTGGGATCTACTCCCATGATGGGGTTTTTACAGATTTTTTAGACAGGGTGAAAGAGCTGGTGGCAAGCCCCTTTGTTTTTGAGCCCTTTCACCGG
>JABDDZ010000018.1 GCA_013287335.1 Chlamydiota bacterium | reverse complement strand
AGTATCCTGCAGATACGCGCATCCATTGAATCGCTTCTCTGCAATCAAACAACAGTTGTAGATTTTTACTCTGCAACTCTACTGCTTTTATTTTCTTACAGACATGAAAAAACACTTACTCCACTTATGTTAATCGAAGCCTCAACTACCTGGCTCTTATCCTCCACAATTCGGGTAGAATTGAATGAAAAAGAGTTACAAAATTTTACCTATCTAGAGATGGAGGCGGAGCACTTCTTTATCCAACATGAGAATGCAATTAAAAAATTATTACAGTCTGACGAGAATTTAATTAGAGAGTGCTTGAGAGATCAAGCAGTGAGATTGCATCTTGATAACCCCATTTGGAGTGGAGAATACCCCCATTTCTCCTGCCAGGGAGCGACCATTGATCTCCTTCGCAGGATTATTCTTATTGAGGGCTGCCAGAGGATGAAAGATTGGAAGCGCTTTTATTCTGAGAGTGAGCAGCGGGAGATTAGTAAATACACTCCTCTTTCCTTCGGAGAAACTCTCTATTTCAATTCCAATACTAAAGAACTATGGAGTGAAGATTGCCAAATTCATATTTATAAATGCACTTCCGGAAGTTTAACCATTGAACGGCAATTTGAGAGGAGGGGTGGAATAAAACAATGGTTTAGGATTCTTGATGAAGGTTATCAAGGATACCATTCAGATGAGCTTACCTCTCTTCAAAATGAAGGAATAGGTTTATGGATACCTATACCTCTGGATGAAAAGGTAGATTTTGCCCTTCTTGTACAAAGGGTAGGGGAATCAGATCAATTTTTTGGAAAACTCGTTGCAAAGGAGAGAGGAGAGCCATTAATTAAGGCTACTGCATTCAATGGTCACTATAAATCTCGAACTGAATATGAGATTTTGCGTCTTGATAAAGAAGGCAGGGAGACAGGGGAGAGCCTTGCAAATCCAAAAGCCCTTTTGGAGGACCCGAATCTCTCTTTGCTTTTAGAGCATCTAGTTGGGAAGGAGGGGATGCAGATGGTGAATCAATGTCAGGTTTGGATGTGTGAGGGTAAGATCTCCTCTCTTCTCTTTCCCGGACTTGGTCTTGAATTTAAAAGAAAAGAGGATAATCGATTCTATGCCAAGGGATTGGACGATTTTTATCTGGCACCGCAGCAGGGCTTATTCTCTTTATGCCGGATTAAAGAAGCGATCCCTCTCCAGAATAATAAGGGAGAGCAGAAGATCTTGCTTCCTTGTAGACATCTTTACGAGACTTGTTGGGGACAGAATAATCTAACCCATAAGGTCAGAGTGAGATATCAAGATTATCCTCTAGTCTATCATGACCAAAGCAAAGAGAGTCTCCATTTTTTGAGGCATGCTCTATTTGAATATGAGATCAGAGAGAAAAAAGAGATGCTAACTTCTAGCGACACACGCGCCATCTTGTATCTCTCTATGCGGTTGGCGCTTCAAGGGGATTATGAGATGGCCAAGGGGTATATAGAGGAGCTCAATCCCTTAAAGTTTTATGGAAAAGAGGAACGGGATATTTTAGAGGATTTTGTCCAGGCATCCAAAAGCCCTAACCCTATCCACTCAGCATTTATAGTCTACCTTGCTTGCCATCTGATTGAAAACACCCGGCTAAAATTAGCGAAAAGATATGAGAGTGCCAAGAAGATAGAAGAATCACCGCCATTTTGGAATCAGGTCGTTATTCATGCTACATTTCTTTTAAGTTCAGGTAGTTTAGCAAAAGGAGGCCGCCTTCCCACCTTTCTTCCTATAGTTTTTGGTGATCTTCAAAAAATCCATGATTTTCTTCCAGAGGTAAATTTTGGCAATGGACGCCGGCCGTCTTTCTCCTTAAGAAATGGTTTTACAGACATTCCCAGATCTCAGCCTTTTTTTTCAGATTTCAACTCTAAAATCTTCAAGCTATGTGAGAGAATTTAACCTGATGGAATTTACCGTTCAGGATTTGCCTCTATCTCTGAATTTAGAAGATCGTTTAAACAAGTACTTTTTCACCTTGTATATGAAGTGTTTAGAGATGAAAAAAGAAGATGAACCTCTTGTTTTAATGGACCTTATTCAATTTAGTCAATCAGGACGCTACAATGATTTTGATACTGATTTAAAGAGCATTCTTTTTATTGTTCTACAACACCAGGAAAAATTTTCTAAAATTGCAACTCCTGGAGAAGATCCGCAGTCTCGGAAAAAATTTATGGAAGAGGTGTTTAAGAAAGCAACAGAACTTCAAGGCTCTTCTTTAATGAGTATCGGGGAATTAAGAGGAGCGGAGTATCCTTCTCAATACGGATTTAATTATTCTTCATGGGTAAATCGTCCATTACCGGGGAAAAAGAGAGTTAAAGAAAAAAGCCCGCACAAGCCCACTGCTATTAAAGAGATAGACCCTGACTTTCCCCTTAAGGAAAAAGCTGAAGCCTTTTTTGAAGAGAAGAAGGTCCCTTACGAAAAGGAAGCTGTTTTTGCACTGGATTTTGAATTAAAGCCCCGAAGCGCTTTAGGGCAAAGTCTTCTGCAGGATCTGACTACCGGACATACTGCGAACTGCAAAAAAGAGAGCTCTTTTTATCCCCTCAAAGAGGAGAAAACTTTAGATGGGCTAGAAGAAGAGCTTACAACATTTATAGAAGGAGGGGAAAAGGCAGCTCAAAAATCTTTAGCGCAAATCGTAGAGGATGCAAATTTTCTTCTTGAGGGCAGTGAAGTAGCTGTCCAAGCAGGCGTTTTGGTTCATTCTGACGCCATTCAGCTTCAAAGGTATTGGGGAAAAAAGGCTACATTATCCTTTCAAAAACACCTTCTTCCAGCTTTTCTTATGGGAGATACCGCCTATTTAAAAAAACAGAATCCTCATCTCTCAGATGAAATGCTTCAGGCGATCTTTAATCAG
This sequence comes from Chlamydiota bacterium, assembly GCA_013287335.1. Lineage (GTDB taxonomy): Bacteria > Chlamydiota > Chlamydiia > Chlamydiales > JAAKFR01 > JABDDZ01. Next base: position 25,356 of record JABDDZ010000018.1, on the reverse strand, counting down.
ATCACAGATCATATGATCCTCTCATCGAGGATCGATCAGGCAAAAGAGGCAGTTAAGAAGATCTCTGCATGGAAAGAATCCAAAGAGCCGGCAGAAAAGGCCAATATCTTCCGACAGATTGGAGAAATTCTACATAAAAAGCGGGGGTTTAACCCTTTAGAGCATCCTCTCTTTCTCCTCTATGAATATGCTTCGGGTCATATTCTAAGACCTGAGCAATCAGCCCTCCTCCTTCGGATCATCAATGAAACAGATGATCATCAGCGCAAAGAGCTTTTGATAGAGTTCCAGGCAGGAGGTGGTAAGACAAAAGTGCTCTCTGCAATACTTATTATACTTGCCATAAAAAAGGGAAAACTCCCAATTTTTTATAGCCTTCCCTCTTTGCAAGACATTACCAAAGAGGATCTAAAATTTGCTTTAAATGAGATCTTCGGTCGTAAGCTCGCTGTTTTGGAGATTAATCTTACAACAACGCTCCACTATTGGGAATTAGAGAAGATTTATGAAGATCTTGTGCATTGGAGAGAAGAGGGAGTTACCCTTCTTTTAACGCCGGAGGCCTACCATGCTCTTTATCTTAACTATCAATTTGCTCTTAAAAAAAAGGATAAAGAATGTATAAAAAACCTTAGTAAAATCCGGATATTTTTGAAAGAGCATGGATTTTTTATCATCGATGAAGCTCACCGTAATGCGCAGAGCTTGTGGCAAGCAAATATCACTTGCGGGAACGCCTCCTCTTTACCGAAAGATGAGCAGAATCTCTTCGTGATCTGCTATAAGGCCCTTGTTGGTAATATTCCTCTTCCTCTTACCATAGGCGATGATCGTTTGCTGCATGTTGTGTTAGGTATTTGTGATCTTGAACAGTCACGCGTTGATCCTCGCGATACTCCTGAGATTTTTGGAGCTTTGGCAAGCTATCTCGCATCTCTCCCCGAAATGGAAATTCCTTTAGAGCATCGAGTGGAGGTTGCCCATTATCTTTGCAATAAAAATGCCCCTATGCCTCAATTTGTAACCAATCTTTATGAATCGGATCTAAAGCGGCAAGCAGAGCTTCTCTTTTTAGCGCGCGGCCTTCTTACGGAGATTTTGCCTATTACCTTGGCAATGGTCGGGAATTATGACCATGGCCCTTCTACTACGAGTTCTGAAGATGTCGATGCCCCTTGGGTCAATAAAGATCCCACAAGCTTTAAATTTGAAGTTGCTGAAATTGCAGCAGCCCTTTCTAACCAGGGGCTCTATCAACGGGGGTTGGCCACTCATCAGATGGAGAAGCTCTGCCTAAAGCTGTTAGAGGACCATAAGGCATCTTTAGGCACAAATATTTCGAGCGAGGAGCTTCTCTTTAATCAATGGAAAAGAAGCGCTCGTGAGGATATTGCCCTTCAATTTGATGAGATTAACCCCTCTAACAGATCACAGATGCAACAACTCGCTTTGGCTATAGGAAAAAACCCGGATGTTGTTGAGCGCTACTTAAAATATCATCTTCTTTCTCAGGTGAAGATCTTTGCAATTAAACTCACATCGACAGCTCTCGATCTTGTCAGCGGGGGAGAGAGTTCCATTCTTCTTTCTGCAACAATGGGAAAGGCCGAAGAGTATCCCGATAGGACTCCCTCTGCACAAACAGAGTCTGATGTTGTCATGTTCGATGACTTTGCTTTTCAAGCAGCTGTTCTTCAGCGGGCATTAACTGCACCCGCCAATGAAAAGCTCTTCTGGCTTGATCCCCAAACTCCCAAAAAACTTTTTGAAGAGCTCTTTAAGGAAGATGCCCAATTTTTTAATAATCTTGAGGGGATGATCAATGTGGGTGGATGGTATGGAGAGTTTACAACTCTAGAACTTGCTGAGGAGTTTTTAGATTTTGCTGAAACAAAAGGAGAGCATTACGATGGTGCGATCGCTATTCGGGAGAGCAAGGGTTTAATGTCCGGGAAACAGGAGATTGTTTTTATTGGGCAAAAGAAGGAAGGGAAAAGGGAGTATCTTCCTCTTGCCGGAAGCGATCTATATCCTGAATTAAAGAAATTGGGCATTAAAGCACCTGAAACACTTAAACTATTTAAGGTCTATGGCCCGATGCAATGTACAGGAACAGATCTTACCCTGACGCCAACTGCTAAAATGCTTCTTCTCTTTAGCGAGACAACATCCCTCTGGTTTATGGTCCAGGGTATCATGCGACTGCGGCAATTTATCAAACCTCTCCAAAATTTCGAGGAGGTCATGCAGTCGATCGTTTGGATTGGGCCCACAAAGCTCAAAGCAAAAATCCGTAATGCAGAACTTGGTCCAAAAAGTGTGGCACTCTGGTCTTTAGAAAAAGAGGCTGACTCGATGGAAGATCGGATCATTGCAAGAGCATTTCAGCAGCTGGCCTTTGAGATAAGACGCCTTGTTGATAAAAAGACTCTCTTCTCTACCGATCCTGATGATCAAATAAGGGATTATAAAATACATAAAGAAGTTTTTGAAGAGAAAATCGTACGAAATCTCTATGATCTCTATGCCAATCCGGAGAGCGATCAAGAGACAGGAAAGGTATTAGCAGCATTTTTTGCACATTTTTTAACTGAATCGAAACTCTCTCCTGCAGATCTTAAAGAATTGGAATTTGATGAGAATCAAATTCAAGATATTATCGCAAATACAGTAGCGCTTGTTCCGACAATCCGTCAAAAGAGGGCCTATACAGCTACATCAACTACCCATAATGTTGGTCAGGAAAGAGCAGAGCATGTGGGAGCGCACCAAGCTAAAGCCCAGGAAAAAGGGCACCATTACAATGAGCTAATGCCTAAAAAACCTCACCATTATGCCGAAGAGGAATTAGCCATCTCATCTACACAACTTACTAATTACGAAAAACTTGCATCTAATTTCCTCCCTCTTTCACTTAATGCTCTTTTTAACACATCGGTATTTCTTGAAGAGATCTATCTGCTTCCAAATACCTATGAAACGGTGGATGAGAGAAAATTTCTAAAGCCCTTAGAATATTTTCTTCTCGTGATCGATAAAGAGAGCGGAACAAAAACAGTCCTAGTAGCCTCTCGCCTTGATGCGGAAATTTACCGGCAGCAGCTTGCCGATGGCAAGGGCTCTCCAAATAAGCAGATCGCTCTTTTTACAGCAAATGGAGGCTTGGCGCAGAATGCCAAGGGAGAATCCCGCCTTTTAGAGAGGATAGATCGTGCGTGGATGCAAAGGGTTTGCTTAGAAATTGCCTTTGCCAATGGTCAGGTTTATGATAGCGAAGCTTTTAATGAGCTGATGCCAATCTGGCTTGAGGCAGATCCTCATTTTGAAGAGGTCTGGAGTCATATTTTGTTGATTCAGGGTAATCCTGAAAGTGTTTCCAAAGCTCTTGTCGAGACGGCATTATTTAGGGCGCAGCGCACTAATGCTGCAAAAGCGGCAGGCTTACCAAAAGTGGTAGGTGAGTCAATTGAAAGACCCGCACCTCCGGCTATTCCTGCAAGAGCTCCTCCAACAAGGGTGCGGCAACCAAAAGCTTCTAACCCTCTGCCTGCACCTACTATAAAGACCCCCACCCCCACTCGAGTGCTTCCCATTACAGGAGTGTTACTTATCATTACAGCTTTTGTAGCTGCCCTGATTGGTGGAGGAACTGCAGCCTCCCTCTACTACTTTTTATCGCTTAAGACGATCTATGTGATCTCCATTGCTGGAGGCAGTGGTGGAGTCTCTCTTCTTATTTTCCTTGCCGGGAGCGTTTCAAACGCTGTCTATTTTTTTAAACGATGACAAGTCTCTGAATTTTAAATAATAAAAAAATATAAAGATAAATTTTTCGTGAGAGCAAAATTAATTCTTTATTAAAATCCAAGAAAAAATTAACATACACGTCTAAATTTTAATTTTTAAAGAAAGGTGACAAAAATGCCCTCACAAATCCAAATTCGTGGAGTAAAAATTGAGTTCAACACAGAAGCAATCGCTCCTAAAGCTATGATGCAAATTGCAGCTACTGTCTCTTGTAAGATTGCCATTGTTGCAACAGCTGTCGGAATTATGTCTGTATTAGGGGTCCACAAAATTATTAGAGTGGGGAACATTACCAATTTGAGCGTAGCCGGTTCTTGGGGTCTTTTAATGGGAGGCTTTGGGTCTTTAGTGATTATTGCTGTCTTTTCAGTTGTTAATCGACGCTGTAATTCTATTCATCCTCCAGTCCAGCCAGCTCCAGCTATTGAGGAGAAGGATTTTATTAAGGTTATTAGAGCTAAACCCGCAACTCTAAGTTTTCAAAAGGGAAGTAGAGAAGGAAAAGTTGAATCTTCTGATTCTATACCTGTAAAGGAGGCGGTAGTTGTTGCAGAAGGGGATACAGCGATGACTGCTCAACAAGGGGAAATGCAAGTGGTGGAGCAGGGTTTGGCAGAAGTTACTGTGCGGATATTGTCTACCGTGGCGCAAGAAGAGGGTTTTGAAATAGTTGACTATCCTCTTTCATTGCATAAATCACTTTTAGCTTTCGTGACCGAAGAGGAAAAACAAAAAATAATAGCATCTCTTAAAAGTAAGGATATTTCTCTTAAAAGTAAGGATATTTCTCATGAAAATGATTTTATATTGCCGATGGTAATCGCAAGAAATCTGATTGAACCTTACTTTCCATTTTTTAAAAACCAAGGTCTTGATAAATCTCTACTTCATATGGATATAAATAATGGTGGAGAGTATTTATTATTTTTTGATGTAACATGCGCTTTGATTGCAATCATGGAAGATAAAATTCCCCTTCAACTTAAACAATCTAAATCTTTAGAGAAAATTAAAGAAAAGTGTCAAGTGCTTGATATTTCCCCTGATTACCTAATTTTTCGACTTGCCAAAGAGAGATATAGTAATTATGCAAAAGGGGCTCTTGACCCGTCAACCGCAGCGGAATATATTGCAAAAAAAGAGAAGGAGCTTGGTTTAAAGATCGATCAAGATAATGAAGTGAAAACACAAGCATTGATTCAATCGATACAAGACGTATCTGGAGATTTGACAGGCGCATCGAGTGAAGATTTCAAGGAAATTCTTGATAAATTGAATGACTATATTGCCTTCGCATCACGAGGGCTTAATAGTTGATTTTATGATGATTTACTTTATTCCTTGCGAATTATCTGCCACCTCTTTACTTTTTTGGACGAGCGAGGTGTTTTTTGAGCGTCGCAAATTATCTTACTTTTATTAGAATTTTTATTAGCCCAATCTTTATGTTTCTTTATTTAGAGCATGATCTTTTGGGTATAAGTTCAGTCCTGCTTCCTTATATTCTTCTCTTTTTGTTTGGGGTTTCGGAGCTTTCGGATGCATTTGATGGATATTTTGCCCGTAAATATGACCAGGTGACAGATCTAGGGAAGATCCTTGATCCGATGGCAGATAGCATCTATAGAATTTCCGTCTTCCTGACTTTTACGCAACCCCCGATTAACCTCCCTCTTCTCCTCGTCTTTATCTTCCTCTACAGAGATTCTGTGATCAGTACTCTTAGGACTATTTGCGCCCTCCGAGGATTTGCTTTAGCTGCTCGTGCAACAGGAAAGATCAAGGCAATCATTCAGGCAGGCAGCCTCTTTACCATTCTTCTTCTCATGATACCTCTCTCGATTGGTGCTGTATCTATAGAACTTGTGAGAGGCGTAGGGATTGGAATTGTAACAATCGCTGCCATCTACGCCCTTTACTCGGGGATCGACTATATCTATGCCAATCGGGAATTTGTAGCCCGTCTCCTTACAAAACCCGAGCCTTGACAGCGTAGAGATCATGATAGGTCTTGGCAGGTGCTTCCCAACTAAAATCTGTTTTCATGCCAACCTCCATCATATTCCTCCATTTTAAAGGATCACTTCGAAAGAGTGCAAAAGCCCTCTCAAGACATCTCTCAATGCCCTCCGCGGAGTAGGGCAAAAAGGAGAAGCCGTTGCGTTTTTTTTCAGGTAGTTCGGCATTGTCGATATCAAATACAGTGTCGACAAGACCACCTGTTTCTCGGACAAGAGGGAGAGTGCCATAGCGCATGGCGATCATTTGCGTGAGCCCGCAAGGTTCAAAAAGAGAGGGGACTAAAAAAAGGTCGGCCGCTGCAAAGAGAAGGTGGGCGAGCGATTCATTATAGGAGAGTTCTATATGGACCTGGCAAGAGGGAGCTAGCTCGCATTTCAAGGCATAAAAAGAGTCGTGAGTTTCTGGGTCTGTTGTGGTGCCAATGAGAACAAACTGCCCCCCCATTTTGAGGGTGGTGTGGATCGCATGTTGGATTAAATCAGGCCCTTTTTGGGGACAGAGACGTGCAATGACGGCTACAAGAGGGCTTGGTGAATTCTCATTCAGTCCCAGAGTTCTTCGTAAGTGTTCTTTATTTTTTAGTTTATTTTGCAAGAAGGGTACAGAGTTTTGGATCTCTTCATGAGAATAGCTATGGGGGAGATGGAGATCTTGACTAGGGTTCCAAAATTGGAAATCGATCCCGTTGAGAATGCCTACAATTTTTTTTTCATATTTTTGAAGCACCTTATGCATTAACCCTCCAAGAGAGAAAGAGAGAATCTCTTTTGCATAGGTGGGCGAGACGGTTGTCACGGCATCTGCATAGACTAAGGCCCCTTTGAGAAGGTTGAGAAGATGGGGATACTGAACATCCTGGAGTAGATCAGGCGTGAGGTAGCTTTTTGCATCAAGACCTGTCTGATTAAAAGTTTTTTCGTCGCATATCCCCTGGTAGGCAAGATTGTGAATTGTAAAAACAACTCTCGAGGGGAAGAGGGCTTTTTTTACTAAAGGAGCGACAAGAGCTGTTGGCCAATCATGGATATGGATTATATCAGGTTTTTTTTCCCGCATTTTTAATATTTCCATGCAAGCCACGCTAAAGTAGGTGAATCTTGATGTATCATCCGGATACCCATAGATGTGTTCTCTTTCGAAAAAGCCGGTTGCATCGTGGGATTCAATGAGCGTGACAAGAATACCATGCATCTTTCCCTGCCAGACGGTGCAGTGGTGCTCTTTTTCTGCGTAGAGTACCATAAGATCATGGACAATGACTTCATAGGGCTCTATAAGAGAGAGATTGAGTTTTTCATACTTGGGAAGGATAACTTCCACATGATCCTGATTTTTAACTTGAGCATGTGAAAGCCCATAAATGACATCAGCTAACCCTCCCACTTTTGCGAAAGGAGCTATTTCTGTAGTGAGATGGACAATTTCCATGTTTGAACCCCTACGAGTAAAAAATAATCATTACTTCTTATATCGTTTTTTTTGTATTGTGCAAGAGTCTCAACTTGCAATTTATTCATTTTCGAGATAGATTTTTTTGCTTAAAGCATTTAGATGGGGTGTAGCCAAGTGGTAAGGCAACGGTTTTTGGTACCGTGTATCGGAGGTTCGAATCCTTCCACCCCAAACTCTTTGGTTCTTTTTATATGAATGTCCAATTTCCGCCGGTTCTTATATCGGGAACATCCCACCCCAAATTTGCGGGGGAACTCGCGCGGCATATGGGTATTCCCCTTGGAAAGATCTCTATTGAATCCTTTCCTGATGGGGAGATCTATGTTCAGGTCCTCGATAATGTCCGTGGCAGGGATGTCTTTGTTGTCCAATCGGTAGCAAGAAGGCCCAACCATTATCTGATGGAGCTCCTTATTATCATCGATGCCCTTAAACGTGCCTCAGCGCGCAGTATCGTGGCCGTGATTCCCTATTTCGGCTATGCCCGCCAAGACCGTAAAGATAAGCCGAGAGTTCCTATCACTGCAAAACTCACAGCAGATCTTTTAGCAACAGCTGGCGCTACAAGAGTCTTGACAATGGATTTGCACGCCAGTCAAATTCAGGGATTTTTTGATATTCCGGCCGATAACCTCTATGCCCGGCCAAAGCTTGTCGAGGCAATTATGGCTCTTCAACTACATAATTTTGTTGTGACAGCCCCCGATCTTGGTGCCATTAAGCAGGCGAGAGCTTATGCCAACAATTTGGGGACAGAGGTCACGGTGATCGACAAGCGTCGCGTGAGTTCCGAAAAGGTCGAGGTTTTTGCAATTATTGGAGACATCAAAGGCAAGGATATTCTTCTTGTAGACGATCTCTGTTCTACCGGTGGGACGCTTGTATCGGCAGCGCATGCTGTTAAAGAGGCAGGCGCCGGCCGTATCTTTGCTGTATTCACCCATGGCCTTCTTGTTGGAGATGCTATCAAAAATTTGGAGGCTAGTCCGATTGAAAAAATCTTTATGAGTAATACTGTTCCTCCTCCCTTGCTAGATAAAGTCCGCTCCTCCAAACTTGAAATCATCTCTGTCGTACCTATCTTTGGAGAAGCGCTTACCCGCATCCTCAGCGCCGACTCCATCTCCTCCCTCTTCCATTAAGCAAATTAAACGCAAAGCCGCAAAGAAAATTGCACCACAGAGATCACAGAGACCACAGAAAGAGGTATTTGCATTTTATTAACAGCCCCTTCCAAAACATCTCTTAATATAAAATAATAAATATAATTTCTCATATAAAACTTCTATATTCGTCATTTGTGAGATAAATAGACCTCTCCCCACTCTGTGACCTCTGTGGTAATATTTTCTTTGCGGCTTTGGGCCTTTGCGTTTAATTGCTTTTTTGGGGAGTTTTTTAGGAGAAAGATAAAAAGGGTAGAAGAAAAGGCTTTCCTTGTGTAAACTTCTCTTCTTTCATTGAGATGAGATAGAGGTAGAAAAATGGAATTGAAGGCCCAGACACGTTCTCCAAAAAAAAAGTCGGATATCAAACAACTCCGAGCGCAAGGGAAAATCCCTGCTATTCTCTACTCCAAAGGCGATATTGGAGAGGCTTTGGTAGTTGATGCTATCCCATTCAAAAAAATTATCAACCAGCTCAAACCCGGCTCTCTATCTGCGACAATTTTTGATCTGACATTCGAGGGAAAAGTTGTCAAAGCAATTGTCAAAGATATCCAATACAATATTATCACATATGATGTCATCCACCTCGATTTTGTAGAGCTTATAGATGATGTGCCTGTCACGCTGAATATTCCTATTGAGTGCATAAACGCTGTCGACTGTGTGGGAGTGAAGCTTGGTGGTGTGTTGCGCCAGGTAGTGGGCCATCTAAAAGTGAGATGTCTTCCTAAAGATATTCCCTCCCATTTTGAGCTGGATGTTAAAGATGTTGGAATGTTTGGAAAACGCAGGCTTTCGGATATCTCTTTGCCAAACACAGTAGAGCCCCGAATGGGTCTTAATACAATTGCTGTGGTTATTGGGAAAAAATAGCCTGAGCTAATAACTGTGAATGAGACTCCCGCTAAAATAGCGCCCCGGTTAATTGTAGGTCTTGGTAATCCGGGAGAGAAATACCGAAAAACTCGCCATAACTTGGGTTTTGAGGTAATTAGGGAATTTGGCAGGAGAGAGGGGTGGGATTTCAAACGGGATCTGCGCTTGCAAGGAAAGCTTGCAAACGGAGTGATGAAAGATCAACATTTCTATCTGCTTTTTCCAACGACCTATATGAATTTAAGTGGAGTGGCTGTTCGTAAAGCCCTCCATTACTTTAAACTTTCCCAGGATAGCCTGCTTGTGGTTGTAGACGATGTCTATGTCAAGCTAGGGGAGTTCCGTTTGAGGGAAAAGGGGAGCTCAGGGGGCCATAATGGTCTCAAAAGCATCGAATATGAGCTCCAAACGCAGAACTATGCCCGGCTTCGTGTCGGTGTAGGGCCGCAAGATGAAAGAGAGCTCCCTGATGGAAGGGAGCGTTTTTTAGAAGATTATGTGCTTGGGTGCTTTACATCCGGGGAAGAGGAGTTTCTTCCCTCTGTGATCGATAAAGGAGTCCAGGTGATTAGTTCGTGGGCTTTTGAAGGGGTAGAAAAGGCTGTAAGGCTTGCCTCTGCAAAAGCTAAACCTAACGAGGAACCATGACAGAAAATACAGACAAACAACTCTACGAGGGGATGTATATCCTCAATGCTACGCTAAGCGAAGAAGCGCGAGGAAAAGCGCTGGATCGGATACAGACGGGCATTACCGGTCGTGGAGGCGAAATGCTTAAGATCCATGATCTTGGTCGCAAAAAACTCGCCTATCCGATTCAGAGATCCCGCGAAGGGCACTACTATTTACTCTATTTCCAAGCAGCCGCAGAGGTGATGAGGGAACTTTGGAGAGAATACCATCTCAATGAAGATCTCCTTCGGTTCATGACGCTCCGGACGGAAGAAGTAAAAGATGAGCTCAAATTTAAACAACTACCTGAATAGGAGAGATTCTAATGTCTAGAATGCCTACAAATACAACTGCACCGGAAGTTCCTGTTTTTGAGCCTCGCAGACGACGCGCTTCTACTAAGCGTTGTCCCTTTAAATCGGCTGGCTTTAAGGAGATCGATTATAAAGATATCGAAACCTTAAAGCGTTTTATTACCGAGAGGGGCAAAATCCTGCCTCGCAGGATCACAGGCGTTTCAGCGCATTTTCAAAGAAAACTGGCAATTGCGATCAAACAAGCCCGTTATATCGCCTTGCTTCCTTTTGTCACCGAAGATTAACCCCAAGGATCAGCTATGAAAAATCAACTTCTACTCTTGGAAGATATTGAAGGATTGGGAAGAAGCGGCGATATAGTGACAGCAAAACCCGGTTACATCCGTAACTTTCTTGTTCCGCAAAAAAAGGCAATCATTGCCGATAAGAGCTCCCTGAAATTACAGGCGCGCCTTAAAGAGGAGCGTCTCAAAAAGGCGGCTATAGATAGAGAAGCTTCTGAAGAATTTGCAAAGTCAATGGAAGGATTAGTGTTATCGACTCAAGTGAAAGTCGATACTGAGGGCCGTATGTATGGTTCTGTGACTTCTATAGACATTGCTCGCATGTTGCAAGAGAAGGGGTATGCAATTGACAGAAAGAGCGTGCTACTTCCGCAACCTATCAAAAAGCTTGGCAGCTTCTCCATTGAGCTAAGGCTCAAAGAGGGGGTCCCTGCAAAGGTCTCTTTAGAAGTTGCTCCTGAACCAGGTTTAATTTTTCCTAAGCTAAAGGCTGTTATTAAAGAAGAAGAAACGCCAATGGTAGAAGAAGAAAACAAAGATGCAGATTAAGCTCTTTTCGCCGGCCAAAGTTAACCTTTTTTTAAGGGTGGTTGGCCGGCGGGAAGATGGGTATCACAATCTCGCCTCTCTTTTTCAGGCAATTGACCTCTGCGATACTCTTGAGTTTGAGCTTGCCTCATCTGATCAGTTGCTCTGCGATTATCCCCATATACCAAAAGACTCTTCCAATCTTGTCTGGAGAGCTGCCAATCTTTTTCGAAAAAAGAGTGCTCTTGATTTTAAGATAAAGGTCACCCTCCAAAAAAGAATTCCCAAAGAGGCGGGTCTTGGGGGAGGAAGCAGTAATGCTGCAACGACGCTTTGGGCATTAAATCAACTCTTTGATACCCCCTTTTCAGAGGATGAACTGCGTTCCTTTGCTGCTGAAATCGGCTCTGATATCCCTTTTTTCTTCTCATCTGGCAGGGCCTACTGCACAGGACGGGGGGAGTGCGTCCGCTCTCTTCCCTATCAGGCCAGCCATGTCGGGTTAATTGTAAAACCTGAAGTGGGGCTTTCGACGGCTGAGGTTTTTTCCAGACTCTCTATTTTGGAATGCTCTTCAAAAGATCCCGAAGAGCTGCTCTCTACATTTTGCAGCGGCGGTTCCGACTACCTCAATGATTTAGAAAAACCTGCCTTTGCCATGGTTCCCATTTTAAAAGATTTAAAAGAGAGGCTCTTGCAAGCAGGCTGCCATTCAGTGATCTTAACAGGATCTGGGACAGCATTTTTTTGTGAAAGCGTCCTGCCGCTCCCCTCCTCTTTCGCAGCTATCCCCGTCAATTTCCTCCATAGAGAACCCCATAGCTGGTATTAAAAATCGTTGTAATCAAATAATAACCACCACGAGAGACATAGACTAGGGCTTTAGGATTTTTACGCCTAGTCACAAGCCGGCTCTTCGAGCCTAAATTTTTATACAGAGAATCGTATCTTAGGCCCGAAGGGTCGGCTTATGAGGACTGTGTCTCTCGTGGTAGCTACTTGCTGAAGATATTATTTAGGGGGCTTGGAATGATATAAATATTTCATGCCCTTGCTGACTTGAAATTTCCTGTAATTCAAAATTCCTAAATTTGATATTCTTAATGCGATGAAGATTTTTGAAGATAAATACATTGTATTGACAGGCGGAGCAGGCTTTATTGGATCCTGTTTTTTACGCTATCTCAATGACTTGGGGTTTAAAAATTGCATTATTGTCGATGACCTTGGGGTTTGCGAAAAGTGGAAAAACCTTGTTGGTAAGAAATTTATCGAAATCATTTCTCCTAACGAGATTTTTAACTGGCTGATTGGCCGTGAAAAGGATATTGAAGCTTTTGTCCACTTGGGGGCCTGCTCCTCAACAGTCGAGAAAAATGCGAGCTTTCTTCTAGAGAATAATACCCGCTTTTCTATACGCCTTGCCGAATATGCACTCACTCATGGTCACCGATTTATTTACGCCTCCTCCGCAGCCACCTATGGAGATGGCTCCTTTGGTTTCTCCGATGATGTAGAGATGCTTGAAAGGTTGCATCCCTTAAATATGTATGGATATTCCAAACATCTCTTTGATCTCTGGATTAAAGATCAGAATCTCTTGGATAAAGTTGTAGGATTAAAATATTTTAATATTTTCGGTCCCAATGAGTTCCATAAGGGGAGAATGGCCTCTGCTTTATTGAAAATGGTTCCCGATGCAATCGAAAAAAAAGCGATCTCTCTTTTTAAGTCTTCGGATCCCGGTGAATATGCCGATGGAGAGCAGATGCGCGACTTTTTATATGTCAAAGATGCCGTTCGCATGACCGGGGCATTTTTGACTAATGATAAAAGCGGGATCTATAATATTGGCATGGGGGTCCCCCATAGTTGGAATCAACTTGCAAAGGCGGTCATTGGGGCTATAAATCCGGCAATCCATATTGAATATATCGATATGCCAAAGGATCTTATTGGAAAATACCAGAACTATACCGCTGCCAGTATGCAAAAATTCTTTGAGGCAGTGCCTGATTTTGAATTTCTCTTTTCTTTTGAAGGGGCAGTGGCCGATTATGTCCAAAACTATTTAATTCCTCAAAAGAGCTGGTAATGTCTTTCGATGCAAGCCTGATCTCGCAAAAGAAAATTCTTCTTGCTGGCGATTTAATGCTTGATCATTACACCTTTGGCGCCGTTGAACGGATCTCTCCCGAAGCGCCGGTTCCCATTCTCCATGTGCAGCGCGATGAGATACGCCCCGGGGGCGCCGGAAATGCAATTTTAAACATTAAAACATTGGGTATAAAGGTATCGGCTTTAGGGCGGGTCGGCAATGATGAGACGGGCCGGCAGCTTATCAAGCTCTTGCAGGGCGAAGATGTAGAAGTCAGCGGTGTCGTAGTAGACCCTCACTATATTACCCCTAGAAAAAATAGGATAATTGCCTCCCAGCAGCAGCTTATCCGTATTGATTATGAAAAGTTTGCGCCTCTTCCCCCAGAATTAGAGAAGGCTCTTATAGAAAAACTCCCCTCTCTTTTGGAGGGAGTCGATACGGTCGCTCTTTCTGATTATGACAAGGGGTTTTTAACTCCTACCTTTATTCAAGCCCTTATTCTGGAAGCACGCTCCCGCAATATTCCTGTGATTATCGATCCAAAGGGGAGAGATTTTTCCAAATACCGGGGAGCGACACTTATCAAGCCAAACCTGGCAGAAGCAATCTTTGCTTCGGGTCTCTCAGCGAATCACCTGCTCGATGAGATTGCAGAAGCTATCACTTCCAAAGCTGAGATCGACCATCTGCTTATCACACGCTCCGAAAAGGGGATCTCCCTTTTTAGTCAGGCGAAACGCTTTGACTTCCCAGCAAATGTAAGAGAGGTCAAGGATGTGACGGGTGCCGGCGATACAGTGCTCGCTGTCATGGCAATGGCTCTTGCTACAAATCTTTCTCTTGAAAACGGCGCAAAACTTGCTAATATCGCAGCAGGATTAGCTGTTGAACATGTGGGCTGCGCGCGCATCACTCTAAAAGAGATCGAAGCCTACCTTTAATAAGGAAAACTCCATGGGTCCATTTGAATGGGAGTGCCAACCTGTTGCTGAAGAGTGGCTCTATCAAATTCTCGACTCCTATAAAGAAAAGAACTCCTTTCTACTGAAGCTTGAAAAAGATCTCTTGGAAAAAACCAGCACCCGCCTCTTTGATTGGATCGACTATTTTGTAATTGATAATCATCCTGCCGTTGAAAACGATCTTGAAAGATCGGGATTTACTCAAGAGAGCGCCACACCGACTTATCGAGTTTTTATACACACCGGTGCAAAATTTCCCTCTCTTCTTGTGAGGGAGACAGGCTCCCACCACATAGCCGGCATCGCCCTCAAAGTGGATGCCATCAGTGACTTTCTAATGTGTCAGGGATTGCATAAGCCAATTGAAGGGAGCCCTTTAGCTCCACTTAGACGTTCCCTTATCAACAAGGAGGGAGGAGTTGCCCTCTACTGTGTCGAAAGGCGGGGAACGCGCACAATGGAACCTCTCTATCCCGAAAAGGGGCATGCTGATAGGGTCTACGATGCGTTGGAGAGATGGAAGAGTCGTCCTCGCCCCCTGGAAAAAGAGAAAGAGGCGCTAGAGTTTGCTTTAAAGCTGGCCGAGGAACTCTCTTTACTTCTCGGAAAAGACTTTGCAGCCTGGGTTGTTTGTCACGTAGAAAGAGAGTTCTGGCAGAGCAAGAATGGCGCAGGGCAGATCCAAAAAAACCGGCAAGACCATCTGGGTTTTGGCTGGGCAAATCATGATCATCATACCTTTAGAAGCTCTCGCGAGCACTTCGTCTCTCTTGTCCGCCTTTTTGAAACCCTAGGTTTTACCTGCCGCGAGCAGTACCATGCCGGAGATCAATCGGGGTGGGGGGCTCAAATCATGGAAAATAGCAATGCAGGTTTAATTCTCTTTTTGGATGTTGATTTATCAAGCGAGGAGGTTCGGGTGGACTTTGCACACCATCCGCTCCCCGAAAGCGATATCCTTAAAACTGTGGGGCTTTGGTGCGCTCTGCACGGGGATTCGATTTTAAGAGGAGGCATGCACCATCTTGAGGCGCAATTTGAGTTTGACTCCCTTAAAAACGACTTAAGCCTCCATGGAGTTGGTCTCATGGATCCTTTCAGTAATTTTTCCTATCTAAAGCAAGCCTTTACGAAGGCAGAGATGTGGAAAGTTGATCCGGAGAGGGTTGAGAAGCTGGTGCAAAAGGGGCTTATCACCCATAGCCAAGCAGACCGATTTATTGCAGAGGGAGCGATTGGCTCACATATGGAAAACCTGCAGCGCAAAGAGGGATACAAAGGTTTTAACAAAAACAATGTGAGCAGCATCATCCAAAAAACCGATCCCCGAAGTCTCCCTGGCTAAAGGCAATTAAACGCAAAGACGCTAAGGCCCATTGTTAAATGAGGATCCAGGTACTGAGGCCTAGGTAGATTGCAAAGGTGATAATATCTGCCATCATCAATACAATGGGGCCGGCAGCAACTTTGGGATCTAATGAGAGAATATGCAATATAATAGGAAAAAGAGCCCCGAAAAGGGCAGAGCACATCATTGAAATAAGCATGCTCACTGAGATTGCCAGGATGGGTTTAAACTCAATGCTCCAGGCAAAATAAAATGCTGAGAGTAGAAGCGCACAGGTAATCCCAAGGAGAATGGAGGTCTTCCATTCCGCAAAAATTCTTCTCCCGACTTGCGACCAGTGGATTTTTCGAAAATGTAAAAACCGGAGTGAAAAAGTCATCGATTGAATCCCTATCGATTCGCTCAATGTTAAAACAAGGGGGATAAAAAGAGCCAATACCACAAATTCCACGAGCGTCATCTGAAAAATTTCCCCAATGACAGCGCAGATAAGACCCCCAACAAGATTAAATAGCAGCCAGGGCATCCGATAGCGGAACTCAACAAAGCTTGATTTGTATTTTCCCTGTTCAATGGAAAAGCCGATGAATTGAAAAATATCCTCTTTGACAGCTTGGGTGTGGCCCTTTGACGTTTTGCTGTAGCTCGGATTGTGGGGGGTAATATCAAGCACCCCTAGGAATTTATTCTCGATGCTTACGACTGGCAAAAAAAGAATTTGGTGATATGTAAGAATTTTAAGAGCTTTTTCTAGTGGGTCATTTTCCTGGATTTTAATAACTTCTGGATCGAGGATTACGCTCAGTGGAGTATCGGAAGACTCATAGAGAAGATCGATGAATGAGACTAATCCTAATAAAATGCCCTCCCCATCAATGACATAAAAGTATTCTACCCTCTTCTCCTGTGTTTTAGCTTGCATAGCAGCTAAAACATCTTTAACAAGAAGGTTCTCTGAAAAGACCAGCTCGAAATGAGAGAGGTACTCTTTAACGGGTCTTTTAAGCTCTTTGTGGGATAGGCGTTTTGTTAAATCGATGCGCATGGCTTTTTTTTAGAACATTTCTATTTAATTAGTATAGTCGATTAAGTTTTTGTTGAAAAAGGACAAGAGGGGTGTTGCAGAGAAGGACTTTTTTATGGCGGGAGGTTTGGCCGGAGAGAAGAAAGATATCTCTTTTAGGAATATCAAAAGTTTTCGAAAGAAAATTGAGTAGCTCTGCATTGGCTTCTCCCTTTTCGGGAGGAGCTGAAATCCGGATTTTTAGCTCTTCCTCTTCTATGCCGACAATTTCACTTTTGCGCGCCTTTGGAATAACCTTAATTTTAAGGATTAATCCCTCTTTACTCTCTTCAAAGCATTGTTGCATAAATCTTAATAACCAGTTACTTACAATAGAGATCACAGAGAAAGAAAAAACTATTAGCCCGTCTGAAACCATAGTATAAACTATACTGATTTTATCTTTTTCTCTGTGTTCTCTGTGATTGTTAAATTTTAATGAATAAATGTGGTTGTTGTAAAATCCATTTTAATTAAAAAATTATTTCCATTATTGCATAATTATAATTTTAATGATAAGTTAGTATTGTAATTTGAAATTAGGAGTTATAATGGCGCAGCATTCATTTTCTTTTAGAAATATGAAACCTCAAAAGGTATATCCAAATGGATCTAGAATCCTTCTATCTTCAAATGAGCTCCCTTTGCTCCAGAGAATCTCCCTCTCAATTTTAAAGATTGCTCCACGCTGCGCTAGAGAACCTCACTGGCATCCAAATGCAGATGAAATGACTTATTGTGTTAAGGGTAAAGCATTAGTAACAATTTTTAGTCCAAAAAATGAACATTCTACCTTTACTATTGATCAGGGTGAAATGTTCTATGTTCCAAAGGGTTACTTTCATAGTATCCTCAATTTGACAAATGAAGAAGCAGAATTCATTATTGTATTCAGCAATAACCTTCCAGAAGATCTCAATTTATCAGATTGCATGAATGCAATGCCTGTGCATGTAATGAGTGCTACATTTGGCGGAGCCACATCGCTATTTGAAAAGATTCATGATAAAAAAAATATTTTTGCTTCAGGTCCTGTTGATGAAAAGCCTGGCCTACCATCAATCCCTAGCCACTTTAAAATCAATGTAGAAAAGATCAATCCACAGATAATTACACCGGGAGGCTCTGCAAAAATAGCCAATAAGTACAGTTTCCCCATATTGGAAGAGCTTGCTCTTTTTAGTCTACGCATCAAGGGACGTGGAGTCAGAGAACCTCATTGGCATCCAAACGCCAGCGAGCTCAATTACGTTCTTACTGGAAGAGCCAAATTGACAATCCTTTCTCCTGGAGGAGAACTTGATACATTTGAAATTGGTCCCGGTGAAGGGAGTTATATTCCAATGTCTTACTATCATTATATTGAAAGTGTAAGCGATGAAGAACTTCACATGACAGTCTTTTTCACCAATTCTGCTCCGACCGACATTGGTATTTCAGGGGCGTTGAGTTCTTATTCGAATGAACAGCTTGCTGCAGTATTTGGTGTAAAACCTGAGGACTTTAAAGATCTGAAAAGATACCAAGAGGATGTGCTTGTCGTTGTAGGCGGCGGATGAGGGTATGGTCGATTCCATCGACTATAAAAAAAAAGGTTGCATCTTGGAAAAGATGCAACCCTCTAATTTAGTGGTTACAGCACTTCTTTCTGATGAGATCTTCTTTAATATCTCCCACTTTTTTACAGCCGGCAAGAGCCATGGCAAGGTCAAATTCATGTCTAAGAATTTCAAGAACTTGCACAACACCCTCGCTGCCCCCATGGGCTAATCCCCAGATGATAGGCCGTCCAACTTGTACAGCTTTTGCTCCAAGAGCGAGCGCCTTAAGAACATCTGTTCCACGTCTTATTCCTCCATCCACAAGGACTTCCACAGCGCCATTCACAGCCTCAATAACTCCCGGCAACGCATCGATTGTTGCAGAAGAAGTGTCTAATTGACGTCCCCCATGGTTTGAAACAATAATAGCCGCTACACCATGCTCGACAGCGCGCACAGCATCATCCCCTCTAGCGACTCCTTTGACTATAAGAGGCACTTTAGTCGTGTCACGGAGCCATTCAATATCTTTCCATGACAAGTTGGAATCAAAATAAGAGGTCACATAGGATTCTAATCCCGATCCTGAATCTTTCGCTGCGGTGGGGAGTTCTTTCATTTGACTTGTAAGATTTTTGAGAAAAAGCCCTTTTGGAAGTGTGAAATGGTTATGCACATCATGCTCGCGTTTACCCCATAATGGCGCATCCACTGTTAATACAAGCGCTTTCACACCAGCAGCTTCCGCTCTTTGCACAAGATCACGGGTGGCTCCTCTGTCCTTATAAATATAGAGTTGGAAGAAAACGGGTTTTCCACCTGCTGCTTTCACAACGTCTTCAACAGCAGTATTGGAGAGAGTGCTAAGTGTCATGATTGTGTCTACCTTTGAAACTGCCTGTGCGGTAGCTACTTCCCCATCTTTGGTGACCATTCCCTGAAAGGCAACAGGGGGCACTAGGATTGGCATGGAAACTTTATGCCCTAAAACTGTAGTCGAAAGATCTCTTTGTCCAACTCCTTGCAAAATTCGATAGGCGAGCCGCATTCTGTCATAAGCCTCCCTATTTTCCCGGAGTGTTATCCCATCGTAGGCGCCGCCTGCATAGAAATCATAGATCATTTTAGGCAGTTTTGCTTGAGCTGCTGCTTCAAATTCATACACATTAATAGGTGCATCTGTATCAGGCATATCTTCCCCTTTTTTTAAGAATTCTTTCCAAAGGGGATCTTTGCATATCTGTCTTTTATTATCAAAAAAAAATGAGATACTGAATTTGAGCTCTATTTTTAAAAAAGCGTGGTGAGGATTTCGTGATAGTTGGCAAAGATGGGGACTTCGGGAAAGTCGGGGAATATTGAGTAGTTTGTTGACAGGGCGACTACGGGGATCTCTGCGCTTCTTGCAGCTCTAATGCCTGTTGGGCTATCCTCAAATACAAGGGCGTTATTTGGAAGAGTGCCAGCTTTTTGAAGAGCAAGTCTATAGGGCATTGGATCGGGTTTGTGGGAAGTGACATCCTCAAAAGTGATCACAAAATCAAAAAAATGTTTAATTCCCTCTCTATTTAATATGGTCTCTACCTCTTTTGAACCGGCAGAAGAGACAACCCCCATTTTATATTGACCATGGAGATGTTTAAGGATCTCATCCCGGCCGGCAGGGGAGGGAACTCCTTGCTGGACAAGTTTGATAAAAGCTTGACGTTTTGTTTCATAAACTTCGAGAAGAGAGTGTTTTAAGCTAAATGTATCTTTTAAATAGGTAGCGACTATCAGATCTGCTTTTCCTATAAAGGGTGTAAAATCCATGGGAAGTGCCTCTGGGCAGAGTTTTTTACAGCACTCCTCCCACGCCAGATCATGCACAGGCTCTGAGAGGACAAGCACTCCATCCATATCAAAGAAAATAGCTTTTAGATTTTCACGCGTTATCATGGAAATGAGTATACAGGACTGATAACTACTTGCAATCAAAAAATTTGAAACAAAACCAATTTTTTTTGTATAGTAATTATTTACATTTTTCATATTATTATTTAATATTAATAATAGGAATATTTTTAAATAAGAGGGGTTATGCAACAGAGAGCTACATTAACTACACAAAAAGCGATTGAACAAGAAATCCATAATCTCAATGAGGAGTTGCGAACGATCAATGTTGCACATGCAAAAAGAAAGGAATTTACCGACAAATTAGAAACTTGCGCAAAGCAAGTCCAAACATGCGGCGGAGATGGCGATTCTTTAAAAAAGGCACACAAAGAACTTCATAATCTCGACCGTTTAATTGCCTTTGAAGCGCTTCATCAGGCTGAATCTGAAATTTCAAAAAGTGGCAAGACGAGCGCTGAATTTCTAGCATTAGAAAATATTCGCAAAGATCTTGAAAGGGGAGCTCTTACTCCTTCAAAAGCGCGACGTGAGATTAAAGAGATAGAGCGTCATCAAAGATAAACGATAAGAATGGCGCAACGACTTTGCGCCATTCTTCTCTTTTTAGCCTTTGCGCCATCCCGACCAGAGTGGAAAGCCATTACTATCGCGAAGCTCGAGTTTGTAGTCCCCAACTTTAACTTCTTTGGCGATCATATAGCCCTTTCCATTCTCCATAAAGATAGACCCTGTGACCTTTGCCTTCTCTCCCACACGCAGAGGGTTTCCTTCGCCATCTGCAAACCAGGCAGGCCCAAGAACCACAGGAAAAGTCCCTTTTTCAGTGCGGAGGATGATTGCCAATTCATGCCAGGAGTGTTTTTGAACTGGCCGGCTTGTAAGATCAACAATCTCTCCTTCAAGTTTTTCCTCAGTTTTAGAGTTATAGTGGGGAAAGTAATCACCCCACCCTCTTTGTGACGTAGAATCTGGATGAGAATATTGATCTTCTACATTCATTCCTCGACCCTGATAGTCAGGGAGAGGCATGCTATAAATGCTGCTTGTTAAAATCAAAGAACCGATGATAAGAAATGCTTTTTTCATGTTAATGCCCTTTAAATAATCCCATGACTCCAATAACAATTAAGTAGATAGCTACTACATAGTTAAGTAGTCTTGGAAAGATTAAGATTAAAATACCTGCAATAATTGCTAATATTGGCGCTAATATTGGCGAAGATAAAAAGCTCATTTGATCTCCCTTGTGTGTTGTTTTATCTCCTTATATGAATAAAAAGAGAAAATTGCTCGTTTTTTTTTATTTCTTAAAATTTTTTTTGACGACTTTCTCTCTTGCTCTACAAAAGTTCTTTATCAAAAATTGAAGAACCCAGTCCTAAAGGGCATTGGGATTCTTTTTCGGGTAAGGATAAAGAACTGATTTACTTGAATCGAAAATACATCTATTGATACAATGAAAGTAATCCAGGGTACTGGAGGTGGATGGCGAGAGCTATCGGGGCCATAGGCCCTTTTTTTTTGTTTTTTTACAGAAATTTTTTTCCATATACATTTCCTTGGTGTACATAGTATTTCCCTTGGAGAATCTTAATAATTTCTTCTGCGAAAGATCCTAGTGGTTTGTCCAAAATGCCCTTTTCATGCAGTATTTCATTTTGAGGATGCACAATATTTTGTATGTGCTCCACATCCAGAATAACTCCGGTTAAACTTAGAAAGCGATGATTGTGATCATGGCAGCTTCCAAGATCGGGATTCCCCACTTCGTCAATGTATAGTCGATACTTCATGCCCAAAAAAAATCTTATAAAGAAAGATTTTAGCAGGAATAGACGTCAAATAGCAAGCTATGAAAGTAATTAAGCTTTTTTAAGGTCGAGGAGGAGGTGGCTCCAATCGGCAAGACAAATTCCTGCAAATGCATAAAAAAGATAGTACTTGTAAGAGTAATAGAGGGTGCTTAGAGCTTTCTCTGAAGGGAGAGTTTTGTAGAGAAGGTAAAAGATTAAGGCGCCTATCCCGGTTAACCATAAAATACGTGTTGCAGATCCAAAAAAAAGGGAGTGTGAAATTCCCCGATGCCTGAAAATCAATGAGTAAGATCTAAAGGGAAGTGTAAGAAATCCTCTAATAGAGACAAGTTTGATCTTATTGGCTAAATCTAAATCGGGATTCATAAAGAGGGTGCTATATCCAAAAGCCGCAATAAAAGTTAAAAGAAAGTCTCTCGCGGGATGAAAGATATAGTAGATACCTGTAACCAAAAGAGGCAGAGCCAGGCAAAGATTAAATGTTGAATGAATCTTGTAATTAGCCATGATTCTTTCTCTCCTAAAATGCTATTTGCCTGCCAAATTTTCAAGTTTAATCGACTATATATTTAATGCGTTTTTAGAAAAAGGTCAAACAGCACTGACAGAGCACAAATTGGCCCAAAGATTGCTATGATGCTTTAGCAAACATTGGTAAAAATTTAATTTACAGGAGTTTTATGGATAAGAATCAACATGATAAGTTTATGAGACGGGCCATTGAGCTAAGCGAAAAGGCTTCTCTGATTGAAAAAACTGGGGGAGTCTTTGGAGCGGTGATAGTTAAAGATAACAAGATCATCGCTGAGGGATATAATCAGGTAACCAAACAAAATGATCCAACCTGGCATGCTGAGATGCAGGCAATCCGCGAAGCATGCAAAAAATTAGGCTCACCTCATCTTGATGGTTGTATTCTTTACACCAGCGCAGAATCCTGTCCAATGTGCATGGCGACTGCTTACTGGGCACACATTAACCAGATATACTACGGTGCCCTTGTAGAAGATGCAAAAAAATATGGCAATTTCCAGGATGTGGATATCTACAAGGAATTAAAAAAAGAAGCGAAGGATCGCAAAATTAAATGTACCGAAATTCTTCGTGATGAAGCTGTTGAAGTCTGGAAAAAATTTGCCGAAATGCCCAATCACGTCCATTATTAGCACGGATAGGAATGAGGCATGGATAACTACGGCAACTTAGAAGAGACAACGCTTATCTCGATGATTAAAGTCAGGCCAGGAGCGGAAAAACAATTTGCCGATTGGCAAGAGAGAATGACCGCCACAGTTTCTGCCTTTCCCGATTTTGTCAGTGTAGAGATGCAGCCCTCACAAGATGGAAGCAACAGATGGACAACTGTCCAGAGATTCCGTACTGCCGAGGGCTTAGGTGTATGGCGCCATTCGAAAAAACGCAAGAAGCTCCTTGAAGAGGCAAGAATTCTCTTTACTGAAAATCAGGAGGGGATCAAGGAAGTTGAATCTTCTACCTATAAAGAGGGCGGGAGTGTGACAGAGGTCTTTGTGACGCGCGTCAAACCCGGGAAAGATAAGGAGTATCGGGACTGGGCCTCAAAAGTTCAACTTATCGAAGCGCAGTTTCAGGGATACTTAGGAGTTTATCTTCAGCCTCCTGAGGATGAACAGAGGGGAAGTTGGATCACTATTGTGCGTTTTGATACGCAAGAGCATCTCGATGATTGGATGAAGTCTAGAGAACGTCAGGAGATTTTAAATGAGGCGATCCATCTTGTTGAACATTTGCAGAGCCATCGTGTTGCAAGCCCTTTTGCGGGTTGGTTTGCCGATTTTACAAGAGCCAAAGGGGAGGTTCCCTCTCCTTGGAAGCAGTCAATGCTTGTCCTGCTTGTCCTCTATCCCCTGGTGATGTTGGAGCTTAGATTTCTATATCCTCTGCTTGAAGGCTTAAATCCTGCTTTGAAAACTTTCACCGGTAATGCAATCACCGTCACTCTGGTATCTTGGCCCTTGCTGCCAACTGCAATTTATTTTTTGGGTTGGTGGTTAGCCCCTGGGTTCACTAAAAGGCGTAAAAAGACAATTATTGGTATATTTATTGTTGTTAGTCTATATATTATTGAAATTATTTCTCTTTGGAAATTACTGCTTTAACTCATCGGAGATGGGTTTTCCCTGAATGAGGCCGAATGTGGCAATAGCAAGAGCCCAAGCTGCGCTTCTACGATAATTCTCAAGTTCCCTCCCTCTTTTTAACTCTATTTGGATATCGTGAAAATCGTGGGTAAGAGCATAAGTAAAGTCTGTGAGAGTAATCTGTCTGATGTGCCCATCGACAAAGGATTGAAAGACCTTAAAAAGCTTATAGAGAGAGTTCTCACCAGAAATCACACCGTTTACTTTGTCCTCCTCATTCATCTCGTCAGTTTGCGCAATGGTATAGACTTCGACTTTAAGGCTGCTCTCCTCATCTGATACTCCTAAATGATCCCCACCGAATAGGTGGGTGTAATCGGGCTGCTCCTTCCCCTCTCTGCCACCATTGCGTATTACTCTTATGGTGATGGGGTTATCCTGTTTTTTTTCTTTTAGGACTTTAAGAAAGAGCTGGTTGGTCATAAAGCCAGCCCCAATAGAGCAGAGAGTTGTGACAGAGGAGAGTTGGCAGTTATGCAAACTGGTAATTAAAAGAGCGAGCCTTTGGCCATGGGCACCTCCAAGGCTCTTGCCTAAAATCTCTATATTTTCGATTTTTTCTTCTTTTAAATATTCGGAGAGCTCTGGCCAAATCGATTTGACTCCCATATTTCCGACATCAATTTGAAAATCATTGATTCCGCTTAAAAAAGCGCCCGTTGCAGAGGTGCGTATCGCAGTCCCCCGGCAGACAATTTTTACGCTAAGTGGGCTTTGACGATTTCTAAGAAGAGAGACATAGGCGCCTCCCCCAATAAAGAGTCTATCAACGTCATAGATCCCGTCGCTTAAATAGACAGAATCCTCTCTTTGAAATTCTCTATCAGCCATACGAGAGCAGAGGAATTCAACATCCCTAAGCATCTGTTTTATTGGATCCTTCTCTTCCAAAATGGAGAAGTAGTGATGCCATTGCAAAAAGACCCGTTCTGCAAGACCTTTGCATCCTTTGCCGGAAGTTTTTGTTTTATCAATTCGAAAATCTTCCAGTTCAGGCGCTGAATCAAAAAATATCATCTTCATCTCCTCAAGAGAGGAAAAAAAGAGTTGATTGTTGCCTCTATTAAAAGCCGCTAGATGAATAAAAATGTGTCTAAGGCGATTTTTCGTAAGCGATGGGTCTTTTTCATCGATGCCAAAATGTTCAAGATTACCCAGCCCAAAAATTTCTTTAAAGTTCTCAAGTGAGTCATGCGTTTTAGTATTCTCCCAATCCACCCTTGCCAAGGCGTAGCCCTTATCATTTTTTTCCACTTGAAGGAAGGATTCCTCGTTCTGGCCATGAAATAAAGAATAAATTTTTCTTAAAAATTCAATTTTA
>JABDDZ010000017.1 GCA_013287335.1 Chlamydiota bacterium | reverse complement strand
AAAAAGAAAAGAGATTACTCTCCTTATGCCAAGTGAGAATGAGAGCCTGCATCTTCTTGAGATGGCAATAGAGATCACTAAGAGCCATAACTTAGAGCGGTATGAGATCTCAGCCTTTGCCAAAAAAGGCTTTTATTCACGCCACAATACTGGATATTGGATCGGTAGACCTTTTATTGGGTTTGGCCCCTCGGCCTTCAGCTATCTTCCATTTCGAAGATTCCAGACAATTCCCCATTTTCTGCGATGGATAAAAAAAGTAGACAATGGAGAAGATCCAACAGAGTTTCAGGAGGAGCTATGCCCAAAAGCGCACAAAAGAGAGCTTTTGGCGCTTCATTTGCGTCTCCTTCAAGGTTTTTCCCTTTCAGATTTCACAAACAGATGGGGAGAACTTTCTATAGAGACAGCAAGCCTGCTTAAGAAATGGGAAGAGGAAGAATTCTTAGAGAAAGAGGGAGATAAGCTTTTGCTTACAAGCAAAGGAGCTCTTTTTTATGACCACCTCGCCTCCGAAATCATCTAACTTTAGGATTTTTACTATTGTTTGTCTTTGTCTTTACTTTGTGATCTTTGGAGCTGTTCTAACAAATCCTTAATGCTGAGTTTACTGTGTGGCTTCTTCTCCTCATCCAGTTTTGCCTGACGTGCTTCCTCAACAAGTTCATTTAGCATCACAGAAGTGACTCTTGCCTGCTTTGTCACCTCATTAATTTGACTCTCTGTCAACTGGAAAAAGGCACCATCTCCTGATTTTTGTGCATTTTTGAACTGCCCATCGAGAGCATCTTTAAAGGCTTTTTCTGCCGCCTGTTTTACAACATATTCAATATCAGCTCCTGAAAAACCCTCCGTCTTTTGACTTAATGCCTGACAATCAATATCTTCATCAAATTGTACATTTTCTGCCGTTCTCAAGTAGTTTCTAAAAATTGCTTCTCTTCCCTCAGCATTGGGAAGGTCAACCTTAAGATGAATTGCAAGGCGCCCAGGACGAAGTACGCTTTTATCAAGCTCTTCTAGACGATTTGTCGTTGCAATAACTATCATATTGTTAAGGGGAGTTGGGCCATCTAACATTCCAAGAAAAGCATTTACAACGTTATTAGCCTCTTGCGATGCTCCATCCGTTGCATTTTTACGGGCTGCCAACAAGGCATCGATTTCATCTATGAACAAAATATAGAGATCGGCGTCCTCACCATGTGCTTTCATCTCCTCTATTGCAGGATCAAACTCTTTTAGAACATTTTCTACAGTGGCATTATGCCAGCGCTTTTGAAATTCAGATGCGATGCATGTTGTGATACGCTCTTGGGGTACGCCTAAAATTTTTCCAAAAGCCTTTGCAATTCGGGTCTTCCCAGTTCCAGGAGGACCATAGAGTAGAATGCCACGATCAGGGGTTCTGCCTTTATAAAAAGATTTAAGAGGACCGCGTGCATAGATTAAAGGTTGTAGTTTAGTGTTGAATTCTTCGGGAAGGCCTACTATACCCTGCTCTTTAAAAAGCTCTGTCACGCTTTTTGTGGAAAATGCAACGACCTTCTCCTCTTTAATTTCTTTTCCCTGGGCATCCACTTGTTTGGGTTTGGGAGGAGGAGGAGCTTTCTTTACAGCTGGCCGCCTGGAGCCATTGGGAGTAGAAACCTCCTCATGTAATATCTCTTTAAAAAACTTTGCACTGCCGCTTACGCAGCTTACCAGATAACTAAAGAATAAAAGCCCGCCGCCTACTCCAAATGAAATGTAAGAGGGGATCAGCAAAGGATACTGGTATAGAAAATAGAGAACTACCATCGCAATACCACTTACTATTAAAGCAAGCGCCGTGAGCTTAACAATGATGCCCACACAATCTCCGAAACCGGAAAAATTCAAACAATTTTGTATAGAAGAGCTTTTATCTGAGGGGATTTGACTCATTTTATTTAATATCAATAATATTGACTATTAATTTTAAATTAAAATAGCATTATTTAAAACTATTAAAAATAAAAATCGTAGGATTGTCTTGAAGCTGGGAAGAATCGAAAGTCTTCCACTCTCTTATGGATTGGGTTTTGACCATTTGAGTGGGAGAGGTCAAGTTTGTTGCAATGCAGAATTGGGTCTTAGAAGAGAGGGTAGATAAACAAAATTGAAATAGAGAGTGGTTGCGATAAGGGGCTTCAATAAAAATTTGAGTTGAATTCTCTTTTCTAGACTCCTCCTGCCAGCGACAAAGCTCTAATTGCCGCTTTTCTATATCTTTGGCAGGGTAGCCATGAAAACAGAAACGCTGCGCAGGAAGCCCTGAGAGCATGAGCCCTAAAAAAATAGATGAGGGACCCGGATAGGCAATCACGGGAATTTTTAATTGATTTGCCAAGAAAACAAGGGCACTCCCCGGGTCAGCCAGACATGGGAGACCGCCATCAGAGACAACCCCCCAACGCTCCCCTTCTACTAGGGGCTCTAATAAAAAATTTAAAAGATCGGGCTTAGTGTGCTCATTGAGAAGAGCAATAGGAATTTCATGAGGCTTTTTTTTCAATAGAAATCTTTTTAAATAACGTCTTCCCTCTTTTTCACTCTCTGCGATCAGACCATCTATTGTAGATAGCACCTCGATCACCTCTTTTGAGAAGGCGGTTGTCCCTTTTAGGCTCGTGTCGAGTAAATTTGGCAAGAGAATCAAACTCATAGTTCACACAATTGAATTAGCAGTCTTTCTAATAGGAGCTGCGGGGAAACTTTAAGATTTTTGCTTTTTAAATCCATAGCAGTAATAGAGATAAGTCCTTTTTTTAAAGCCGGTTCTCCAAAGAGGGCAGCAATTTGGACCTTTTTTTCTAAAAATTTCCCTTGTAAATAGGGAAAAGAAGCTGTGACGCAAGGGTATCCTCCCTGCTTATAATAGGAGAGGATTTCAAGATTTTGTTGAAAGCAGACGCGCAAGGAGGGAATTAAGCTATAAATGGGGATCTCCTCCTCTAGAAGGATTTTCATAATAGCAAGAGCCTTTCTAAGATCTTTAGATAAAACGGCGCTCCCGAGCTGAAAGAGGGTCTCTTTATGCACCCTGCAAGAGATTGCGGCAATATCTGAAAGAGTGATCTCGGAGCGATTGCCAATGTAGCAGATGAGCTTTTGGATCTCTGAAATAAGAAGAGCTCTATCGCTGCCAAGATGATCAATAAGAGCTTTTGCTGCTTCACTTCCTAGAGTGGCTCCCTCTTTTGCAGCTACGTTTCGAAGCCAATCGATAAGCTCTTTTTCCAGATCCCAAGGTTTTTTTTCTTTAAAATGAAAGAGGAGCCCTTTTTTTTCACATACCTTATATAGCTTACTCGATGCATTGAGCCCCTCTCCTGCTAAAACAAGTAGTGTCCAATCATTCGGCTTTTCAACATAAGAGGAGATCCTATCGATCGCCCTCTTATCCAGCTGTTCGATCCTCAAAAGAAAAAGGGCGACTTTCTGACTCAAAAACGGCAGAGTTTCAACATCTTGAGAAAAACTATCTAGATTAAAACTCTCAGAGTCAATAGATTTTATAGGAATTTTTATCCCTTTAAAAAAAGAGCGTAGCTCAAAAATGATCTCTTCTTGCGAAGGCCGCGGTGCAGCAATCAATACCACTTTGGAGAGCTGATTTTTGATCTCTTTAAAAAAAGAGGCTTTCTCGTGCGTTTTCATAAGAGGGATTATAGTCGATTAAGTTGAAAATTTGACATTTTCACCCACGCGAAAGCCTCGTTCAAGCGCGAGAGCTTTGGCGCGGTCAAAATGTCAAATTTTCAACTTAATCGACTATAGCAAACCTCTGAAAATAAAAACAGCGGATGACTTCACACTAAAAGTCATCCGCCGTAGCAAAGAAAGCAAAAGGGTGCTTAATTACTTAGCAAATGTCTTCACCGTACATTTTCATAAGGCTACGGCGCCATCCTTCGGCTGTTTGAACCTTTGGACGTGCAGATTGTTTTGAAGCCTTTTTGTTACGGGCGGTACGAAAAAGTGTTGCTTGGCTGCCAACTTTTTTTTTCGAAGAAGCATTTCTAGCAGAAGAAGATGCGGAAATCGCAGATGTAGCAGCGGCTTTTCTACGAGGTGCAGCTTTTCTTTTAGTAGAAGCTTTTCTTTTAGGAGCAGCTTTTGTGGTAACTTTTTTAGAAGCGGCCTTCCTTTTAGGAGCAGCTTTTTTAGCAGCTTTTTTAGGAGCAGCTTTTTTTGGAGCGGCTTTTTTAGGAGCAGCTTTTCTTTTAACAGTTTTTCTTGCTGTTGTTTTTTTAGCAGCTGCTTTGCGTTTTGGAGCAGCTTTTTTCTTCGCAGTAGTTGAACGACTTGTAGTCTTACGAGCCGTTGTCTTTCTAGCTGCTGTGCGTGTTGCTGTCTTCTTTACGGTAGCTTTCTTTTTGGAAGCTGAAGCTTTACGCTTCTTCGCCCGACTGCCCGTAGACGCAGACGCTCGTTTTTGGAGTGTGGACATGGCTTGCCTCCTATTGTTAATTTAGAGCAAATGCCTAATTGATCTATCGGCATAAAGAGCAGATTGCTTTAGTGAAAATTTTTGCCAATGGGCTAAAGTAGGAGAGTAAAAAGAGAGATCTCTTTGTTTTTAAGATAGTTACAAAAAATAAAAAAAATTAATTTTTTTTATACATCCAACAAATGTTATATGGTCGAAAGAAATTGGATAAGCAGCCGCACCCCAAAGCCGACACCATTTTTGGGCCAATAACCCCGTTCTTTAGCGAGGAATGCTGTTCCTGCAATGTCAAGATGTGCCCAGGGAGTTTTACCTACAAACTCATGGAGAAAAAGAGCTGCCAAGATGGAGCCTGCAGGGCGTCCCCCGGTACTTTTGATATCGGCAATATCAGAATTTAATAGCTCTCTATAGGGGAGAAAAAGAGGAAGCCTCCAAAGAGGTTCGGCTGTCTTAATTCCAGCATCAATTAGCTGGTCTGCAAGTAGATCGTTATTGGAGATCATACCAGCCATAGAATCTCCCAATGCAATAACCACCGATCCGGTTAGTGTGGCAATATCGATGATGCGAGTGGGCTTAAGGTTTTTTTCGGCATAGGAGATCGCATCAGCAAGAATCAGGCGCCCTTCTGCGTCGGTATTGCCAATTTCGACGCTTTTACCACTATAAGAACGGTAGACATCACCAGGCTTATAACTCAAGCTGCCTATTGCATTCTCTGTTGAGGGAATAACCGCTGTGACATTGCATTTTTTCCCAAGAGCAGCAAGAGTCTGGATAGTAGCTAAAACTGTTGCAGCCCCAGACATATCATCCCGCATGGTCTCCATCATCCCCGTTCCCTTGAGATTAAGGCCGCCGGAATCAAAAGTGATTCCCTTACCAATTAATATAGTATGATCCTTCGAACGAGGAGCTCCCTTATACGATGCAAAAATCATTACAGGCTCGTGAAAAGAGGCCCGAGATACAGCCTGTAAAAGACCTAATCCCTCTTGGGCGATCTGTTTTCTATCAAAAACAGTGACTTCAACTGCGGGGTATCGTTTGCTAATTTCCTCTGCTGTCTTTGCTAAAAATGCAGGCGTCACATCATCTGCATTACCATTGATAAGGTCGCGCGCTAAATAAACGCCCTCGGCAATCAGCTCGCAACTGCGGACCCCTTCCATGAGTTTGGGAAGCACACCAATAAATGTGATAGAACTAAGAAGGTTGGAAGCTTTTTCAGAGCTAAGAGTCCAGCGATAATTGGAGAGCAGCAAACCTTCAGCAATGGCCTTCAAAGCCTCTTCAACTTGAATTCCTCGCAGCTGCGCAATATTTGGAAGAACTATATTGATTGTTGTTAGCTCTTTCTTTAAACAGAAACGGGCAACTGCAGCATAAATTGAACGCAGTTTATCGGGAGCGACCCCCTCTTCGTTTCCAAGCCCTAGGAGGAGAGATCTTTTTTCTTTTTCTCCTTGGGTATAAAGCAGTGCCATCTCTGCTTCGGCGCCAGAAAAATCGTTAGCAGCAATCGGACCTTTGATCTTATCCTCAAAAGCTCCAAGATGAGCTGCAGGCTTGGCCTTTTTTACTCCCTTCCAAAAAGGAAATACAATAAGGTGAGCCTCTTTTCTCTTATTTAGTTCGGGAACAGAAGAAATTATCATCGATTTTGCTATCGTAAATATTTAAAAGGGAAGATCATCGCTTGTCCCGCCCATTTCATCGATCATTCCCATTCCAACCCCGGCCATCTCCTGCGAGGAAGACCCCAAAGGAGGAGTGGTAACATTCTGCTGAGAATAAGAAGATTGGCTGTGATTCGATTGACCAGAACTCCCCTCCTGGGATTTCTCTCCTTTCCCAAATGGGCTGAATTTAATCACCTCGGCTGTCAATGTTAAAGAGACCTGTGTCTTTCCTTCTCTATCGACATAGGTTTCGGGCTTGCTCATCTCTCCAAATACGATGACGCCG
Organism: Chlamydiota bacterium; assembly: GCA_013287335.1. Taxonomy (GTDB): domain Bacteria; phylum Chlamydiota; class Chlamydiia; order Chlamydiales; family JAAKFR01; genus JABDDZ01. The sequence goes on along the minus strand of JABDDZ010000017.1, from coordinate 22,611 downwards.
GTCCCTTTACGCAAATAGGGAAGAAGCTTGTCAAATTTATCTCCCCAAATATTCACTTTCCACCAGATGGTCTCCTCCTTGCCATTTTGCCACACTCGAGATGCGACGCGAAAAGAAATAACGCGTTTTCCATTTGCAGTAAACCGCTCTTCAGCATCGGCTCCTAAAAATCCAGCAACTTGAACAAAATTCATCGTGATTCCTTCCCATGATTAAATTATGAGAGACAACAATAATCACTCAACTTTCGAAAAGCAAGCAAAATGACAAAACAGAAAGACGCAAAGAAAAATTGCACCACAGAGACCACAGAGAAGAATAGATTGTCGGAATCACAGACCTGATGGGCAGGATAGACTTATAATTTGTAATTGTTAAAAAAAAGGATGAAGAGGTAACTCTTCATCCATTCCTAAATTAATGCTCTTAATTATGCACGGATGGCGCCGGGACCTTGAGGAGGTGGAGCCATGGGGCCTTTCTGCTGAGGAGTAGGAAGACGTGTATCCACAGAGGGTTCTCTTCCTTCACTAATATCTCTGCAAACTTTACGCCATTTTTCTACAGTTTCTACATAGAGGGGAGCAAAGGCACGAAGAAGAGAGGGAACCGCATATGCCATATCAATGACACAATGCAATAAGATAAGCTCTTCTTTTACGGCAACACCAACGCCGCCTCCTGCCATCTGTCCTCCAAGCATAGATCCTTCGAGAAGCTTCTCATAGAGTTTTAAACGATGTTGGGTGTCTCTAGGAAGTCCATCAAGAAGAGGAGAATAGACGTAGAGCCGATCTGAGTTTGGCTCATAGGTGAGGTGCATCGAAAACTCATCGTCGATACCTAATATACAGGTATTGTTTTCGTCAAACACAAGCCCTTCTAACCCAAGCTCCTTACCAAATTCTTTTAAATTTTCTTTAGCATTTTCAAATGACATGGCTCTCCTTCCTATCTAAGGAATTAATCATAAAAGGTACATCGACTTTGCAATTGTTCGACTTCTAAGCTTGGCGCATAACACAAGATAGAAGAACATCTCGACAACTGTAAAGTGGTAACGTAACTTATAACATTTGCTGCAATTTTACAACACATTTCATCGCTATTCGGAAAGAGTTCGATCACAAAAGCCTTACCTTTTTCAGAGATGAAATTTTTTAAAACATTAAGAGCTAATAAGTTTTTGATCATATCTTAATATTAAAAGATGGAGCTTGCAAGAATAAATAAGGATTGATATCCCATGGTATTGGCGATTACAAGAATAAAAAATTTATGAATGAACGAAAAGAATTTTCAATAATGCGCGGTGCTCCCCTTCCCTATGGGGTGACAAAAGACATTGCAGGATACAATTTTTCCCTTTTTTCGAAGCAAGCAACGGGGGTTTCACTTTGCTTGTTCGATAACAATAAACAACCTCTTCAAGAAATCTCTCTCAATCCCAAGATCAATAAAACAGGAGATATATGGCATATCTCTATTTGCGATCTCTCCCCCGATTTTCTCTATGGATATCGACTTACTGGTCCCTATGATCCTTTTAAAGGCCTTTATTATGATAACCGCCATATTGTGCTTGATCCCTTTACAAAACAGGTTGTTAGCAATACAAAATGGGGGGAAAAACATTTTCAAAAAAATATTCATTTAGGAGTAATAGATCCCCTCAACCAACCCTTTGACTGGCAAGAAGACACCCATCCTAATATCCCATTAAAAGAGTTGATCATTTATGAGATGCATGTAAGAGGATTTACACAGGATAGCTCAAGCGGAGTCAAGCACCCGGGTACTTTGCTGGGTTTAATTGAAAAAATCCCCTATTTAAAATCCCTTGGTATTAATGCTGTGGAACTTTTGCCAATTTATGAATTTGGAGAAAGAATGAATCCTCGCATTAACCCAACCACGAAAGAACCTCTATATAATTATTGGGGATATTCCACTGTCAATTTCTTCTCCCTCATGAATCGATATACAACCGATTTAAAGCAGGGAATTCATGAATTTAAAACCCTTGTTAAAGAGCTGCACGCCAATGGCATCGAAGTGATTTTAGATGTTGTCTATAACCACACTGCGGAAGGAAACTCAGAGGGGCCCCTACTCTCATTTAAGGGCATCGAAAATAGTTCTTATTATATCCTCGGGCCAAATGGGGAGTACTATGACTTCACTGGATGCGGTAATACTTTTAATGCTAACCAGCCTGTCGTCCGAGAATTAATCCGTGAAAGCATCCGTTATTGGGTAAAGGAGATGCATGTCGACGGCTTCCGCTTTGACCTCGCCTCCGCACTGACACGCTCAACGAATGGAACTCCTCTTGGGTCGCCTCCCTTGATCGAGGCTCTAACCCTTGATCCTCTTCTCGCAAATACGAAATTGATTGCAGAAGCATGGGACGCCGGGGGCCTCTATCAAGTAGGGACATTTCCCTCCTGGGGGGTCTGGGCTGAATGGAATGGAAAATATCGGGATGATGTGCGAGAGTTTATTAAAGGAACGGATGGAAAAATCAACATTTTTGCTACTCGTCTTTGCGGTTCACAAGATCTCTATGGCAAAGGTAGAAGCCCCTTCCATAGCATCAATTTTGTCACCTGCCATGATGGCTTTACTCTCAAAGACCTTGTCTCTTACAATGGAAAGCATAATGAGGCAAATGGAGAAGATAACAAAGATGGAGACAATAACAATCTTAGCTGGAACTGCGGATATGAGGGAGAAACAACAGATCGAAAAACTCTTATTCTCCGCCAAAGACAGATGCGTAATTTTCTCCTTACAATGCTGACATCCCAGGGCGTTCCAATGATTTTAATGGGCGATGAATATGGCCATACAAAAAATGGGAATAACAATACATGGTGTCAAGATGGGCCTATAAATTGGTTTCTCTGGAATAAACTCGAGGAGGAAAAGGGACTTGTTAGATTTATATCCACTTTAATTCACTTCAGAAACGCTCATCCCGTTTTGCATCAGGCTCAATTTCTTAGCCAGAATGAGGTTGCATGGCATGGAAAGAAGGCCAATGCACCCGATTGGACTCCTCAAAGCAGATTCATCGCTATGACTCTTGCAGATGGAGTGAATAATTTTGATCTTTACATTGCTTTCAACCCATCCTTCAAATCAGCTGCCATCGAACTTCCACAACCAAGAGAGGGACAAGCCTGGTTCCTGATCGCAGACACTTCAAAAGCCTGCCCCAATGACATAATAGAGGAAAAAGATGCAAAACCTCTTGCTGGCCTCAAATATCGCGCCCACCCTTACTCAAGCCTGATCTTCAAAAGCAAACCCCACACTTCCTAAACCGCAAGAAAAAAAATTGCACCACAGAGAACACAGAGACTCTCTCGTGGGTATTTCATGGGAGCCTTGTTGCGTCAAAGAGGTTGATGCAACAAGGCTAAATGGCTATCTTAAAAAGGTTGGAGATGGTTGAAGAGTTGTTACAATTTTTGCTTGGGGAAAATAAGTTTTCAGAATTTTCTTTGCATCATATCCCTTTAAAGCAAGCTCTTCCGCTCCTGTTAAAGAGAGCTCTGACTGGCTCTTATTTGCGCTCCAACGCGCAGCAAAGGGGATCTCCTGTTCTGAAGATGAACCGCTCTTTTTCATGACCATAAAACGGGTCGACGAGATGGCCTCATCTAAACTTTTAGAAAAGGTGATGGCATGGCCGAAATAGTCACAACCTTTAGCGTCGACATCCCAAAGACGAGAAAGGGGATCGCCTTTTGTAGCAAGATAGTAGGCCTCTGTTCTAGCCGTAATGACAAGAGCTGCCATCGCCTCCAGAGAAAGGTGTGCATTGACTGCAATAGAAAGGGTAGATTTGATAAATTCTTCAATAGGAACCTCATTGACAATGCTGATTTTGTAGTTGGGCCCCTGGGTGACAATCATCGCACCCCTATACTGAATCCCATCGACAAAAAATGTTGTATTCTCACTTTGAGGAAGCAGAACAATTTGAAAGATGTCAGGATACTCTTCTCCCCAGCGCAACCCCTCTTTCATCCCGTGTATGACAAAGCGTTTTCCTGTGAAGCCGGAGCTAAGTAGCGAGTGAGTCTCTCCAGATATAACTTTGTATTCTCCTTTTACTTCTAAAAGAGCGGAACTGGTTTCTTTTTCAAGAAGGACTCGAATCTTTGGTCCCGATGCAATTTTTTGCTCATGTCTTTTACTAGGGTTCATCATTTTTGCTGCAATTAGTTCTGGTGTGCAAAAACCCAGCAGAAGAGCAAAAACTAAAGGCTTATTAAATTTCATTTTTTTGCTTCCTTTTTTTTGATAGATTTCTCTACCGTGTTTTTAATTTTACCGAGATGTTGATAGGCAAGATGTGTCGCTTCACGACCGCGAGGGGTTCTCCTTAGCAATCCTTGCATAATCAAAAATGGCTCATAGACCTCTTCAAGGGTCTGTGGAGACTCTCCGAGAGCCACAGCCAAAGTATTGATTCCGACAGGCCCCCCCTCATGATGTTCGATGATTAGATCCAGGATCTTCATATCCATCTCTTCTAATCCGAGGTCGTCAACTGCGAGCAACTTTAAAGCCGAATTAACAACTGCTTTATCAACAAATTCTCTAGAATGCATTTGAGCATAATCTCTCACCCATCTCAAGAGATGATTCGCAATGCGAGGAGTCCCTCTTGAACGGCTTGCAATCTCAAATAAAGCAGCTTCATCAATGTCCAGTTTCAATATGCGGCTTGAGCGAAAGAGTATTTTCTGTAAACAGGAGGGTGGATAGTAATTTAATCGGCAGTTAAAAGCAAAACGGGTCCGCAATGCAAGTGTCAGCAAACCCATTCGAGTTGTCGCCCCAATAAGGGTAAAGGGGTTGAGTTTTACACGTACCGACCTGGCATTGGGGCCTGAGTCAATCATAAGATCTAAAGCAAAATCCTCAAGAGCCGGATAAAGGTACTCTTCAACAGAGCGATTCATGCGGTGGATCTCATCGATAAAAAGATGATCTCCGCTTTTTAAATTTGTCAGGATGCCAGTTAAATCGGCAGGCTTCTCTAGCATCGGTCCGGAAGTGATGACAAGTGAATGGTTCATGGTCTTCGCAACAATCCCGGCAAGAGTCGTCTTTCCAAGGCCCGGCGGACCTGATAATAGAAGGTGGCCTAAAGCTTCATTCCGTTTTTTAGCAGCGCCAATAAAAATAGAGAGTCTCTCCTTGATTTCATCCTGGCCGGAAAACTCATCGAGAGAGGAGGGGCGCAAAGGGAGTTCGAAGATTGGATCTTCTTTTGTAAAAGTAGATTCGATAAATATTTTTTTCTCAGACATTACAAAAGAAAGACCTATTTTTACTCTTGCCAAAATCCTAGCAAAAAAGCGATTCTATCGCTATAGGTAATTGTAAGAGTGTGTTCACAAACTCTAATTTTGCAATAGTATGAGGATATTATAGATGTCAATTAAAGAAGATGCCTGGATCCAGAAGATGGCAGAAATGCATAACATGATCGAACCCTTTATTCCGGGACAAGTCAAAGAGGGAGCGAATGGAGAAAGGGTTGTCAGCTATGGGCTTTCAAGCTATGGATATGACCTCCGTGTGAGCAATGAATTTAAGATCTTCACCAATGTTTACAATTCCATAGTTGATCCTAAATCATTTACAGAAGATGCATTTGTTGACTTCTACGGAAAAGAGTGCATTATTCCCCCTAATTCCTTCGCTCTAGCAAGAAGCATAGAGTATTTTCGCATCCCCAGGAATGTCCTAACTCTATGCATTGGAAAATCCACCTATGCAAGATGTGGAATTATCGTCAATGTGACACCCTTTGAGCCGGAGTGGGAGGGCTATGTTACAATTGAGATTTCTAATACAACTCCCCTTCCCGCAAAAATTTACGCTGAAGAAGGCATTGCTCAGGTCCTCTTTTTTGAAGCTGCCAAACAGTGCAATATTTCCTACGCCGATCGAAAAGGAAAATATCAGAAACAGATAGGAATAACGACTGCCCTTGTCTAATGAATGAATCAAAAAATAGATCCCGCCTCTTTGAAGAGATCGTTTTAAAGTCTTGGTGGGTTATTCTCTTTCTATTTTTAGCAACCTTTGCCTATGAACAGGCTTCTTTTTCAAAAGCACAGGAAAAAAAAAATCTTCTTGAAGAACTCAGGACACTGGAGCTGGCAAAAAAAGTTGCAGAGAACAGGCAAGATGAACTACAAGTGCAAATTGAAAGCCGAGAAGATAGTCGTTGGATAGAAATGGTATTGATGAGAGGTTTAGGGCTAGTTCCTGAAGGAGCCATCAAAATCCACTTTATCCCCTCAAAAACTGCTAACTCAAATTAAATAAAATCTTAAATCAAGAATAACAGGATAGGCAGGATGGGCAGGATAGATTTATAATGTTACTCCCAAGTTTTTGTGTTAGAAAATATTATTCCTATCCCGCCCATCCTGTTATTAAATCTTTTGAGGTGCATTGAGTATAGTTATATTTATACTTTTGATTCTTCTAATTCTGGTTTTAGACCTTACCTTTCACCGGAAGGCTCATCTTATCGGATTCAAAGAAGCTTTAATCTGGAGCACTGTCTGCGTAGCACTTGCTCTTTGCTTTAATATTTACATCTATTTTGCAATGGGGCAAGAGGCCGGGATCAATTTTTTAACGGGTTATCTGGTAGAAAAGTCCCTAAGCATAGATAATCTTTTTGTTTTCCTATTGATAATCAATTATTTCAAACCTCCTCCAGAGACACTCCATAAGGTCTTATTTTGGGGAATTTTGGGGGCTATTTTCACTCGGGGAATTTTTATTCTTTCCGGTGTGACTCTCACTCTAAAGTTTCATTGGATCCTTTATCTATTCGGCATTTTTCTTATTTATACAGGGATCAAAATTGGATTAGAAAATAAACAAAAGATCAATCCAGAAAAAAATCTCCTGGTAAAGCTCATTCGTTATCTATTTCCGGTTACAAAGAACTATGAGGGAGAAAAGTTTTTTGTACGGATGAATGGAAAGATTTTCGCAACTCCCCTATTCATTGTCCTCATCTCGATTGAAGCGACAGATATTCTCTTTGCAGTGGACTCAATACCTGCAATTTTAGCGATTACCTTAGACCCTTTCATAGTCTATACCTCCAATATTTTTGCAATCATTGGGCTAAGAGCCCTCTTTTTCGTATTGTCAGGAGCACTTAAAATCTTCACCTATCTTCATTATGGAATTGCTTGTATCTTGGTTTTCATAGGCTTAAAAATGCTATTATCAAGTATTCTCACGATAAATCCATTTCTATCTTTAGGAATCATCTGCGCCATTCTCGCCGTTTCAATTATACCCTCTTTTTTAAAACGTAAAGATCAATAAATAAACTGCTTCACAAGGCCTATGATAATCGAGGAAGCTTCAATGACCTCCTCTTCGCTTGACATTCTTGAAAAGGAGAAACGTATGGCGCTATTGGCGACTTCCCTAGAAATCCCCATGTTTAGAAGCACACGAGAGGGCTCCAAAGCACCGCTTGAACAGGCAGCTCCATGGCTTACAGCAACCTTTGCTTGGTCAAGCGCGATGAGGAGAGTCTCACCGCTAATCCCTAAAAAAGAGAGATTGGAAGTATTGCTGACTCTTTTGCCCTGAAAATTACAGTGGACATTCGGGAGGGAGGCTAGCAACCTTTGCTCAAATTGGTCTCGCAGGTAGCGGATTTTTTCAAAGTCATGATCTTCTCCCTTTCTGATCAACTCAAGAGCTTTAGAGATAGCTACAATTCCGGGAAGATTTTCTGTCCCTCCTCTTTTTCCTAGCTGTTGAGGACCACCTGTAATGATGGGAAGGAGAGAACTATGCTTTCTCACAATTGTTACACCAATACCTGCGAGCGCATGAATTTTGTGCCCACTAAGGCAGACTGCACTTACTCCAGGAGGAAGAGAGCATTTTTCTTTTCCTATAAAAGCAACCCCATCGACGAGAAGGGGGATATCGGCTTTTGAAGCTATTTCAGCTATCTCCTCAATACAAGTGATTGCTCCCGTCTCATTATTTGCCCACATCAGAGCGATAAGGCGAGTATTTTTGCGGCAAGCATCCGCCACTTGAGAAGGCTGAATAGCTCCTCTCCCCTTCTCCGGAAAGAGATAAGAGACTTCTATCCCGTTCCCTTCAAGAAATTTTGCCGTTTGAAAGCATGCCTCATGCTCAAGAGAAGAGGTGATTAAATGCCCCCCCTTACAATCACTCATGATGCCTCTTAACACCATATTCAACCCTTCAGTTGCTCCTGAAGTAAAAAAAACCTCTTCAGGCTTTACTCCAAAAAAAGAGGCAACCTCTCCCCTCTCTTTGAGGAGCCTCTTTTTAGCCTCCTGGCCATATTGATGAATACTTGAGGGGTTACCAAAGAAGTGATTGAGAAGATCCAGGACCTCTTTCTGAACAAGAGGGTCTATAGCCGTTGTAGCATTATTATCGAGGTAAATCATGATCTAAATTCTTTTATCTTCATAGGTCATCCATAATAGAGTAGGGTTTGCCCGCGGGCACGGGCACGGACAAGAGTATTAAAAGTAAAATTCCTAAAGTCGCGTCTATCGTGGTGAGGGGTTAGAAAGTACCAAAATTGCGGTAATATTATCTCCTCCCCCATGACTTTTAGCAAGGGAGATTAATTGATTGACCCCCTCTTGCAGGCTTTTTTCATAAGAGGAGTTGGAATTTAAAGAAATTTTTGACAAAACTTCCTCTATCTCCTCTTCTCCTGCGTAATTTGTCAAGCCGTCTGAACAGAGCAAAAAGAGATCTCTTGGCAGGACGGGAAGAGAAGAAATGGCAGGATCGACATGGGGATGAATGCCGATAGCCTTTGTCAGAATATTCTTATAGGGAGAAAAAAGAGCATCTTGCCGAGTCAGCTCTCCTTGCAAGATTAACTCATTTACAAGTGAATGGTCCTCGGTAAGTTGTATGAATTTTGGGGCTTTTCTCTCTGACCCGCGAAAGCGATAAATGCGACTATCTCCAACATGCGCTAAAATAGCCATATTCTTAAAAAAGTAAACACAGCAAAGCGTTGTACCCATCCCGCGCGAGTTGTTCTCTTGCTGATTCTCTTTAAAAAGGGCACTATTGACTCTCTCAACTGCCGCACCAAGAAGCGCAACTACTTCATTTTCAGATGCCTCTTTGCTTTTAATTTCCAGATCGATCTGACAAATTAGTTCAGAGAGGTATTCCATGCATCTTTTTGAAGCAATTTCACCTCCCGGCAAACCTCCCATGCCATCTGCAAGAGCAAAGAAACGATGCTCAGGAATGGTTTTTAGGGCATCTTCATTTTTCTCTCTGACATAGCCAATGTCTGTCTGAGATGAGTAGAGAAGCGCTAAGGATGCATTAGTCACATTAAAACTCCGTTCACTTGAAGAATCCGGCCCTACAATGGAAGAGGGAGATTCTCGGTTAAGGTTAGAACCGTTTTGCTAAGGGTTCACCTAATCTCGATCTGCTTGTGTATATCCTAAGCAAGATTATTTTTCGAATTTTTCCCCGCTTTTCGGTATGCATTTTGAAGAATGCGAAAAAAAAATCACGAACACTGTTTACTCTAAAAATGGAAGTTGCTATTGTGCTCAGTAACAAGCTTGGTGTTCCAAAGTCGTTTCAGGAAAACCTTGCTGAGAATGCTTTCTGGTGGCCTTTTTGGCAGGTTTTCGTTTAGAACGTCTTACAGGCTTATAAGCTTTTGCGAACACCGGGAGCATTAACAGTTGACAGAACCAGAAATTATTTTTGAGGTAAATAAGCATGAAGAAACTCTTTGTGACTTTGTTAGCAGTCTTAACATGCGGAGCTGCTTATACGCTTCCCGTAGGAAATCCGTCCGAGGCAAGCCTGCTATGTGATGGACTGTTTTGGGAAGGGAGCTGCTGTATGGATCCCTGTGATCCCTGTGCTACCTGGTGCGACGCGGTCAGTTTCCGTTTCGGTTATTACGGCGATTTCGTTTTTAACCGCTACTTTAAAAACCGCAGCGGTACCGGAAGTGGTAGAACGATCGAACATACGGAACTATTTACTAACGCAGGTTACCTTGCGTTAAATATTTGGGACCGTGTTGATATTTTCAGTTCACTCGGAGCTACTAAGCTTCGCCTTGATACAAACGCCGTATCTTTCAATCTTGACGGCGATGTTGCTGGCGAACGTTTCGATCTCGAAACCAAATCCCGCTTTTCGTGGAGCGTTGGTGCTCGCGGAACAGTGTGGGAATGTGGCTGCACAAGCATTGGTGTTGAAGGTCAATACTTTCAAACCCGTCCTAGCCTAAGCCGCATTACCGTTGGGGGTGATGAGAGCATCTATTTTAACAACAATAGCAAGCTAAAATACCAGGAATGGCAAGTGGGCTTTGGGATTTCCCATCGCATCAACATGCTTGTTCCTTATGTAGCTGCTAAGTGGTCAAGAGCAAGAATGTCCTTTAAGGGCGTCAGCGCCATCGCTGGCTTTCCTGGAGACGTTGATACCACAGTTTTCCCTAGCTTAAGAAGCAAAAATGGTTGGGGTGGAGTTGTCGGTGTTTCTTTAGTTGACTGCGAGAAAATGGCAGTGACTGTTGAAGGACGTTGGGGCGATGAAAGAGCTCTCTACGTTAACGGTCAAATCCGCTTCTAATTGTAGCTAATCTCGTCTTAGATGAGATGTTATAAGTTATCGGAGTTCTTAGGAGCTCCGATTTTTTTTTGCCTCAATATTCCCCAATCTTTTAGACAATTAAACGCCAAGACCCAAAGGCGCAAAGAAAAAATAACCACAGAGATCACAGAGAAGAAAATTTCTAATTTCATGTGAGCCCCATCAAAATTAGGATGAAAATATTATCCAGATTAAGTTCGTAGTACCAACTATCCTCTTTTTTCTCCTCTCTCTGTGATCTCTGTGGTTATTTTTTTCTGTTTAGAGTTAGCTGGTAGCTAGGACGATGACACTAATGCCATTAAATGTCATATGTAGGGCCAAAGGAGCAAAAAGTGTCCTCTCTCTCTCGTAGATAAAACCTAGAAAGCATGAGAGAACAAATAAGGAGAGGATTAGTTCCAGATTACCTCTCCCCTGACTTGGTGCAAAATGGACAAGTGCGAAAAATATCGCAACGAGAAAAATTGCACTCTTACGCCCAACAAGCTCCCTTAACCAACTTTGGAGAAAGCCCCGAAATAATATCTCTTCAACAAGAGGTACAAGAATAACAATTGCAAAGATCATTAGGGAAAATACAAGAGGGAATTGGCGTGTATCAGATAGGTTTTGAACAGCCACCTGCACGACTCCTTTTTCTCCCCAGAGCAGAGTTGAGAGAAGTCCTGCAATGAGATTTACAAAATACATAAGGGGATAGCAGATTAGCCAGGTGAGGACGCCCATGCCAAAAGATCTAAAAAAAACTCTCAACTTTACAGGATTATTGCCCCAGAAAATGGCCCGCCGTATAGAGGAGGGGATCAAACAGCAGTAGCCAATAATGCAACCTGCCATAAGAAGTACTGAAAAAAATTGTAAGTAACCAAGAAGTAAAGGGGATAATTTTATGCCTTTGATCGATCCAGTGGAAATATAGGCAATCAGGAGATAAATAACTGGTACGAGGAAGAAAGATGCGGAGAGATAGATAAGATAAGCACCAAGAATGTAGCCAAAGGAGATAGGCTTAGATTTGACAGGAAAAGGAAGGCGAAAATATCCTGCCTGCTTTGCATAGATTAGAATAAATAGACTAATGAGGAAGGAAATAATAAATGCCCCGACTCCTAGCTCGGAGGATTGAGAGGCAGCTAATGGTGTGATACCCATTTTTTAATCGACTATATACAAGAGGTTTAAAAAAAGAAATCCTCTTGTAGAAAGAGGATTTCCCATAAGTTATCCTCTTGCGGCCTGGATGTAACTCTCTACACGAGCTACAACTTCACGGGCTAAGCGTGAGTGAGCCATTCCAAGGGGAGTACGTTCAAAGGATTCTGTTCCCCACGCAGCTTTCTCATAATCACAATAGAGATATGCTCTAGGAATAAAATGATCATGGTGAAGAAGCTCTTGGTAAACAATTCTGGGATTTTTGCTCCTTACATCGAGCAATCTAACCCTGAAGTCTAAAGCCAAAAGAGCTCCTGCTTCACCCGCCTCAGCCCCTCCAACCTTGCAAGGGGTTTCTTCCTGCCGGACAAGTTCGGTGACAACAACAAACTGGCTTGCTCCCACATTATCAACATAGAGCTCTCGGAGAGCCTTTAAATTGTTGTTGTTAAGCTCTTTTGCAAGTTGTTTGGTTCCTGTCCCTTCCAATAAATAAATGCGTGGAGATTCACAAAATCTCTTACGAATTTGTTCAGTGAGTTCTTCTGACAAATCCCAGGATAGGCATGTCTCATTCTCATTTTGAGATGAGGTGAGAACAGGAAGAACTGCCACAATCGGCTTTATTCCTCCACTCCTCTGAAAAAGACAGGTGTCTCGATATGGTCCAGCACAACTCAGAAGTAGGCCAGAAACAGCTATAAAAAGAGAAAAAATACGCAACATGAATCTCCTCAACGTTATTCTCAATTATGGGGTCATTATACAAGGGGTAAACTTCTATTCCAAGAGATCTCTTGCTGGAAAAAAGGATTTTTGTAGAAAAGCGCCGGAGATTGTCTCAAGGCATAAAATACATCCTTAAGGCTGCTATCTTCCGATCCTGACCTGGTTCGAACTTTTCCATTCCACAAGGTCCCCGGCAGAGTTGATTATACCTCTTTTCAGTATAATTTAAAAGAGTTTTTTCGGCTTTACTCTGAGGATCGCGTGGGTTACTCCAAAGGGACCAAAAAGAGCTTTAGAGAGTATTTGCAGGAAGCGCACACTCCGCTCACTCCCTTGAAGGAGAAGAAAAAAAGGGGTAAAGGCGGCTCTAAAAAGGCAGATAATTAGAGAAGGAAGATGTAGCAAAATGAGAAAGAGCCTTCTAGAAGCCCCTCTTCTCTTCCCAAGGGCCGCTGTGCGATACTCATGATCTCTTTTTGCTCTCTCTATTTTTGATGGGTATTGAAAGAGCCTTAGGAAAAAGAGGTATATTCTGTCAAAACCTAGCTTGATCTCCTCAATTGCAAATTCCGTTTCAATAAGAGTGATAAAACGTTCAAGGGCATCTTCAGAATAAAGATCTAAGGGAGTTGAAATCAGAGCTTCTCCCCTCCTAGAGATAAGACGGGCAAGCTCAGAAACAGCAAGTCTGTGGAGAGACGAGGGCAGAAGAGCGATCACTTCGGTGCAAATCAAAAGGTCAAATTTTTCATCATCTAGTTGATTTAGATAGGGAAGGCAACCCTTATATATTGCAGAAACGTGGTCTTTAAGCTCCTCTAGAGGGTGCGATGCTGCATCCACAACTGTTGTTGTAATTCCAACGCCCCCGAGTTTTTTAATATAACAACTCCTTCCAACTCCAATATCAATTGCACTTTTTGGAGATCCGCTTTCAACCATTTTCGATAAGATTGCAAAGGAATGGCAGATGCGAACTCTTCCCAATGCAGTTTTTAAGGGTTCTCGCTTTTCAAGAGGCGCTTCCAACCAAAAGCGGTCATATCGAGCGCAAGTGGATTTGATAAAAATATCTCGGCTATTTTTCATGAGGAGTGGGTGTAGTTTTGTGACTGCCTTCCCAATCTCTAAAAGCTGCTTCTTTGGCCACTAATACTTTTCTAAGAGCGTGTTCAGGGTGCAATCCCCTTCTTTTGGCTCTTTTAACAAGATCCCAGAGAAGTTCACCCAATTCTTCCTCCGTTTCAAAAAAATGAGGCAGTTCTTCTTCTATTTTTGCCTCTTCCGGTGCAAAGGAGGTATCTTTGATTTTTTTTGCAATTTTATAAGCACGTACAAGAGCTGGAAGCCCTTTTGGAATGCCATCAAGAATGCTAATTCTATCGCTCTTTTCCAAGCGTTTAATCTCTTCCCATTGTTTGAGCACCTCATCGGCTGTATGAAGTTCCTTATCTCCAAATACATGAGGATGCCGATGGATGAGTTTTTCACAAATTAGGTTGATCACCATCTTAAGAGAAAAACGGTTCTCTTTTTCGGCTACCATCGATAAAAATATCACTTGGTAAAGAAGATCCCCTAATTCTTCGGCCAAATTATCATCATCCTCATTATCAATAGCTTCAATGACCTCACAGGCCTCTTCAAGGACTGAAGATCTTAAGCTGACAAGGGTCTGTTCCCGATCCCAAGCACAGCCACCGGGCCCCATAAGGGTCTCTCCAATTTCCAGAAGCTTCCTAAATTCATCTAAAGCGTTATTACTCATGTTATGCCTTTGCTATGGATATAGTGCGCCATGGCGCACTAGAGAAGAATAGAGATTTTCCATTTTATCAAGTGTATGACAAAAAAGAAAACGATCTTTCACGAGTGCATGTGCACGATTTCCCATCTCTTTGCGACAAGTGGGGTCCTCTGCAAGTCTTTTCACAGCCAGAGCGACCTCCTCAGGACTTTGGGGGGGCACAATAAACCCCGTCTCTCCAGAAATACAGACCTCTGGAAGTCCCCCAATAGGGGTTGTAATCAATGGTTTTCTAAGCCAACCGGCCTGTAAAGATGCTTGCGAAACACCCTCATTGGCCCGACTGAGCAGGAGAAAAATATCTAGAGAGGCAAGGGCAACATAGGGAGAATCCAAATGTCCTGTGAAAAAAACTCTTCTTTCCAGTCCCAGTTCTTTCCACTCCTTGCGGAAGTGCGGCTCGCTCACCCCTCCCCCAATGATGAGCCACTTCAGATTGGGAAACGATTGTAACTCTTTTGCTGCTAATAGAAGATCGCTAATCCCTTTCCATCCGCGCAGCACAGCTAGGGTGCCTACTAAACACTCATTAGAAGAGAGCCCTAAAGAGCGGCGGAATTCCTCAACTTTTATTGGATCAAATGTCATTTTCTTGGGTTCAACCCCGGTTGGAATAGAGAGGCAGCGCATTTTAGAGAATCCCATTGCATTTCTTAAAATGACGGCTGTCTCCTCACACGTTGTCACAATAGCATCGGCAAGGCAGCGATATAATAAAAATCGATTTAAGCGGCCATGAATGGGTGTAGAGAGATGACGTGTCCGGATGATTTTTTTTCTAAGAAGGCGGGCGGCTATCCCCCCAATCCATGCATCCAAAGAAGAGTGAGTATTGATAAGATCGACCTTTTCGCGGAATATGAGCTTAAGGAGGATCAAAAAGGCTGTGAGAGCACGTTTTTTAGAAAATGGGACCTCATAGACCGTGAATCCCTCTTTTCTAGCATAAGAGACAAGGCCCCCTCCCTTTTGAATCGCCAGGATGACTTTATATCCCCGCTCCCGCATTCCGATCGCCTCTTGTAAAATGCGGATTTCCTGCCCCCCCCACCCAGGGGATGCTTCCGTATGAAGAATATGGATCTTTTTCATAGTAATGCTCTTAGATACTTAAATATTCGCCTATGACCTGAAGAAAAAGGGAATTTATGGAGCTCTTCCCATTTTACCCATAGAAATCCAGCCTTGTCCGGAATACCAGGCATTTCCTCACATTCAAAAAGATAGGGGTACAAAGAGAGTTGGTAGCGGGTATAAGATTGCTTCTCTTTTGGTAAAACATTTTGCTCCCTTAAACTTAGAGAATACTTTTCAGCAAAGAGCCTCTTTGCTTCTTCCATAGACAGGTGAGCATCCGGGCCTTCTAGTGAGGGGAATTCATAAAGATCCGAGAGGACTTTTCCACTCTCTCCTCCCTTTTGGAGGGCTACTTTGCCTTGAAAATGAATCACACCCACATGTTTGAATAAAAAAATTGTTTTGGGCCTTTCTTTTTTTCTTGGAAGAGTTTCCTGGATTTGATGACGATAGGCCAAACACCCCTTTTTAATTGGGCAAAGGTTGCATGCGGGTTTTTTTGTACAAATGAGAGCCCCAAACTCAATGAGAGCTTCACTTATGATCCATGGTTCATATTGAGGAAGAAAAGATTGAGCCCTCTCATCTAGCTCCCTTTTTGTTTCCGAATTTTCAATCGGCTTATCAATACAAAAGAAGCGGCAGAGCAGACGGGAGACATTGCTATCGATAGGGGCGATCTTCTTTTTAAAAGCAAAGGCCAAAATTGCTGCAATTGTATAGGGCCCTAGACCTTTGATTTTTGCAAGAGCATCCGGATTATCCGGGAGCTCGCCGCCAAAGGATTCAATGATCTGCTTTGCTCCAAGATGAAGATTTTTAGCGCGGGCGTAATATCCTAAACCCTCCCAGGCTTTAAGCACCCTTTCCGGAGAGCTATTAGCAAGATCACTAATCGTCGGGAAAAGACGCATCCACTGCTCAAAATAAGGCATGACTACTACAACTTGCGTCTGTTGCAGCATCACCTCTGAAACCCAAACCTCATAGGGAGAAGGATCTCCTCTCCAAGGAAGCGTTCTTCGGTTTTCCAAAAACCATTTTCTTAAGCTTTCAACTGGAAAATCCATGGTAAAAAGCTTACACTTCAGCACGATGGACAGCAAGGGAATCTTCATAGGCGCGACGGGACAGCATGTGGGCAAAACAACGATTTGTCTTGGAATGATTTCCGGCCTTAAAAAAAATTTTCCAAAGCTCGGCTTTATGAAGCCAGTTGGCCAGCAGCATCTAACCGTTAAAAAAAACCTTCTTGTCGATAAAGATGTGGTTCTTTTCAAGGAGACTTTTAAACTTCCCTTCTCCTACCAGAAGATGAGTCCGGTGATCTTCTCTTCAGGGTTTACTCGCGATTTTCTCGATGAAAAAATTGATAGCAAAAAACTTGAAGAGAAAATTTTAAAATCTTTCAAAAGTATTTCAAAAAAAAGCGACTACACTGTTGTCGAGGGTACGGGCCATCTAGCAGTTGGTTCTATTGCCCATCTGAATAATGTAAGGATCGCCTCCATGTTGGGGTTGGAGATCGTTCTCATTGCAACAGGAGGCATTGGCAGCACCTTTGATGAGCTTGCGCTTTGCAAATCTCTTTGCGATTCCATGAATGTCAAATTAAAGGGAGTCATTTTAAATCGGGTTTTGCCAAATAAAAAGGATCTTATTGTCGGGTATATGAAAAAAGCGCTCGCTCGCTGGGACTGCCCTTTGATCGGCTGCATCCCCTATAGTCGTTTTTTGAGCACTCCTACAATGAAAGACTTCGAGGTTCTCTTTAAGGCTCCTCTACTTACCGGAGAGAATTATCATTTCTGCCATTTTGAGACGATTAGGCTTGTTGCGACCTCTCTGGAGACATTTAAAGAGGTCTGTTTTCCAGGCCAGCTTCTTGTTACTCCGGCTACAAGAGATGATATTATCCTGGCTGTTGCGGAAATGCAACGGCATCATCCACCAAAAAACGCTAGTGAGCCTTCAGATTATGGTTTGATTCTCACAGGCAGGCACCCTCCCTCTCCCAAAATTATTAAAGAGTTGCAAAAAGCTGATCTACCAGCTCTTTACGCTCCCGTCTCCACTTATGATGCGATGACAATGATCGCTTCTTTCACCGCAAAAATACGCATAGAAGATAATTCAAAAGTGCAAAAAGCAATTGAAATCGTCGAAAAACATCTTGATTTTTCTTATCTTTTAAATAATTAAATTATTAATAAAAGCTTATTATTCTTTACAAAAAATAAATAAAACGTTAATATTTCTTCTTCTTAATAATTATCATAGGAGGTTGAATGACTACTACAAACCCCGTAAGTAATGCAGGCCCTCCAGGCCCATTAATAATCAGTATTCATCGAGCAAGAATTGAGCTTCTTGGAAAAAAAGTGGGATTTTTAGCTCTGATTATTATCCAGGGATCTGCAATTGCCGGGGTTTGCGCTGCAATTATTTTATATAGCCCATTGCCAACCCAATCTCTTTTGGTATCTCCCTTTATTGGAGGGGTTTTTACAGCTTTAGCCCTTTTAAAAGTTCCGACTTTTAATATCACTCCGGTGAGCTATCAAACGTATACTAACCCTACCGCTTTAGTGGGTGATTTCTTGACTTTGGTCTTATTTGGCGGCCTGCTCTATATAAAAGATAAAATTGACTTCAACAACTACAGTGACCCGATTGTTGCTAATAGCATCCGAGAAGATCTACTCACTGCCTCTCTGGAACGCTTCTATGAAGTCTATGCTGACAAGGGCAGGATTAGAAATTTAAAAAATTTTAACTACATCAATCAAGATCAGGTTACTAAGATGAAAGCTATTTATGCAAAATATGAACCTCTCTTTCTTTCAGAAAAGACTACTAAAAAAGCATTTTTCCAAATCTTCAGCCAAGGTCCACAAAGTGAAAATAAAATTGATGGAGAAAACAAAACTGTTAGCGAAAATAAAATTGTTTTAGAAGATCTTAAAACACCCTTTGGCATACAATGCAAACAGCTCAAAATTGTTTCAATAAAAGCTCTGGAAGATGATTGGGCAGAACTTCAAAATGATTTACGCGTCACTCTGCCGCAGCCGGCAGGCCCTGATCTCACTTTTTTTTCCAATCGAGCGATTTACACATTTCACCAACTGATTGTGTAGGAAGCGCTTTCAAGCAGGCGCCTGTTTTACAGCTTCGAAGAAGAGGGCATCTTTTTTCAAATTTCTTTTTGTATGGACACTCTCCCCAAAGACTCCTATGATTTGCTCCAAGAGGGCGGTATTTTAAAGGCGAGGAGGGACCAAAAAAGGTCAAAGTCTTAGTCTGCGTCGTACCGCAAAGATGCAAAGGAAGCGAATCCATGGCTACCAGAAGATCAACCCTTCCCATTAAATAATGCAAAAGAGGAAGTTTTAAATAGGGCAAGATGGATGAGCGGTTTTCAAATTTTGCATGGAGAGCAGAAGAGAGCTCTCGCTCTTTTTCACTGCCCCAGCTAAATAAAAAATGGGGATCGCAATCCTGGATAAGTTGTTCAAGAAATGAGAGCAGAGATGTGTAAGAGAGCTCTTTATTTGGCCACCTTGTGCTCGGGCAGACTAAAATAAGAGGTCTTTTATAACTATCTACCATCTCATCGACTCTTCTCATCTCTATCGGATCATTCTTTAAGATCACTTGTTCGGTCGGCAGTGCCATCGATCTATCATTAAAAGCGCTTTGAACAATAGAGAGGTAGTCTTCGCGGATGTTCTTACCTGGAGAAGGATTAAAACGGAGATTCGTAAAAAAAAGATTGGGCCATTCAGGAACACTTTTTTTTCCAAATCCCACTTTATTCTTGGCACGAAGAGATGCCAATATAAGGGATGATTTCACATTTCCTTGTAAATCAAAAACATAATCGTAAACATTTTTTTGGACGCTCTTTCGAAAAGCTAAATATTCTCTCCAGTTTTTTTTCGCTAATGGGGACTTGCGCCATTTTTTTGAATCGATTGTAAAAACCGTTTGAATATCAGGGTGAGCTAACAGCAGCTCTGCGAAAGGAGATTCAACAACCCAATCAATCCGGCAGTTAGTAAATTTATTTTTTAAATAAGAGATCACGGGGAATGTATGGATAATATCCCCTAAAGAAGAAGTTTTTACGATTAAAAATTTAGGATCTTGTTGTATCATATTGTCTAGAAATCACTACACTACATTTTAAGAAAACAATGGATAAATGGATAGTAGCATTTTTGGATGAGGGCAAGAAGCTTATCCCCTTTTTAAAGCAGAAGTATAAAGATGCTTACACCCTTAAGCAGATTCGCTTTGCAATCGAGCACAATCGCTGCATGATTGATGGGGTGGTTGAGAGATTTGCTTCAAAGAGATTATGCAAGGGGTCTATTGTTGAAATTGAAATTTTTCCTCATTTTGGTTTTGCCTATGAGAAAGAGCGTCTTCTTTTTGAAGATGACTACTTCATTGCCTATGATAAACCTCCACTGATTCCAAGCGTCTATGGTTTGGATGAGGTGTTAATTCCCCATTTTGGCCCCCTTTTTCCCGTCCACCGCCTTGACCGGGATACAACGGGCGTTCTTTTATTTGCCAAAACAGCTGCCAGCCAATCCAAATTTGAGGATCTTTTCCGCAATAGGCTAGTAAAAAAAACCTATAGCGCTTTAGTTTTAGGCGCTCCCCTTGATTCTAAAGGTATAGTTGAGATGAAGATGGCTGCCAAAAAAACACTGCCCGGGAAAACGCTCTTCGGTCAGCATAGAGGGGGTAAATTTTCAAAAACTTATTGGAGATGTGAGAAAAGAGGGGAGCATTTTTCTCAACTCACCTGCATCCCAGTTACCGGCAGGACGCACCAGATCCGCATCCATCTCGAGCATATTGGGCATCCTATTGTAGGTGACTTTGACTATGGAAGCCGTAAACTTCCCCCCTTTTTAAAGCCCATACGGATCATGCTTCATGCAAGCGAGCTTACATTCTCCCACCCTTTTTTGTCTGAAAGCATCTCCCTTTCAGCTTCCCTTCCCCCCGATTTCCAAGAGATGCTCACCCATCTATAGATAGTAACGCAAAGCAAATTTAACAACAGAGACCACAGAGAGGAAAATTTAAATATAAATTACATAATTAATAATTAATGATGGATTGGTAATATTTTTATCCTTTTCTTCGCTCCTTCGCGATCCTTTGCCCTCTTATAAATTCCCTCTCAGTGATCTCTGTGGCCTCTGTGGTGATTTCTCTCTTTTTCTTCTCTGTGGTTAAATTTTTATCCCCGCTTGAGGAAAAGCTGCACATGAGATATGATAAACCCTTTATTTTTTAAAATTGGTAAGCAGATGTTAAAGATCGACCTTAAGGGAAAAAGAGCTTTTATAGCAGGTATTGGTGATGATCAGGGCTATGGTTGGGCTATTGCAAAGGCTATGGCAGAAGCTGGCGCTGAAATATTGGTAGGCACATGGACTCCCATTTTGAAAATTTTTACGATGAGTTTGGAGAGTGGAAAATTTGACGCCTCGCGAAAACTCTCTGATGGAAGCCTTATGGAATTTGCCAAAATCTATCCTCTAGATGCTGTGTATGATACTATGGAGCATGTTCCTCCGGAGATCAGAGAAAACAAACGCTATAAAGATGTAAAGGGGTATACGATTTCTGAAGTTGCTCGCGCGGTTCAAGAGGATTTTGGAACCATCGACATCCTTGTACACTCCCTTGCAAATGGTCCTGAAATCAAAAAACCCCTCCTAGAAACTTCAAGAGAGGGATATCTTGCCGCTATAAGCGCATCTGCCTATTCATTCATTAGTCTTTTAGCTCACTTTGGCCCCTTCATGAAGAAGGGAGGAGCGACCATTTCTCTCACATACCTTGCTTCAGAAAGGGCTATGCCCGGCTATGGCGGAGGAATGAGCTCTGCAAAAGCGGCTCTAGAGAGCGACACTCGCACATTGGCCTTTGAAGCCGGTAGGAAGTGGAAAATCCGGACCAATACCATTTCAGCCGGAGCTTTACGGAGCAGAGCCGCTAGGGCGATTTCAGAGGGCTTTATCGAAAAAATGATCGACTATTCTCAAGAGGCAGCTCCTCTTCAGGAACCTCTTGAATCTGAAGACATTGGCAATACAGCAGCTTTTTTAGCATCAGACCTTGCCAAAGGAATCACCGGGGTCACTCTCTATATTGATAAGGGAATGCATGCTATGGGCGTTGGCTCCGAGCTCTTCAAAGATACCTCCCCACAGAAATAGAAATTCGCCACTAGGACTTGCGATGCATTCGGTTGATTTTGAATTCACTTGGGTATCTTAGATTTTTTTATTATTAAAGAACGCTGTTGTTGCAGGAAGAATGGGACAGTGATCCGCTATCTTCACCATTTAAGTGGATTTACGCATTTTCCAGAGAGCTTCCTTTGCTGATTTAAGTACCGCTTCAAATTCTGAAAATGCAAAAACCCAAAATTTTTTATTTTGAGAGGGACGTATTTCAATTTGCCTCTCAATAATCCACATTTCGAAAATAGACACCACTTCCATCGAATGAATTTTATCGATTGATTGTCAAGGAGAGAGACTAATTGGATAGTCTAGGGGTATGTAGCGGTAGATGACTTAAGTTAAGTTTTGGAAGAATTTCCTTCGAGCCATTGAATTTGCCATTGTTTTGTATGAAAATAGTCTTGAAGACCTTGAAAGTTTTCGACCCAATCATCAAACCCTCTTGGATCTGTGGGTTCTAGCGAAGCGCTAATTAAAATTAAATATCCTCCTGTATTTTCAGCATCATCATGGATATACACATACCAATTTTTTGGATTGCCTTCTAGGATTTGACCGTATGTTTCTATTTTTAATTTATTCATTTTATTCAAAAAATAAGATGTGATTGTTTATATAGGATTCATTCAAATTTTGTGGTTTGAAAATTTCTAAGTGAACATGAGGATTCCATGGTTTATGTTTGCCTAATAATGAATTAGTATCCATACGAAATTGCCTTAAACCGTCGCGACTTCTAAATACACCACTTCCTGTTTTTCCAATTTCTTTATAGCCAAAACCTAAGAATTTTTCACCAGCCTCCAATACTTGCGATGGATTAGGCCTATATTGGCTTGAAAATTGACC
>JABDDZ010000016.1 GCA_013287335.1 Chlamydiota bacterium | reverse complement strand
CTGCAAGCTCTTTGGATAAGCTTATCGTCATATTAATATTAGCGGCCTTTGTGACACCATAGTCGGGACACCGAGGAGAGGGGTTAATACCGGCCACACTTGCAATTTGGATAATTCTTCCCCAGCCAAGTTGCTTCATTTGAGGAAGGAATGCCTGAATCATACGAAACATCGCAACTACATTAACATTGAACAAATCGAGCCACTCTTGAGAGGTACCTTGGAGCCATCCCCTTGTAAAATAAACACCTGCATTATTGACTAAAATATCCAAACGTTCAAAAGTCTGCAGGGTTTTCGCGGCAATGTGCTGCGCATCCTTCTCACTTGTAAGATCCCCTTCAACGTAATGCGCAATGCCCCCTTTTGCTGTGATTTCTTGAACCACACGCTCGAGTTCTCTCCTGTTTCTTCCCTGAACCATAACATGTGCGCCTTCTTGCGCTAAACATTTTGCAATGCCTTCCCCTATTCCACTGCTGCTGCCAGTGATGAGGGCTTTTTTCCCTTTAAGATTGAGTTCCATAAAATTTTATCCCCTATACCGTTTTAGTTTAGTTCAGCGCGAGCTATATGGACCTCTATTAAATCCAGCTCGTTTTCTAAATGAGTTAAAAGCTTATCGTCAATTTCCTTCTGCTTCCACATTTTTAAAAGATGCTTGCGTTGTGCTTGAATCACCTTAAGTCTAGCAATTTCAATATTCTGCAATTTATTGTCTACTGCATGAGTCATCTTCTGTATATTGTTTTGAGCAGTGAAATAGGCCTTAAGAAAATCAAATTCAACTTCATTTATAGTCTGTGCAGTAAGTAAATGATGCAGTTTCTCTTCAGCAATTTTTGCTAGTTGATCCCGAATTTTTCCCATATCACTTCCGAGATCACCCTGAATCTTTAGCAAGCGAAGAAGAACTGGCAGCGTAAGCCCTGGAATTAACAACGTTAATAAAATCACGACAAAAGTCATGAAAATTACCTCATTGCGCCCCTCTAATGGCAACCCATTAGAAGTAGTCAGGGGCAAGGCAATGGCTGCAGCGAGTGATACTATGCCTCGCATCCCACACCAGCCTACTATGGCAGCTTCTCGTAAGATTTGTAGACAAAAAGAAGAGGATTTGGATTTTTTTAAAGCCTTAAGGTAAGTAATACCTGATTTGGCATAAACCCAGATCATGCGAATAACAACCATGGCAAAAGTAATTAATAGAGCATATCCGGTGTATAATAGCAGCTGATGTAGGGTGAGCGTGCTAGCAATCGTTCGTAACTGTAAACCTATGAGAATAAAAACAAAACAATTCAAAAGAATGGTGAAGACATCCCATGAGACGTATCCGAGAACACGCCTTAGAGAAGAATTATGCGTTACGATTATGCGAGAACCGATTAGACCATTAATAACCACAGCTAAGACACCCGATACTGCTATCCAACTTGCAGTGATATAGGTGATATAAGGAATTGTAAATGAAAATACTACTCCCAAGACAGGTTCCAAATAAAGTCTTGAAAATAATTGAAATAGAAAGCCTAGAGCAATTCCTACAATAATCCCTCCCCCAACTGCTTGCAGAAACTCCCCTCCTCCCTCTAATAACGAAAATGTCCCAGATAGAAGCGCATTAACGGCGATCGTATAAAGTATAAGAGCAGATGCGTCGTTAATCAAACTCTCCCCTTCCAAAAGAGTCACCAAACGTGAATTAATTGAAAAACGCTTGAGAATAGCTGTCGCGGATATGGCATCTGGAGGAGAGACGATAGCTCCAAAAGCTAATGCAAGCGCCCAAGAAAATTCCGGAAAAAGCCATTTAAACATAATCCCTATGAGAAGAGTTGTAACAACTACCAAA
This sequence comes from Chlamydiota bacterium, assembly GCA_013287335.1. Taxonomy (GTDB): domain Bacteria; phylum Chlamydiota; class Chlamydiia; order Chlamydiales; family JAAKFR01; genus JABDDZ01. The sequence continues at coordinate 27,216 of JABDDZ010000016.1, read as the reverse complement.
CCTAAAGCAAGAGAGAAGATATTCCTCCAATTCCGTTTAAATTCCCGGAATGAAATACCAAATGCAGCATAATTAAGGATGGGAGGAAGAACAATAACGAGGATCAAATTGGGATCGAAGTAAATGGCGTGCAAGCCTGGAATAAAACCAATAGCTGTTCCACCAATGACAAGCGCAATAGGGTATGCCAAATGAAATTTTTGAGAAATCCCGATAAGAAGAACTGCAGCAAACAGCAAGAAAAAAACTGTTTCTAAACTATGCATAATCTTAGGGTGTGCTCAAACTGCTCACTTTATTAATCGAGCAGATACAGAGATTTCCGCTTTAAAGAGTTTTGAAACGGGGCAGCCTGTTTCAGCGGCCTTTACAGCCTTATGAAACTTATCTTCAGCGGCTCCTGGAATATCTGCGACAAGATCAATGTGGCTCTTTGTAATGGAGAAACCCTCTTCCACTTTTTCAAGAGAAATCGTTACGGTAGCTTCGATTTTTTTTGGAATCATACCCGCACTCCCAAGTTCATTGGATAGCGCCATTGCGAAACACCCTGCATGGGCTGCCGCAAGAAGTTCTTCAGGATTGGTGCCTATGCCATTTTCAAAACGCGTTGCAAATGAATATTGCGTTTGCTTAAGAATACCGCTATGCGTTGTAATGGTCCCTTTGCCATCTTTTAAGCCACCCTGCCAAATTGCCGAAGCTCTGCGCTGCATAATCTTTTCTCCAATTAGAAATTAATTTAGGAGGTCATTACATAGACCTCGTGCCATAAAACAATTTTATCACTTTTATCAAACTTCAGAATTAAAATAGCTTCAAAATTTTCTAAAGAGCCATCTAGACGGATAATATGAGCAATCATAGGGATAACGACATTTTCTCTATCCGCAATAAAATCATGATAGTCATAACTGATTGAGCGAATGGTCGACCTAAATTGATTTAAGAAGTCAAAATATTTATCATGATTGGCATCATAATTTATCCCATTAGCTTTCACAAGGAATTGATCGGCAAAATAAATTCCAAGCTCCGACTTTTTTAATTCTGCACTTTTCACCAGATTTCTGGTGTTCCATACAAGAAGACTTTTTGCTATTTCAATATGTTTCATTTATTTTGCGATGCCCGCTTATCAAAAACGAGCTGCAGCATTGACGTAGAGCGCAGCTTCACCTACAAAACGCCCCTCTACAGTCACTTCCATTTTGTTGCAAACAAGAGGACACAAAGTCAAACCCACAACGTACCCCCAGTTCCTTCGATTTCTCATATTAAAGAGAAAAGTACCGGTGTTGTCTTCAATAGGAAAATTCTCTCCATTGCCAAATTTCCAAAAAGAGCGAGCATATTTGAATGCCATATAGGGAACAAAAAATTCATTGTAGCGATAAGAGAGGCCCGCCCCAACTTGCCATTCGCTATAATGTGTTCTAAGCTCGTCATCAGGATAAACAACAGCGCCCGATGCTATGTACATGCGCTTGATATTAGGCTTCGTTGAAAAATATTGCCCCTCAACACCAAAGGAGGCGCACTTATATTCCAAAATAGTAGCCCTCGCTCCCACGCTATAGGAGAAGGCCGATCCCGATTCTACTTCGAAAAGAGGATGTATATCATCTGGATTGAAAGCCCCTAAACTTGTATTCAAAGAGAGCCTAGAAACTCCGAGCGAAGAGAATATATCGAGTAGATCACAAATATTGAGAACCAAATATCCGGCATTTGTAACAAGTGTTGTCCTGTCAATATCCTTATGGTGGACAGTTTTCATGTACCGATTGAAAACATAATCTCCATAAAAACCCACTCCAAAGCCTAAAAAATCACAAAAACAAGAAGCATTATCATCACAACATTCTCCAGGAAAAGGAGCAAAGAGACTGGCTTCAGAAGGATTCCCCACGGGTAAGGCATCTGCAGTATTAATTAATAAGAGTGAAAAAACGACAAAACATAACTTTTTCATGGCTTCCCTAGGATAAAATAATGTTGATGGTTATACCATCCACGAATTTATTTTAAAAATTTTATCTTACTAAAATAAAATTTTAAAGATAAATTCGTGGATGGTATAACCATCAACATTATTTTATCCTAGGGAAGCCATGTCATACGATCCTTAGAAAAGAAAAATTAAGGTAAGTAGAAGACTATTTATCTCATGAATATTCTATTAGTTTGCTTAGCTCTTGTTTTTAGCGCATCAAATCTTGCTGCATCTGAAGCAGTGGAGAGAGGCTACCAAGTCATCGTAGAGGAAAAATCTAATCCTCTTGTTAACGATATCATTTTGCATGGCCTACAAAGCTTCAATTTACCATTCTTTCAGCAGAAAGATTGTCAATTTTTTTCAATTTATGCAGTAGATGAGAATCATCAGATTATTGGAGGATTATGCGGAGACATTCTTGGTAGAACAGCTAATGTTGACTATGCTTGGGTGGATGAAGAAAAACGAAGGCAGGGTATTGCCACTCAGTTATTTTCTCAGCTAGAATCTTTCGCTCAATCAAAAGGGTGCAAATATATCCAATTATTCACCTATGAATTTCAAGCCAAAGAATTTTACGAGAAGCTGGGGTTTGAATGCATAGCCATTATCTCTAACTGGATTGAAGGACATGATGCTATTTTCTTTCGAAAAGGTTTGAAATTGCATCGACTATAAAATGAATTTGTTCTTCAATTAGGTGCGGGGCCAAAATCGATCCCAGACCTGCCAAAAGTTCTCTCCCCTGGCAATCACTGTCATCGGATCTATCACTTCGCAGCCGACCCGATTTTTAAAGGCATTGGACTTATCAGGATAGGCCAATTCGACTTTCAGCTCCACAGGCGGGGTAAACTTTAAGGGCTTTGGCCAGTTTGCACGCTCTTTTAAAGCCTTTTCAACTCCCATTTCAACGAGATGGCAAGCATCGGCCGGCGCTAAACAACGCGCCGCAAAGCGGGATAAACTTTTTTTTACAGCAACAGTATGAAGGGTTGGCCCAACTAATGACTTGACTTCTTGGCATGTGGCTTCATCTCCCGAGACAAAGACGACAGGAACATCAAATGATCCGGCAATGGCTGCAACAATTCCGCTCTCTCCGACAGAGCGTCCATTAATCAACATAGATCGAAAATTTTCAGTCGACATGGTATGGGATAGAATTCCATCTTCGGTTCCTGACATGGCATGCGCTCCGGGAAGAAGCATTGCGTCAGCACCTGTTAGAGGTTCGACATAACAGCCCCAACGATATCCAAAGACATACTCAGCACCTGGCTCCAACTGGTCTTTAATTAAGCTATTAAAGGAATGATCGCCACCAGCTCCATGGCCATCAACAACGATAATTTCCGTGGCTCCAGCTTTTTTCGCTCCCCTCACTGCAGCATTAACTTCAGCAGTATATAATCGACGTCCCTCTTCATACTGCGGCGACCCCGCCATGACCTGATCCCATTTAACGATACCGCCTATTCCTTCCATGTCACACCAAAAGAGCACTCTCATTCTCAAATCCCTCCAAATTATGCAGTGCCACTCTACCCAAGATTTTTAATTTTTCCCATTTAAAAAAGAGAGAGTAGCTCCCACAGGATAGTGATCTGAGGGGTTATCCCTATTTGGTAGGGGTTTATTTATATCAGCTCTCTCTTCTTTAAACCCTACAGTAGAGTGAGTCAGCAAAAAGCGTCCCCCATTTTCAGGTTTCAGAGTAATCAAATAGTCCTCTTCGTCAATTGCAACTTTACCGGCTTTTGCATGCTGCGCTGTGACCATCCGCTTTTTTATCGTCGTTGGGCCAACACTTGTAGCGGTTAAGCCAAGATGATCCAGATGCTCTCTTAAGAGCCTTCCATCCTCTTCCGTCTTTGTATTTGCATCTATTCCAATCAAAAGCTGAAGATCTAAATCCTGGGATAATTGATGAAATGTCTTCATAACAAGAGTAACTTGCAACCGTCCATCCTCAGCCATTGTAGAATGGCCATGACATGAGGCTAAGAGAAACTTTTCATCACTATTTTTACGAGTGGCAAGTATAACGACCATACGCCCCTCCTTAAAACCTGCATAACCTTCAATGTCAATAAGTTCGTAATCAGGTTCCCATAAATCCCTCCGAAGGAAAATAAAGCAACCATCTTGAGGGTTCTGTTTATCGACAGGCCAAAAAGTTCCATCGCATGTTAAAGTATGCGGGAGAAACGCATCGCACTCTTGAGTAAATAGAACCCCTGAGTTAGCGACAAGAAGCTTTTTCTTAAGCGCTTGTGCCCTTGACTTGGGCTCCCCAATTGTATTGGCAAATATCTCTTTCACCTGATTTATTTGCTCAATCATTCCGGGATCTTGAGCAACAAGATGAAGATTGAGCGCTTGATAAGCCCAATAGAAAAATGTTTGTCCAGCGGGAGAACAAAATAGTTCTAAATCATCGTTCTTTGCACCCTCTCCAAAAAACTTTTGCAAAAAATCTTTATCTAATTTTTTTAATGATCTTTTGAGATCCGTTTCCGATCTTGCTAAGCTCAATGTCTCCTCTGTAAAAACAGCATCGAGAAGATCTCTCTTTAAATCTGAAGCATTGCTTGCTTTTAAGATCTGTGTTGAACTCAATATGGGTAGATCAAAGCTCTTCCCGTCTCTAGAAGCCTTAGCACGTAAAGCCTTATCCAGACTTAAAAATTCCGCGGGATTATTTCTAAAAAAATAGAAAACTTTTTGATCTCCATAACGCTCTAAAAAATAAAAAATTTTACTTAAGTCTCTATTAGCAAACCCATTAAGATCTTTTTGTTTCTTTGCGATTTCATCCATTAATTCAGATGTAACTAACTCTAAAAAGGTAGGGCCATATTCCTTATCGCTCTTTTGCATCAATTCTCTCATCTCTGAATCAAGGTTTTCAGAAAAGGCCTCCTTTGCCATAACCTTCTCAAAAACCTTTTGACGTATAGGGTTCACTTCCGGACCATAATCCCCTTCAAACTCAAATGGATCAGTAAATATTCCTAGTATGTTAGCAGTATGTATTACAATCGATAGAAAAAAATTCATATAATAAAAACTCAGTAAAAAATAAGGAGAATAATAGTTTATCTAATTCTCTGCTGTCAATGTTGTTATGGCATTCTGATAAAAAAATGCTATCGCTAATAGCATTTTTCAATGTAAAATGCTATTTATGATGACAAATTCACGATATGTACCTAGAACGATTAATCCCCCTGAGGGTAGCTACTTTCTCTTAGGCCCGAGAGGAACTGGCAAATCTACCTGGCTTTTACACCAGTATCCAAAAGCGCTACGGATCGACCTTTTACTGGGAGAAGAAGAGAGGAGATATAGCGCCTATCCTGAACGAATTCGAGATGTAGCAGCAGCGCTACCTCGAGGCTCTACTCTTATTTTAGATGAAATCCAACGCGTTCCTAAGCTTCTTCCTGAGATCCATGCCCTTATCGAAGAGAAAAGAGGCATTCAATATATTATGACCGGAAGTAGCAGCCGTAAATTGCGAAGATCTGTCAGTGATCTTTTGGGAGGAAGAGCCCTCCTTAGACGGATGGGCCCCTTTATGGCCTCTGAGTTAAAAGAAGAGTTCTCCTTAGAAAAGGCATTAAAGATAGGTCTTATTCCTTTAATCTGGGAATCGACCGACGCTGCTGATCGTCTGCGTGATTATCTCCACCTCTATTTGAAAGAAGAAGTACAGGCAGAGGGACTCGTTCGCCAGTTTGGCGACTTTTCTCGTTTTTTAGAAGTTGCAAGTTTCTCCCATGGCTCTATCTGGACATCCATGGATATCAGCCGGGAGTCTAGTGTTAAACGAGCAACCGTAGATAATTACTTGCGAATTCTCGAAGATCTTTTATTGGCTTTTACTCTGCCCGTTTTTACAAGAAGGGCAAAACGGAAATTGATTGCACATTCAAAATTCTATTTTTTTGATGCAGGCATCTATCGAATTTTGCGCCCTCAAGGAATTCTTGACAGCTCATCTGAAATTGAAGGGTTAGCATTAGAAGGACTAGTAGCTCAACATCTTCAGAATTGGGTTCTGGCTCAAAACCAGCCCCACTCCCTTTCTTTTTGGCGTACCCAGACAAAACTGGAGGTTGATTTTATTATTTATGGACCAAAAGGTTTTTGGGCAATTGAAGTAAAACGCAGCCCCAACCTTGGCCCCGATGATGTGAGACCTCTTCTAGCCTTCAAAGAAGAATACCCCGAAGCTACATGTTTATTTGTTGCTCCGGGGAAAAGAAAAGAGGTTATCCGCGGATTTCCTATTATTCCGATGGAGGAGTTTCTCTTGAAACTCACTCCTGAAAATCCTATTTATTCGACGGATTTTTTGACGTAACAAGAGTCCTAACCCTGGTGGAAGATATCAATGAGAAGTTGTATTATTTTTCTTACATTGCTGCTTTTTTTTCCGACTCTTCTTCTTGGGAAAGAGTCGGTTTACTGCGTGCATGGCTTTTTGCGGAAGTGCTCTTCGATGAAAGGAATCGGTAAAGCATTCCAAAGAAGAGGTTATCACGCTTATCTTTGGGACTATCCTAGTCGTAAAAAAAGCATCGAAGAGCACGCTGTAGACTTGGCAGTGGAGCTAAAAGAGAGGGCAAGACAAAATCCTAATGAGCCTATCCATTTTGTCACTCATAGTTTGGGGGGAATCATTTTACGGGCAGCTCTCAACCATCCCGATTGTCCAGAAGAGGCAAAAAAAGGGAGGGCCGTTCTTCTTTCTCCTCCCAATCAGGGAAGCTGCTACGGTCGTTTTTTAAACCACTTCAGGCCTATCAGAAAGTTAGTTGGTAAAAAAGCTGGCATGCAGCTCTTGAATAGCCAAAATTTTGAGCATCTCGGCCAATTTCCTATCAGCATGGATATTCTCGTTATTTCGGGAACATGCAGCTGGAATCCCTTTATCAAGGGAATCAATGATGGAACAGTAAGAGTCATTGAAGGATGCCTAACAACTCCTCACAAACATATTACCATTTTCTCTGGGCATTGCTGGATGATGTTTTCTGATCCTGTAATAACTAACTCCTTAGAGTTTATTTCTAGTTAGTTTATACCATGTCAATTCATGCTTGTTATTAAAGAGATGGACAAGCCCGCTGCCTTCAATGCTTTCAAACTCTTTAATAACGTCGAGATCCCCTTTCCCCTGAAATTTTAATGTGCAGACAAAATTCACTTCCGGATAGACATCGAGCCACTTTTTTATCCACAAGAGAAGTTTATCCGGATAGCAGATAACATCGCTAAAGATCCAATCAAGATGAGGAAAATCTGAGGGCCCAAGCGCAAAGGCATTTTTTTTCAGAAACGTGATATTGGGAAGAGCCGCTATTTTGGGATCGAGGTCCGCCCTATCCACGGCAATGACAGATGCACCCAACTGCTGCAAAACCCAGCTCCAACTTCCTGGGCTGGCTCCGATTTCCAGACAGCAATCATCCGCTTTTGGCATCTGCCCAATTCTTGTAAACAACTCCCAAAGCTTAAGATAGGCTCGACTTGGAGGAAGCTTAGACTCTTGAAAGTGGATCTCTCCCCCCGCAAAAGGAGAAAGACAAGCAGGAGAGGCTAATAGAGTTTCTGCATCCAAAAGAGTCCATGACCCAAGCGGCGCTTTAGGCAGTGGTGAAGGAAAAAGAAGAGGCTTTGGAGAAAAATAAGGAAGACTTGCTGAGATTAGCTCCCCTCTTCGAATATTGCTGTAGGGATAAAATGACCAGAGCTTTTGAAGCGCCCGGAGTTTTTTCGCCCCATCGGATATGGAATGAATAGGGATGATTTGAGGATCGAACCAGATATTTTGCACCCAATGGACATTTTGAGCAGGACCCTCAGCCAGGATTAATCTATCATATTCGTGGACAATATATTTAAGTTCTCTTTTAAGCTCCTCTTCAAGATTTGGAGGCGCTAAGTACCCTGTTTGCATCAATTCAGACTCATAAATCTTAAAATCAATTAATCACCACAGACTCGACTTTAGGATTTTTACCCTAAAATTCAGAATAAAGAGTCGGGTTTGCCCGCGGGCAAACCCGATTCTTTTTTCCTTGTGGTGATAAAATTTTATCAAACCTTGTTTGCTAAAACGCTCTTAAAAAGAGAGAGGTGTTTTTCAAATATCTCCCAAGGAGCATCTGCTATCGAGAGATAAAGAGCATCCTCTTTTTGAATGAAATAAAGAAAAAGGCCCCTATCTCCTTGCTCTGCTGCAAAACCATGAGAAGAGTCTTTATCTACATTACGCAATCCCCTTCCAAGAAAGGCGACCCCCTGTGGAACCGGCTGTTTAATTAAAACAGAAGGATCTCTAAAAAGATCTAAATGCCAGGTAATAATTTCATCGATCTGGCTTTTTTCAACAATCGGAAATTTACGAACATCAAGATAAAAAGGGGTGCCAAGAGGAGTCTCATCTAGATAAAGCCGCTTATAGACCTTAAAAGGGATAGGCGTAGAACACCACAAGGGTGCAAATTCATTAATCGATAAGACATTATAGTAGCTTTTAGGAAAAGTAAAAGGAAGCTCTTCTTGTAAGCAAGAGAGAGAGGAGATGATGATTTCTGTCACTTTCTCCTCGGAAAAAGACTCTTTTCCATAATTTGCAGCATTGCTTACAATTGCTTCGGATATTTTTCTTATATTTTCTATATCACGCCACATCTCAAAAGAGATCTCCTTCACCTCTTCCTGAGATTTTATCCAAGGGTGGGAGAAAATCTCTGCAAAATGCAAAAGCGCCAGAGGATCATCTCTTTGTATTGGCAAAATGGCGAGTGGATCCACTTCTCGCACTATAGAAGGAGTGGGTAGTGAATGGGTAATCTCGGTTGGGACTTCAGCGTCCACGCAAAATTTCGAAAGAAAGCAGAGAAGAGAAAAAAGGGCTAGAGCTCCCAGGATGAGGGATAATTTTTTCATTACATCACCTCGGCTGCAAGAGCTGCCAGTTCTGAGCGTTCAGTTTTTTCCATATACATGTGACCAAAGATTTTATATTCTTTAAATCGCCCAATGACATAGGTGAGGCCATTGGAATCTTTATCGAGGTAGGGATTATCAATTTGTGTTGGGTCGCCTGTGAGTACAACCTTTGTATCGGTGCCAGCACGCGATATAACTGTTTTTACCTCATGAGGAGTCAAATTTTGCGCCTCATCGATAATCATAAACATCTTTGGTAAAGTACGCCCGCGAATGTAGGTGACAGCCTCCATCTCAAGTTTTTTGCTATCCATCACATAGCGCAGCGTTTCGTTTGGCTCTTGGTGGGCGGCGTCGCATAAAAATTCAAGATTATCATAGATAGGCTGCATCCAATGGAGCAGCTTTTCCTCTTTAAGCCCAGGTAGATAGCCGATATCGCGTCCAAGGGGTACTATGGGACGGCTGACTAGAATACGGCTATAAATACCCTCGTCAAAGACTTTCCGTAAAGCAACCGCTAGAGCTAAAAGTGTTTTCCCAGTTCCTGCGGGTCCGACAAGCGTTACCAGCTTCACATCGTCGCGTAAAAGAAGATCTAAAGCGCACCGCTGCTCTACATTTAAAGGATGGATTCCCCAGATGCTTGTGGGCATTTGCATCAGAGAAACAAGCTGTTTTTTTATAGGATTGTATTTGCCAACAGCAGAGGAATTTTCCGGAGAGGTCATAATACAATATTCATTTGGGTAAAAATCCCTTTCTTCAACTTTTACACTGCCATCTTTGTAAAAGATGTCTATATCATGCTTCGGAAGGAGGATTTTTTTTAATCCACGATAAATACTGTCGAATGAAAACTTTTTATTCTCATAGTCAGTCGCTTCCAGCCCCATTGCTTTAGCCTTGACACGCATCGTTAGGTCTTTGGAAACAATAGTGACAATCTCTCCTTTTTCATATAGAAAGTAGGCGGCCATCAGGATCTTGTAATTAAAGCTTGTCAAAGAGAGCGCGTAATTTTGACTATAATTTGTTTTGATTTCAAGTTGGATGCGGATGACTGTCCCCGAAGGAAGCTCAACACCCTCATGAAGATCTCCCTTCCCAATGTCTTTAAGGGAGTCGAAGTAGCGAAGGACCGCGCGAGCATTTTTTGCAAGTTCATCACGATACTTTTTCATTGTATCAAGCTCTTCTAATACGCCTAGAGGGATCACCACATCATTATTGCCAAATTGCGTCACAGAATCGGGATCGTGCAGCAGAACGTTCGTGTCCAATACAAAAGTCTTTCTATCCATTATCATCCTTCGTTTTCAGCGAAAGCCTGGATCGCCAGGCACCGCTTTTTTTCAAAATCTAACTTCTCACCCTAATCCGATCAATTAAAAAAATCTTTACCAAATCTTTGTAGTAAAAAGAATTAAAAAAAATAGCACTCTCGATTGATGAGTGCTAAAAAACTCTTGCTTGAAATCGAATGGTTAGGTAAACTATAGATAATTCATTACAATTGGGAGTGTCCAATGAATTATAGAATTACAGAAAAAATTCTTTGTCTTCCCCCTCACCTTTCAACAACTTGGGAGCAGGTTGCCGCTCTTCGGACTGAAGAGAGCGGGTCTTTGGATGCAATGACGCTCGTTATCCATTTAACTGATGGAGGATGCATTAAAATACCCGATTTAGACTCCTCAGTTCTCGATATCATCTTCTCTTGCCACGTCGATCATCTCGAAAAAAGAGGAAAATCTCCAAAAGAAAACAAAGTTCAAAATACCCAGGCTGCATTCTTCCAAAATGCTTTTGGACTCTCCCCCGAACAACTCTCTCAACTCTCCATCCGTCTCGGCCCCTCCGGGATAGGAGGAATAGCCGGAGGGATTGAGGGGATGGAATCCGCCATGAGCCACGACCCTACAAAAACAGATACCCCCCAACTTCCCAAAGAGATGCTTGAGAAAATCTCTCAAATTGCAAAGATCTTAACCGGAGGAGAACTTAACAACTTTCCAAAGCCAGAACCTCATTGCAACTGCGTCCACTGTCAGCTCTCCCGCGCAATCCATTGTGGCGACGTTGCTCCTGAAAAAAATCTACAAGATGAGTTTGTCTCTGATGATGATCTTAAATTTCGCGATTGGGAGATCATGCAAACAGGAGATAGGCTCTATCGAGTCACACACCCTTTGCTCTCTGTAAAATACGATGTCTATTTGGGTGATCCTATTGGTTGCACCTGTGGAGAAGCTCATTGTGACCATATCAAAGCAGTGCTTTTCAGCCCTCCCTAAGACTAAACATCAGAATTACTCAATTTTTTTTTGCTCTTGCACATTTCGATTTTTCGGAGTACAACACTTAAATAAATGATAAAAAAAACTGGGGTAGCTCAAATGAGCAAAAAAAAATTTGTTTCATCTCTTTGTATTCTTCAAGCCCTTTCTTGCGGGCTCTGCTTTGCGGAGGAGAATCCAACAGTTGGAAAACCTGATATCCAATCTGTTACATCTCTTACCATTGCCCAAAAACCCTCTTCGCATTTCACCTCTTTTACAGGCAAGGTGACAGGAAATAAGGTCCGTCTTAGAACTACGCCCTCTCTTGAGGCCTATGTTATCAGAGAGGCAAATTCTGGAGAGCTCTTATCTATTGTAGATGAAAAAGATGACTTCTATGTCATTTTACCCCCCCTTGGAACAAAAGGGTATGTCTTTAGAACCTTTGTCCTTGACAATGTCGTTGAAGCTGATAGGGTCAATATCCGCCTCTATCCTGATACCGAGGCCCCAGTTATTGGTCAGTTTCAATCGGGTGAAAAGATCAATGCCGCTGTCAGCAGCGTGAATAGCAAATGGCTTGAAGTGGAACTTGGAAATTCTGCCCATTTTTACATCTCCAAAGAGTATGTCGAAAATGCGGGCCCCATTGAAATGGTTGCTCAAAAAGAAGCTCGCAAGCAGGAAGCTTGGCATCTTCTTAGCTCAGCTTTCCATTTTGCACAGAGCGAGATCCAAAAGCCTTTTGAAGAGATAGATCTTGAGAAGGTCGATCAAAACTTCAATCACCTCGTTCGGAATTTTGGAGATTTCCCTGACATTATCCAAAAAACACAGGAACTTGGAAACATTATCCATGATGCATACATCCAAAAAAAGATCTACTTTTTGGAGTTTAAAGCCGATCGCACCACACGCTCTTCACAAGATGAGATGAAAAAGCACTTTGCAAAGCTTACAGAGATTGGCAAAGAGCTCCAGCTTGAAGTCGGTGTTCTGGCCTCTATGGATACCAATGACGCTGCAGCTCCATTAGCAGCAACTTTTAGTACAGCAGACGCTGAGATAGAGGGCAATGAGAATTTATCCTCTTTGACAGACAAAATGCTTGCATGGCTCCCCTTTGAGGAATCTCTCTACCACATGTGGGCAGCGGCTGGAGGTTTTGGAACAATTGATGAATTCTATAAACAAGAGACTGGAGAAGCTATTCACATAACTGGAATAGTGGAAGCTTATAACCGCCCTGTTAAAAATAGGCCCGGTGATTACCTCTTGCGCTGTGAGAGTCTTCCCCAAGCCTTTCTATACAGCACAAAAGTGAATTTGCAGGATAAAATTGGAAAGAAAGTGACCATCGTTGTTACTCCTCGTCCAAACCATAACTTTGCATTCCCTGCCTACTTTGTTCATTCGATTGAATAAATAGAAGTCGAAGCCCCCATTGCAAAAAACCCTTTCTAACAGGTAACTTAGAAAGGGTTTTTTTATTTTGAATTCTATGAATTTTGTTAAAGTTGATTCGGCAGCAGTAGTTGGTATTGAGGCTCAACATGTTGAAATAGATGTTGATGCTATGCGCAGTGAACAAGGGATGATCACCATCGTGGGTCTTCCTGACCTTGCCATTAAAGAATCAAAACAGAGGGTTACAAGTGCAATCCGTCACTCTGGTTTTTCTTTTGACTCTATCCAGGCAACAATAAACCTGGCTCCGGCAAACCTTAAGAAGGAGGGAACAGTCTATGACTTTCCGATTGCCCTGGGACTATTAGAGAGCTTAAAAATTCTACCCGCCGGAATATTAAAAGATTTTGTTCTGGCAGGAGAGCTTGGACTTTCCGGAGAGTTAAGGCCGATTTTGGGAGCCCTTTCTATTGCCCTTCTTGCCAAAAAATTGAAAAAAAAAGGGCTAATTCTTCCCTTAGCAAATACACAAGAAGCTGCAATGATTGATGGGATTGAAATCTACGGGGTGCGCCACCTAAAAGATGCTATTAAATTTTTGCTAAATAAAGGTTCTTTGGCGCCCGTTACAGGCTGCATAGAATTTCAACAAGAGCCCTCTCTTATAGACTTTGCAGATATCAAGGGACAGGCCAATGTGAAGAGGGCTTTAGAGATTGCAGCTTCTGGCGGACATAATGTTCTCATGAATGGTCCTCCAGGCTCTGGGAAGACGCTTGCTGCAAAAGCATTGCCAACGATCTTTCCTCTAATGGAGTTGGAGGAGATTTTAGAGGTCACAAAAATTTATTCGGCAGCGGGACTTATTCCGGCGGGCCAAAACCTTATGACAAGCCGCCCTTTTCGCAGTCCCCACCACTCTATCTCCTACGCCGGCATGATTGGAGGAGGAACCTCGCCAAAACCTGGAGAAGTCACTCTTGCTCACTATGGAGTTCTATTTCTCGATGAGCTCCCCGAATTTACAAGGCAGACTTTGGAGGTCTTAAGACAGCCGCTGGAAGATCATAAAGTCACCATTTCAAGAGCAAAACAGCACATCACCTTCCCGACTCAATTTCTCCTAGTTGCTGCAATGAATCCCTGTCCTTGTGGTTACCTGGGACACCCTGACAAGGTCTGTAAAGATACCGGACTACAGATCGAGAGATATCAAAAAAAGATCTCTGGCCCTCTTTTAGATCGGATAGACCTTCATGTCTCTGTAGCCCCCTTGCGTTTTAAAGACCTGGGAAGCTCCCTTAAAGAAGAGTCCTCCCTTATGATACAAAAGCGGGTTAGCCTTGCGCGCGAAAAACAGAAGCAGCGTTTTTTAATCAATAAAACAAATAGTCTCATGACGCCGCAGGAAACTTTAGAGGCCGTTCCTTTAAACCAAAACTGCCACTCTCTTTTAAAGCAGGCTGTTGATCAAATGGGGGTCACAGCAAGAGGCTACCACCGTTTATTAAAGGTCGCTCGTACCATCGCCGACTTAGAGGGATCCTCCTCTGTAAACGACACCCACATCCTTGAAGCTCTCTCCTATAGACCCCTCAACGACAGCCAAAACAATTAAACAAACAAGAAAGACGAATTGCTAAAAAATTTCTCTTTACCAAATCAAAATTTTTAATTATAAGGCTTTGTACAAAAATTATTTGTGCAGCCAAAAGTGAAAAAATTCCTTCTTCTTTTTCTTTACATAAGCAGTGTTTTAACTGCGGAAGGGCCTCAAGCTTCAAGGTCTGCCGGATCAATCAATACTGCAGGGATACAAGCTGAGCTTGTCTCCCATGCTCTGCAGCCTGACTACATGCCAAGAGTCAACGTTGTCACAGGAGAGTATTGCGAAGAGGGAATCGACCTTGTTGTTGCAGGCATAGAGCCTCTCTCCTTGGTGCTATTCCAGCAAACGCTTTGATCCAGAAACGGGCTTCTACTACTTTGGCAGACGCTACTACAGTCCTGAACTTGGCCGTTGGATCTCTCCAGACCCCCAAGGCTTTCATGATGGTCCCAATCTCTATGCCTACCTTCACAATAGCCCCTTAATGGGGGTTGACCTCTATGGACTATTAAAAAACAACAATTTCGGCTTCACGCGAGATGCCCACAACCGTTATAGGGGATTTGATACAGCTTTCAGGGATATGGCTTTTAGTTTGTTAACGAGCATGGGTGGCAGAACAATACCGATGAACAATAGTAAAAATCCCCTCGCTCCAGCGCCCATGATGGGAGAATGGGAAGATCTATCCTTAACAAGAATAAGAGATCTACCAAAAATTGCTTATCGAGCTGCATTTCCTTATCATTATGATTTACAACACCTCCCAGCAGATACCCCCAGGGACATGGTCTCTTTCGCAGAAGGAAGGGCAAACTTTGAAAAAGCTCTCATGTTCACAGGCTTTGCTAAAGGATTACAAGCTCTTGGAGGCCGCGGCATTTCATCACGTGCTTTGACAAGAAATGCCATACGTCCCCTCGTTACACGCGAGGTAAATTATTCTGGAATTCCTTTATCTGGTAGTGTATCAGCTGTTGAGGAGGGAGTTACAAAAAGTGGCCGTAATCGCTTTACACCAGACTCTAATGCAACAGGAGCCCATTCAGTTTTTCGAAGAGGCTCAACAGGACGAGTTACTCATTATGAAACATATAGACCTCAAACGAATCCATATGACCCTAGGCCTTGGGAAAGTATTAAGCGATATGATGGTCCAGGAGGTGTTGATGATAAACATTATAACAAATTTTTGAAAAAATATATTGATACGCCTCATATACATGATCCTCATACACCGGGTGGTGTAAGATTTGCAGAACAATGGGAAATTCCAAATTGGTAGTGTGACAATGGAAGATAATTTGGTTTGGTTGTTAAATTGGTTCTACCTCCAATGTGATGGAGACTGGGAACATGGTAATGGGGTACGAATAGGAACTTTAGATAATCCGGGATGGTATCTAACAGTTAGTATACAAGATACTGAATTTGAAACAAAAGAATTTAAAGAGATTATTATTGAACGCTCTGAAAACGATTGGTTTCATTGTTTTGTACGAGAAGGAAAATTTGAGGGGCCTTGTGGTCCTTTTAATTTGCCTGAAGTTTTGCAAATCTTTCGGGAATGGGTAGAAAATTGATTTTTGATCTATGCCTCGAATAAACATAAAAAGAAATTTGCAAGATCTCATATTATGGTTACAAGCTTGGTATCATCAATACTGTGATGGCGATTGGGAGCATGGAAATGGTATTCAAATTGGTACTATAGATAATCCAGGTTGGTATTTAAGGATAAGCTTAGAAGAAACTGAGCTCCAAGATAAAGAATTTCAGAAAATTAGAATCGATCGTTCTGAGCATGATTGGATTCGATGTTTCCTTGACGACAATGTATTTGAAGGGGTAGGTGGTCCATACAATTTACCAGAAGTACTCACGATTTTTAGAAATTGGGTTGAAACTTTATAAAGCTTATCTCTCTCTTTCTTTACATATAGAAATTGAAAACTTTATCCTTATCTCTCCTAGCTATGATCCACAAAATATAGCAGCTAGATGTTGAAATCTACATTGGGGTCCTTTGCATAGAGAAGGCAAACCTCATATAGACATCAGAAAAAGAGGATTAGATACGAATTACTACAAAGATAACCCATTCTTTTTGCTAGAGGATTAAATGTGAAACTTTCTGATAAAAAAACTGAGTTAATAAATCTCATATTGATGTGTCTAGATAATAAATGTACTTTAGAATCACTTCAAGAATTTGCTTGGGAAATAATTGATTATTTTAATACAACAAAAAAAACAGCACTTCCCCCTTATCAAGATTTTGAAAAAGAATTTTGGTATACGATTTGGCAAATACAGCATTTGGCTGACCAAGAGCATGAAAAAGAAGGTATAACGATAAAAATTCTTATAGGTGCTCTAGAATATTTGCAAAAAAAGAAAAAGATTCCCGATAGCTTTGTGAGTAGAAGGCCATAAAAAAACTGCTATAAAGAATAATTTTAAAATGTGTCTGATAAAGTGGATTTTTTTATTGAAATATTAGCCTATGTTAAAAACCCTAACAATTTTTGAAGAATTGGGATTATTAATGCATTTACCAGTCCAATAAATTAGATTTTGAATTGGGTGATGTAGTGGTAATTAAACGAACAGCCCCTCAACATTTTAAACCTGGATCAAGAGGCTGTATATGTGGAATAAGCACTATCGATTCTCTGGAAGGTGCGTTACAATTTAATCAAAGGATTGGAGATGAATTATACTCATCGATATTACTAAGTCCAAACCCAGAGCCACCTACAGCTATACATCCTTTGGAGTACTGGTTTTAGGTTTAGTCGCTAATAGCTCATGTGAGTCATTTTTACTTTGCCTCGAAAAGTGCGGTAAACATAAAACCCATATGCAATGACAATAGGTAAACCAATAGCGGCAATGATGGCTAAAACTGTCAGAGTAGATGGGGAGGCTGACGCATTATAAATATCCAAGCTATTTTCAATGTTTATACTGGAACGGATCAGATAGGGAAAATTCCCTACGGCGAAGATGGTCATGAGAAGTGCAATATTAAGACAAGAAGAGAGAAACGCATACCCTAGATTGTCCTTGCTTATCTCTCGGGGAATATTTGCAACGGCCAGAATATTTACCATGACAATGACAAATAGATAGGGCATCTCCCGTAATCTAAGAGTCATATGAGATTGATAAATCAGAGTGACCATTGTGGCAATAGCATAGCTCATTATAAAAAAGATGATTGTCGGATAGATCCATGTTTTTAGCTTTTCATGGAGCTCCCCCTCTGTTTTCATAGCAAGATAGATCGCCCCATGCATCAAAAAAAGAGAGACGGCTAAAATTCCGATCAGCACGGGATAGGGCTGCAAAAATGTCATTATAATGTTCCCCTCATAATTGTGGTCCCCATTTAATGGAATGCCCTGAATCAAATTGCCAAGAGCCATGCCGACTGCCAATGCAATTGCAAGCGATGCAAATGCAAAGAGGTAGTCCCAGGTAAATCTCCAGACGAGATGCTCCACCTTGCTACGAAATTCAATCGCAACCGCTCGGAAAATCAGAGCGCAAACTAAGAGGATAAGAGGAATATAGAAGGCTGAAAAGAGCGTTGCATAAGCTATAGGAAAGCCAGCAAACATCCCCCCCACAACAATGACAAGCCAGACCTCGTTACCATCCCATACGGGACCAATAGAATTTAAAAAGAGACGTCGCTGCTCATCTTTTCTTGTAAAAGGAAGAAGCATCCCCACACCTAAATCAAAGCCATCAAGCATGGCGTAAGAGATGACTGATGTTACAAAAATGATATACCAAAAAATCGCAAGTCCGTGCATTCCTATTTTGCTCCCTCTTTATACTTGTCTCGATACTCTACATCTTTTACTTCATAAAAAGGCCCATGTTGGATTTTCTGATTCAGTAAAAAGATAAACAAAATAAACACTAGAAGATAGATAGAGGAAAAGAGAATAATGGTACTGAGTACCTGACCCGAAGAGATCGAAGCTGAAACCCCATCCCTTGTTTTTAAAACATTATAAACAATCCAAGGCTGTCTACCCATCTCAGCTGAAAACCATCCTAATTCATTGGCAATTTCGGGGAAAAGGACAGAAGCCACTAAAAAACGGAGAGTCCATTTACTAGAGTCCAGTTTTTTTCTCCAAATTGCAAACCATGCCAGGAGCACAGCTATTGCCATCAATCCCCATAAGTTCACCATCCAATGATAGGTCTGAAAAACAACTGCTACATTGGGCCATAATTCCTTCCCCCAATTTTCTAGACCAGGAACAGCCTGTTTAAAATCACGGTAGACGAGAAAAGAGAGCAAGCCCGGAATGGGTATCCCAATCACCTTCTCTTTTTTTGGCAGAACAACCCCTGTTGCCCACATCGCTGTCGGAGTGGTTGTTTTATAGACCCCTTCAAAAGCAGCAAGTTTTATGGGTTGATAACGGGCAACTCCTTGCGCAGTAGCGTCTCCTGAAAAAAATTGCAAGATCACAGAAACTGTGGCTACAAGCAGGCCAATATTCAAGGATTTTCTTGCAAAATCATTATGCCGTTTTTTTAAGAGATAAAAGGCGCTCACACTTACGACAAGAAATGCACCTGCAAGCCAGCAACCTAGAATCACATGTATTAAGCGCGTGATCGAAGAGGGGTTGAAGACGACTCCCCAAAAACTTTGTATTATAGCATGCTTTGCTAAACCTTCTCCTACAATGGCATGACCGGCAGGTGTTTGCATCCATGAATTGGCAAAAACTATCCAGAGTCCGCTAAAATGGGAGCCAAAAGTCACCATAATGGTAGCAAAAAAGTGCATCTTGGGAGAGACCTTATCCCACCCAAATAATAGGATGGCTAAAAATCCCGACTCAAGGAAGAAGGCGAAGATCCCCTCTGCTCCCAAAAGGCTGCCAAATACATCCCCCACAAAACGGGAGAAATGGGCCCAATTATTGCCAAAGGCAAAAATCATCACAAGCCCCGTTGCAACCCCCACAGCAAAGATAAGTGCAAAAATCTTCACCCAAAACTTGGTGATCGATTCATAGATCGGGTTCTTTGTCCAAAGGAAGCATCCCTCCATTAAAATAAGACAGAGTCCTAAACCTATGCTGAGTGGAGGAAAAAGATAGTGGAATGAGATATTAAGCCCAAATTGAATTCGAGAGAGAGTTACAACATCCATATAGATTCGATCCTGCCTGTTTTGGTATGCTATGCATGACATAGGATACATTTTTGAAAGAATCTTTCAACATGAGAAAAATTTTTGGGATTATTAATTGTACTCCTGACTCATTCTACGATGGGGGGGTGTGCAATACCGAAAGAGAAGCCACTCTTCATGGTTTAAAGTTAGCCGAGGCAGGAGCGGACATCCTCGATATTGGCGGAGAATCAACGCGCCCCTTCTCAAAACCCATTGAGGAAGCAGAGGAACTAAGGAGAATCCTTCCTGTGATAACTAATTTAAAAAAAGCCCTCTCCCTCCCATTATCTGTTGATACAAGAAAACCCTCTGTTGCGTTAAGAGCAATTGATGCCGGAGCTTCCATTATCAATGATATCACAGGACTTGCCTCTCCTCTCATGCGAAAACTTATAGCCCGTTCTAAAGTCCAGGCAGTTGTCATGCATATGAAGGGGCACCCCGGGGTCATGCAAGAAAATCCTACCTATCCAAAAGGTGTTGTTGTCGAACTCCTTGAATGGTTTACAGAGAGGCTTGAGCTTATTCATAAAGAGGGAATCTCTCATGAGCAGATCATTATCGACCCAGGCATTGGATTTGGAAAAAATGTCCAGGATAACCTTACGATCCTGGCAAATATCAGCTCTTTCTCTTCCCTTGGCTATCCGGTTATGGTGGGACTTTCTCGCAAATCATTTTTGCAAAAAATACTTGGAAAGGAGGCAAGGGAAGTGTTGTCAACAACTATAGCTCTCAATACAATGAGCATGCTAGCTGGCGCCTCTCTGATAAGAGTCCATGATGTCGAAGAGCATCGACAAGTGGTCGATCTTTTAAACTACTGGAAAGTGAGTGCCTCAATTAATTGATGGACATACAGTATTTTCTTATTCCTGCACTTGAGATCATCCTCATTACGGTGATGCTCAACTATCTCCTAAAGTTTTTCTGGGGCACCCGCGCCATGGATGCCGTTTTTGGGGTGCTTGCATTCCTACTCCTCTATCTAATATCAACTTGGCTTCACTTTCCGGTTCTTGAAAAAATTATGCTTAATGTCGTCAATGTTGCTGTACTGGCGATCTTTATCATCTTTCAGCCCGAACTCCGCCTTGCCCTGTCCAAGCTGCGGTTAAAAGGGAAAAAATTCCGTGAAATCCATGAATTTGATCTCTTTTTAGATTCCCTTTCGACTTCTGTCTACCGCCTCTCAGAAAAGCAAGTGGGAGCCCTGATCGTTTTAGAAAATCAGGACTCTTTTGAAGATTACGCAAGCTCTGCTGTAAAGATGAACGCCCTTTTTTCATCAGAGCTTCTAGAATCCCTCTTTATGACAACGACCCCCCTTCATGATGGCGCCGTCGTCTTAAGAGGAGTCTCAATTGCTGCAGCTGGTGCTATTCTTCCCCTTGCTCATGAGACCTCTCAACTCTCTAAAACCATGGGAACACGCCATAGAGCAGCTTTGGGAGCCAGCCAAAAAACAGATGCTCTTATCATTGTGATCTCTGAAGAGACCGGCAAGGTCTCCATTGCACGCGACGGCATTATGACAAGAGGGATTAAAATTGATAGATTCCGTGGAATTGTGCGCAGTATTTTCACACCCCCTGAGCTTAAAAAGGGATTTAAATTTTGGGGAGAAAAGCGATGAAGGAACTATTTTTACGTCTTTTTGTCAGTAACTGGCAGCGCAAACTCGTTGCCATTCTCGCTGCTGTCATCATCTGGTTTTTAGTCTATCAGTCAATGACTATCTCCCGCACCCTTCCTGATGTCCCTGTCCGCATTACCAATCTGGCAATAGACAAGACTGTTGAGGGGTTGCTGCCAAATGGCCAACTCAAAAAACGAGTTCCCATTACAGTCACGGGAAGAAAATCTATTATAGAGGAGATTCGGCCAGGAGATGTCGAGGTTGTGATTAATGGCGAGGGACGCAAAGAGAGTTGGATTGCCTCGATCGACAAAAAAAATCTCATTAGTCTCGTGCCTAACCTCAATTTGCAAAAATACCTCACAGATATCTCTGCTCCTGATATTTATATTAAACTTAGCCCTATTATGACAGAAGAGATCTCGGTAACTATCCGCAAACCTGTCGGAGAACCTCCTAGAGGATACCAATTTTTAGATATCTGGCCCAAAATCCTTATGCAAACTGTCAGCGGGCCCAAAGAACAGGTTGAGGCATTAAAAAAACGGGGAATTGAACTCACCTTTAATTTACAGGACCTGTCTAAAGAAGAATTAGACCGGCTGCACCAAGCGCAGGGAACAAATGAATCGGATGAGGTGAGCTACTTTGTTCCAAATACCTGGAAAGAGGTCCCGATTCCCTTCCGAGATAATGCTTTAGAGGCTCTTAATGACCCAAGGTCCAAATTCTTGCGCATCGATTTTTTACATACTGAGCTTCTTCCCTTATCAGCAGAGCTCTCTATAGCAATTTTTTTTCCTCTCCAAACAAGTAAAACACTCAATCCCGAGACTCTATCGCTCAGCATGACAGACCTTATCGCCAAGAAGAATGGGATTCCCATTCTGGCAATACCTCTCCTTGTCAAAGATGTGAGCCGTCTTTTTCTTGATGTTGTTAAAAATAATCTTCAAATTGTGATCATTGCAAGCCAAAAAAGCAGTAAAAAATCTCTGAATTGGACTCTTGAAATTATTGGCCAAGAAGAACTTGAGGATGAATATGTGAAGCGCGCTCAGCAAGAGAAAGTAGAGCGCCCAGAAGATGCGATGCTCCCAAAGTTGAGAGAGGAGTATTTAAGGTATAGGTTTCGTACCTATGCATTGCAAATGAGGCTTTATACACAAGATGAGCAGAAATTCCTACTCACTCCCCAAATTCAGGGAAAATACATTATTCTAAATCAGGGCCTATGAAAATTGCTCTTCTAAAGAGCCACTTTGCCTCTTTTGGTGGCCTTGAAAAGTATACGATCAGGTTAGCTGAGCAGTTTGTCTTAAGAGGTTGCGATGTGACGCTTCTTACGACTGCTTCAGAAAAAGTCCCCGCTATTGGGGGTGTTAAGACCATCACGTTGGGTGATAGGTCCAAACTATCTTTTCTCCAACTCTTAAACTTTGATAGAGCTAGCCAAAAATGGCTTCAACAAAATCCCATGGATAGCATCTTTGGAATGGAGAGAAATCGCTTTCAAACCCATTATAGGCCCGGCTCGGGAGTGCACGCTGTCTTTCTTAAGCAGAGAAAGCTCACAGATTCCCTTCTTAAAAGAGGAAGTTTTTTTCTTAACCCCCTCCATCTTCTACTTTTAAAAATGGAAAAAGAGGCATTTGAAAGCCCTCGGCTAAAAAAAATCTATCCAAATTCAGAGATGGTTAAAAAAGAGCTTCTTGAAAATTTTGCACTCTCCGAAGAGAAGATTGAAGTGATCCATAATGGGGTAGAGTGGAGTAGCTTTAGAGAGCCCTTTGAGGAGAGCTTTGACAAAGAAAACCCTATTGAAAATTTTAAACTTGATCGAAAAAAGCATATATTTCTTTTTATTGGCAATGGATATAAGCGCAAAGGGCTCTCCTTTTTGATCGAGGGGCTCGCTCTCTTAAAGAAGGATAATTTCCATCTTCTTGTTGTGGGAAAAGAGAAGAATCTCCCCCTTTATGAGGCTCTTGTTGCAAAACATAAGCTTGAAAGCTCAGTCTCTTTTTTTGGGCCTAAGTCCCCTATCACCCCCTTTTACCAGGTTGCGGACACCCTTGTTTTACCAACGATCTATGACCCCTTTGCCAATGTTACTCTTGAAGCCCTTGCAATGGGCCTTTTTGTCGTAACATCCCACTATAATGGGGCAAAAGAGATATTAAATGAGGAGTGCGGGACCATCATTCAAGATCTAAGTAGCCCAGAGTCAGTAAAAAAATCTTTAGAAATAGCCCTCTCTCGTCCAAAAACCCGTGAAAGTGCTATTAAATTACGGGAAACAATCAAAAGGTTGGATTTTTCAATACAATTGAATAAAATAGTCGATTCAGTAATTAACTAATGTCAAGCTAATGCACTTTTTATCTTATTTATGTTTGCGGTTAATCGGTCTACCCATCTCGCTTCTTCCTTATAGAGTGATCCACCTTATCGGCGCAGTTCTTGGTACCCTAATGTACTATTTGCACCGCTCATTTCGTAAAAAAGCCCTTACAAATTTATCGATCGCAAAGAGCCTGCAACTTACAGAAAAGCAGCGAAAAAAAATTGCTAAAGAATCCTTTCAAAACCTCATGATTAACTGCCTGGAATTTTTTCGTTTGAAAAGAAGTAAGCATCGGATGGAAGAGATCACAACGTGGGGAGTGCCTCGAGAAGAGGGGTTAAAGGTTCTTAAAGAGGGAAAGGGGATTGTTTTTCTGACCGGACATCAGGCGAACTGGGAGATCCCCTTTTTGCTAATGACTCAGCACCACCCCGGCATGGCAATTGGACGGCCGATTAAAAATAGATGGCTCTATAACTGGGTCTTATCCATCAGAGAGATGCATAAAGGCAAGATTGTGATGCCTAAAAATGCCCTTGCACTTGGAGCTAAAGCCCTTAAAGAGGGGCAATTTTTGGGAATTGTCGGAGACCAGGCTCTTCCTGAAAGCTCCTATTCCTATCCGCTTTTTGGAATGCGGGCTTGGACAACGACAGCGCCAGCTCTCCTGGCCTATCGTACAGGATCTCCTCTGATTACGGTTATGGTAAGGCGGCATAATCACCATTACCACATTTGGGGATCCCCTCTACTCTGGCCTGATTTAAGTCGGCCCATTAAGGAGGAAGTGCCCCGTTTAATGGATAAAGCGATGGGCTATCTGGAAGAGAGCATTAAGGCCTCTCCGGGTCAGTGGCTCTGGCAGCATGATCGCTGGAAGCAGTCGGGAGTAGATCATGTGAAAAGAGAGTATCGCTTCGGATTTATTTTGGTGATTTTTCCACGGGATTTTTCTCCCCTCTTCCCCCTCATTGCAACTTTAAAAACAATCTATCCCCGCAACTTCTTCTCTTTTTACTTTCCTAAAGAGGCTGAGGCTAAGCTCCCAGATCTCCCAAATGAGGCTGAGGTGCACTTCTACGAATCTGAGAGCGATCTCTTCCAAAGAGATTATAGATATCAAATTATCTTTGATTTTTATAATCTTCCGAAATTACGACGCCATTTTCTGCGTCTTGGAGCTTTCCAAGCTTTAAACAGCCAAAAACTCCTTAAAATTGCAAAAAAAGAGTTAAAAAAAATTCCTCCCGATTTAGAAACCGCCCTCAAATATGCAATCTGTAAACCCGATTGCATCCCAAAAATTTTTAAAAATGCCTGAGAACCGTTTTTTTTCCGACACCCCCCTCAATGAGCTTAAAAGCATCACCCTCACTGACGTAGAGCTCCACCATCTTGCGCATGTAATGCGTTGTAAAGTTGGAGATAGTGTAGAGCTTGTCAATGGAAAGGGAGTGTTAGCGCGAGCATTAGTTCTTTCAATCAGTAAAAGAGAGGCTAATTTAGAAATTATCTCGATTGTAAGGCAAGAAAAGCTTAACTCTTGCCCAATTATTCTAATCCAGGCACTCCCCCGTCCCAACCGTCTTGATACGATTTTAGAAAAGGGGACAGAGATTGGTATGGATGAGATTTGGCTCTTCCCGGGTGAAAAAAGTGAAAGAGGGCTTTTAAACGAGCACCAACTCCATCGGATGCAAGGGGTTATTATCTCATCAATGAAGCAGTGTGGAAGGCTTTTCTCCCCAAAAATTACCCTAAAGCCTCCAATAAAAAAGTGGGACTCCTCTTTTCTTCCCCATCCCGCCTATTTTGGAGATTTAAGTGAAAATGCTCCCCCCTTTAGCTCCTGTAAAAAAGGGGCCAACGGGTGCTGTTTTATTATTGGACCAGAGTCCGGGTTTAGCGAAGAAGAAAAAAAAATGCTCACCCACCTAAAAGCCGAAGGTGTCTTATTAAACCCAAATATTTTACGGACAGATACAGCAGCTCTTGTCGCCTTAAGCCTTATGAGCTCCTGGCGAGGCCCAAATGGATCTTTTCAAGAGGAAAAATGATTCAAAAAAATAAGCAAACTCTCATTTGGTCTATCAATTTTCTTGTAGTATTGGGTGCAATCTCTGTAAATATTTATCTGCCCAGCCTCCCATCTCTAAAGCATTCCTTATCTACATCTCTGAATATCCTAAAGCTCTCCATTTCATTATTTCTTATGGGTTATGCTCTGTCTCAATTCTTTTGGGGGAGTATTTCTGAGCGTTTTGGAAGAAAAAAACCTATTTTATGGGGATTATTTCTTGCTTGCTTAGGATCCATCGGAGCTATGATAGCGCCGAATGTAACGGTACTCAATATTGCCCGTTTCATTGAAGGAACGGGTATTGGATGCGCAACAGTATTGGGGCGGGCAATATTGACAGACTCTTTTAATCGCGCGGAAATTTCTAGAGCCTCTGCATTTATGCTAATTTCTGCAAATATCATGCCTGCCTTAGCTCCTATTCTAGGAGGTTATCTATTACTCTGGTTTGGTTGGCGCTCGATCTTTCTATTCTTAGTGCTATATACGCTCAGTGTTATCATCTTATACTCTACAAAAGTAGAAGAGACTCACAAAAATATTAAGCCAAATTTCGCAAAGCTAGATGCTTTAAGGGAATATTTCCATGTATTTAAAAATCTAGAGTTTGTCTGGTATCTATTGCCCTATACATTACTAAGCGGAGGATTAATTGCTTACTACGCAGCAACCCCATTTATTTTTGTTTCTGTTTTGCATATAGCCCCCTATAAATATTCGTTTTTATCTATTGGGACTGTTGGAACGTATATCTTAGGAGCTTACCTATGCCAACCCCTTACTCGACGCATAGGATATGATAATGCTATTCTTTGTGGGATTTTGATTAGTCTTCTTTCGGGCATCACTCTCTTGGCTTTCTGGTTTTTTACGTCATTCAATATTGCAACAGTGCTCGTTCCGATGATGATCTTTAGCTTTGCAGTAAGCATTGTAGCACCAAACGGAAATGCAGGAGCTATGTCTGCATTAAGACATATTGCAGGAGCTGCAGCCGCAGTATTGGGGGCTGCAGCATCGGGTTTTGCTGCCATGCTCTCATACATTATAAATCTTTTGGATTTAGCAAGTCTTGGCTCCCTTGCGGGATACATCACTATCTTATCGCTTCTAGTATTGATGCTGTTCTTCTTTTTACCTCATAGAAAAAAGCAATAAAACTATAGTCGATTCAATTTCACCATGCATTTTGTAAATGCTTGAGCAGTAGGTTAAGGAAATTGGGAGATTGATAGATTGATAGGGCTTTTTCTTGAATTTTTCGATATTTCTTTTTTAATTCGATGGTTTCCACCTCCTTTTCATCACATAAGAAGAGAGGCAGTGGAATTAGGTCTATATAATATTCATGTGTGAATCCAACAAGAACCTCATCCAGATACTCAAGTTCTTTTCTTAAAATCCCATTGTCAGAAATAAGAGTTGAAGCATGGCCATCATTTATTTCCTCTCGCCTCGCATAAAGTTCTGCATTGTGCCTGCCATATCCCAATAGGATTCCCCACAGAAGCTCATCACCCTTCAAAACTTCTGATAATACAGGAATCCCTGCCTCAATTTCATTCAATAGCCTACTGCCTGTAATTTCGTAACCCAGCTTTGCTTTAAAAAGATCAATATGCTGATCTACAATTTCTAAGAAAGACTCTTTGTTAATAATGATAATATC
>JABDDZ010000015.1 GCA_013287335.1 Chlamydiota bacterium | reverse complement strand
GATGATGAGGATCTCTATGGAGACCTTGATGAAGACTTTGAAGATGACCTCGAAGACGGTGATGAAGAAGAAGATGAGGATGAGGACGAGGAGGAGGATGTCGAAGAAGATGAGGATGAATTAGAAGAGGAAGACTCTACTCAAAAAAAAGGATTTGAAGAGAAAACAAAAGTGCATCACGCTCCTGTCGAACCGAAGAGATCTATTAACCCTGATGAGATCCCTATTGTTATCACAGTCGAAGCAGGCCGAATTCGCATGAGCGCCAAAGAGCTCATGCAGCTGACTCCGGGAAATCTTTTGGAGCTTAATATTATCCCCGAAAGAGGAGTTGATCTGATGGTCGGGAGTAAAAAAGTGGGGCGTGGAGAGCTTGTGAAGCTTGGCGAACTCTTAGGGGTTCGGATTTTAGAATTATAAGATCTTATCCTTATCTACGTAAGAATACTGTTAAGAAATATGGAATCGATGCATGCCAACGAGTAATTTTAACAAGCAGCCCACCCTCGTTGACAATGAAAAATCTCCCCCAAAAGCAACTCTGAAAATGCCCAAACATATTGGTAAATATAGGGTTGAAAGTCTCTTAAGCCGGGGAGGCATGAGCGTTTTATATCTAGGTCTCAACCCTGAAACTCATGAGCCTCTCGCAATTAAAATTCTCTCATCAGAGTATGTTTCTAATCCTGAAGTTGTGGAAAGGTTCTTAAAAGAAGCTGAGATTATTGAACTGACAGACCACCCGAATATTGTTAAACTCTACGGTCATGGCAAGTGGGAGGGGGGGCTCTACATTGCCATGGAATTTGTTCAGGGAATCTCTCTCAGACAGATGATTTTGCAACAAGCGATGTCATTAAAACGCGCTTTAGAGATCATTCTACAAATCTCCCATGCCTTGACGCATCTCCATGCTCATGGGATTATTCATCGTGACCTCAAACCTGAAAACATTCTTCTCACAGCTCTTGGCGGAGTGAAGGTCATTGATTTTGGCATCTCTCAGATTTATACCGAAAAAGAAACTCTTGTTGAGGGAGAGAAGAAAAAAAGAATTATCGGAACCCCCGTTTACATGAGTCCAGAACAAAAGCTCGATCCTCTCAATGTCTCCTTTTCAACTGATATCTACTCTCTTGGGGTGATCACCTATGAACTCGTTCTTGGGCGGCTTTCTCATGGAACTATCCATTTGGCTCTTATTCCTAAAGGTTTACAAAATATTTTGTCAAAAGCGCTTCAGCAGGATCCGAAAGACCGTTATGAGGACATTGTCGATTTTATCAGGGATCTGTCCGGCTATCTCACTTCTGAAGAACTCAAAAAAGATATGAGAGGAAGCGATTATCTCGGCGAGCTCAGCGAAAGCCTTAAAGAGGCGCAGAGTTTACTCGTTCCAGCTTTCCCTCCTAGCTGGCCACGGATAGAAATAAGCGTTGCGTCCAATAGCAGTTCAGCTATCTCCGCTGTCTATTATGATTTTTTCACACAAAGGGATGGAGTCTATAGTGTTGTTTTAGGAGAGTCGATATCCACAGGTGTTGAGGGGCTTCTCTACATTGCTCTCTTAAGAGGGATGATCCGCTCCCTCGCACATTTCACCAACTCTCCGTCTAGCCTTGTTGCTGCTTTAAATGAGAGGATCCTGGAAGAGAATCGAGAGCAGACCTTTTCTCTTTCCTATCTCTCGCTTGTGCCATCCGAAAATCGGTTTAGCTATATTTCATGCGGCCATAGTCCCCTTTGGTACCTTCCTGCAGGGGCACAGACTCCCCGCCGCTTAAGCTCGGATAATGTTGTTTTGGGGATAACTCATGGTGAAGAATTTCTTGAGATTGCTTCCAATTGGAGTGTTGGAGATACTTTAATGATTCATACATACCAGGCCGGACTTTCGCAGAACATCTCCGATCTAGAATCAGAGGAGTCTCAGTTTCTCGAAGCGCTCCTGGAAAATCTTTATCTTACGGGGCAGACCCAAGTTGATGCGATTTTTAGAAAAATTAGTAAAAAAGGAACAAATGCCTTATTTGAACGTCCAGTCACCCTTATCAGTATTGCGAGGAAAGCGTGAACACACTCTTAGGTTTTTATCTATCCTCAATACAAAAATCTGGGTATAGTTGATGATGAAAGCGATAGTTGGAGTATTTTGTAAATTTTGATAAAAATGTTTCGTAATCTCTTTGCGCCTCTTATTTTTGCAGCTCTCTGTTTTTCAGCTTCTCTATACGCTGAGGAGGCTCCTATTGTCATTGAGCAGGATACATTTAACCTCATCGCGGACATTACTTTTGATGAGCCCACACAGATTACTCCATCAGGAATTAAAACTCTCACACGCTGCTACCCTGATCTTCCCGCAGGCTACTCAACTGAAACTCCCTCTCCCCCTCCTCCTTTTCAACTGCTGACGCCTCCCCCTCCTTCACCTCCCGCACCAGAAGAATTTAAGGAGAGTTTTCCAATCAATGCGAGTAGTGAAACAGCAACGACTCCTTTTGCATCCCCTCTTCCTCAACAGCCCCACCAGAAGAAGAGAGTGAAAAAAATAGATCCCACCTGCGATCGCGAATATACTCTTAATTATGATAATATCCCTGTCATTGAGCTTTTGCGCATCATTAGCGAGATCTCTAACACCAATTTCGTTTTTGACAATCAGGATATCAATTTTAATATTTCCATTGTTTCTAAAGAGACGAGCGATGTTAATGAACTGCTAGCCTCTCTTTTACAAATCCTGCGGATGCATGGACTCTCTGTTGTAGAGCAGGGGAAAAATGTCCTTATCTATCGCAGTGGGATGCTCTCTTCAGGACAGGGCGGGCAGGCCGGAGGTAATCTTGCCAAAGTTTCAACGATTGTGACCGATGATAACTTTGCCGATGCTGAAGAGCTCCCAATTATTACCCGTGTCTTCCGACTCTATAATCTCAACCCTTCGCAGGTCGTCAACATTGTAAGGCCTCTTCTCTCAGGAGATGCCATTGTTGAGGCCTCAGAAGAGACAAGGCATTTAATTGTATCTGATATCACTGCCAATGTTGATAAAATTGGAGATCTGATCGAAGCCCTCGATTCGCCAAACAACGCTTTTGATGTGGCTCAGTATAAAGTAAAAAGTGCCTATCCGGCAGCTCTTATCACTTATGCAAGAGAGATTCTAGCTCCCCTCTCGCAGCAAAACCCTGTCCAGCTCATTGCTCAGCCCTCATCGCACACTATCTTTATTGTCTCCACCCCCTATCTCATCAATAAGGCTATCCAGGTTTTAACCTCTCTTGATACCTCGACAATCACTCCTGAAACGTTGATGCTTCTCCCTTCGACAGATTTGGCTAATAATAACTTCTTTGTTTACAAGCTGCGCTACCATAATGGAATGGAAGTTGTTGAAGCGCTCCATGACATTGGCATGAACCTCCAGCGCACCGGCCTTGCCAACATGGATCTTGTTAATACAATCAATAGCGTCCAGTGGATAAGGGCCAACAACTCAATTGTATTTTCAGGTACCGATGCAACGATTGCTAGGGTTTTAGCACTGATTGAAGAGATCGATACAGCACCAAAACAAGTTTATATTGAAGTGCTTATCATCGATACTACTCTTTCGAATTCCTTAAATTTTGGAGTAGAGTGGGTCGCTTTAGCAAATGAACAGAATAAGCTGGCCTTTGCTTCCGGATTTTTAAATCCACCTCCCGCGGCAGCGCCTACTGGGAGCTTAGGAATACAACAGCCCCCCCTCTATGGCGGCGCCAGAAGTGCCCTTAATACTCCTCCTCCTAATGCTGCCCGTGGCGGGGCTCCCGGCACCGGGGGAGATGTCCCTCTTTCCAGCGGTTTTGGTTTTGGAATTGTCGGAAATATCATCCGTCACCACGGAACATCCTTTTTAACAATGGGGGCTCTTGTACAGGCTCTTGAAACGGAAGCTGATACAACAGTTGTTCTCAATCCCAGAATCATGACCGAGGATACCAAGGAGGCAATCCTCTTTGTTGGGCAAAACATTCCTTACCAGACAACCTCTACAGTTGTCCGCGATACTGGGTCGGTGACAGAGAATATCCAGTATGAGGATATTGGAGTGCAGCTCCGCGTCGTGCCTACTGTCACTCCTGGCAATGTTGTGACTTTGCAAATTGATCAATCTATCAGTGACATTGTAAACACTTCCGTTACTTTTCAGAACTCTAACGGTTCCACTCAGCTCGTGCTTGCTCCAACGACTAGTAAAATTCTAACATCCACTCGTGTCCATGTTCCCGATGGAGCTTTTTTGGTGATGAGCGGCCATATCAGAGATGAATTTGATTATACTCGCACCGGGGTTCCCTGTTTAGGAACACTTCCCTTAATTGGTCCAACTTTTAGCAATACCACTGAGGTGCGGACGAAAAGAAATCTGATTCTCTTTATTCGCCCTCATGTCATCTCAACAAACAAAGAAGCTATTAACTTTACCAATCTTGAGGGATATGAGCATAACTGCGAGACTGAACCCTGCTACATCAGAGTCGTTCCTCCCCAAGAGGCACCTGAGGCTCAGACCTACCCTCCCGAAAAATGCTATTAAGATTTTTTGCACTGCTCTTATTGCTTCTTCTTGGAGGATGCCATCCTCCAAAATGGAATCTTGAGCCTAAAATCCATGAACCCCCTCACAAAAAAGAGATTTTTCGTGAGACCCGTGCTCCCATGAATTGTGTAGCAGCCTCCCCCTCTCCCTTTTCTCCTCTGACAGAGGAGGAATTATCCCAAGATTGGGGTAAGGAGTATTGGATTGGTCTCTGTCTTGCTGCCGACTTTGATCTTTATCGAGCCATCACTGGCTTTAAGCGAGCTCTTCTTCTCTGCCCAAAAGAGAATAAGGAGAGACGGCTCGAGATCGAATATCAGATGACACTAAGCTATTACCTGGGGAAAAAATACCAGGAGGCGACCTATCAATTTGAATGCAGCGGGCTTGTTGCTGCTAATGAAACTTTTCCAGCCTTTACAGATCTGCTGCTGCTGCTCTATGACTCCTATGCCCATTTGGGAAATGAGGTCCAAGCCTGTCATATCCTCGGTCTACTTGAAAAACAGGATGCTGACAAAGCTGAGAAGCTGCGCCTGCTAGCGGGTGTAGAGCGTGCCGATTTGTCAGCCCTCTATGAAATAGGAATTAATAATCCAAACCGTTCCTACCTAGAGACAATTGTCTGCAATTACCGGCAAGAAGCTCTCTCTGTAAAAAAAGCCCAGATGCTTAATACACTTCTTCCGGGCGCTGGATACTGGTATGTGGGTCAAAAGGAGACGGCTGTTACTGCATTCATTGTCAATGGACTCTTTATCGCAGCGTCAGCCTGTTTTTTTCAGAATGGCAATATTGCAGCGGGAACTCTAGCTTTAAGCTTGGAGAGCGGCTGGTATATTGGGGGAATCTGGGGGGCCGGCCTGTCTGCTAAATACTATAATGAAAGACTCTATGAGCGGTATGCTGATAAAATCACAGCAAAGGAAAAATATTTTCCTATTATGATGCTCCGCTACACATTTTAGTAACCAATTAATTAACCACCACAGACGGGCTTTAGGATTCTTTACCCTAAAGAGTAAGAATAGAGATCGGGCACGCACGCGGGGCACGGGCACGAAAATAACTTTCTTGTATTCAACCTCTTCTAACTGAAATCGGTTTCTCTTTTCCCTAAACTCACGAAAGGATTTGAAGAAAAAATTTAATCGTGCCCGTGCCCGTGCCCGCGTGCGTGCCCGACTCTGAATCAAGGGGTTAAAAGTAAAAATCCTAAAGCCCTAGTCTGTGGTCTCTGTTGTGGTAATTAATGGATAATCTGTTATAGTATTCCAGTCTCTCAAGCTGGCAGGAATAGGGTGGAACAGTTTAGTCGATTCTCTCAGATGTTTCTTTTTGTTGGGTCGCTTGTGATTCTTGCAGCAAGCCTCGTCCTCACCATTAAAACCCGTTTTGTCCAGATTCGGATGATTCCCCAAATGTTTAGCCTGCTTGGCACTCTTCTTTTAAAGAGAAATAGCGCAAAAGAGGGCAAACATTCCATTAAAGCCCATAAAGCCCTTTTCACTGCCATGTCCACAACCATTGGCATTTCAACGATTGTCTCTCCAATTATTGCAATAAAACTGGGAGGAGCGGGAGCTGTTCTGGGTTTCATTCTAGCTACCTTTCTGGGAGCGGCTGTGAATTTTACAGAGGTGACCTTTGCTCTCCGCTACCGAAAAAAAGCGGCAGATGGGAAAATCCTGGGGGGCCCTATGCAGTATCTGCATGACGAGGTAGCCCCCTTTCTTGCAAAGGCCTATGCCGTTTTTGTCTTTCTTCTGATGATGGCCTGGTCTTGCTGCCAATCAAACCAGTTAGCAGAGATCTTAAATTCTCCCTTTACAGGATCCTTTAGAATTCCAAATATCGTGACAGGAGTTGTGATTGCGGCTCTTGTGATTGGCGTTCTGCTGGGGGGGGTAAAAAGGGTAGCAGATCTCTCGACAAAGCTTGTGCCTCTAATGTTTTTTCTCTACATTGGGACAAGTCTTTGGATAATTTTTTGTAATACGGGCAAGCTAGGAGCAGCTTTTGAACTTATTTTAACCTCAGCTTTTTCTCCCAAGGCATTAGGGACGGGAGCTGCTGTTGGAGGCATTGTAAGCGCTCTCCGCTGGGGAGTCTTCAAGGGACTCCACTCCTGTGAAGCGGGGGTCGGAACCCAGGCGATTCCCCATTCGATGGCAGAGACCTCCGCCCCTGCGCATCAGGGAGTGTTAGCCATGCTCTCGACATTTACTGCCTGCTTCCTCTGTGTTCTTTCAAGTCTTGTAGCTCTTCTGACAGAGCCTTGGCTTGATGAGAGCCTCTCTCTTGGCATTCATATGGTCGCCAAATCCTATCAGCTCTACTTCTCTTATTGGGGCATTGTCGTACTGCTAGTCAGCACCTTTCTTTTTGCTTTTGGAACAATTGTTGGAAACAGCTTTAATGGAAGCCAGTGTTTTACCTATCTTACAAAAGGGAAATATCTGACTTTCTATTACTTGGCAACAGCATTTGTTATTTTTTCGGGAAGTATAGCCGATGTGGCCTTTGTATGGTCCAATGCCGATTTCATCCTAATCCCTACGGTTTTGATCAATACCTTAGGGATCGTCTATCTCACCTTTAAGAAAAAAGAGCTCCTCTTCCAACCTACTTAGTGCGCCATCGCACTAGATCTTTAATGAGAGAGGCATAAAAAGAGCGCTTAGGTATTCGGCGCGTTTTCTTGGAAGCTGCGGTATCTCAACTCCTCCTCCCAGCTGGTCTATGAGATGGGCACGCCGGCAATTCAATACAATTTGGTTGAAATTTAGAGCTGCGGGATTGTCAATCCAGCCAAGTTCTACACCCAGCTTGACAAGGCTTAGAGCATTCAAGGCTTCAACAGTTTCAAGTTGATAGGAGTGCGTGAGCAGTCCAAGAGCTCTTCCGACTTTATTTTTTAACTGAACATCCCCATCATTTATGAGCCTTTTACGAATGCTAACTTCTGCAACAACCACTTTCGTTGCCCACATACGCAGGGAGGTGATAAGATACTCCTCGGTAAGTCCGATGGTGCAGCTATTTTGGGCTAAAATAATGTCTCCAATCATCTCTGAAGTACTACCCTGAAGTCCTGTTGCTATAATTTCTTCTTCGGACTCTCTTTCCAAAATTTCAGGAAGTTCTCCTGTATGAATGATTGCTGGAATATGCAGAAAAAGGCGAATCACAAGGCCAGTTCCGGTAAGTTCCGGATTACTATTTAAAAATCCAAATCGAGGATTATAGGCAAAATCAATCGATTTCCCAATATTGTGTTCAATTTTAACAAGTCGATCCCAGGTCTTTTCTATCTCCTGTTCCGTATCTGTAAGCTCTAGCTGTAGATGATCTCCAAGATTCACAACGGCTAAAAAATCTCCCTCTGCATCAACAATAAATCCCTCGCCCCCATGAGCACCATAAAAATTGCTGGTCACAAGAAAGTGCTCAAACAAGAACTCTTTTTCTAAGGGGCCTAGATGATTTGAGTAAAATAATTGGGGGGATTTAAGCTCAGGGGAGTTTTTTAATTCATCAAAGATGAGAGAGATCACCTGCTCTTTGCGAGCGGTCTCAAGCTTTCCAGGAAATTTATATTTGGCAAAATTGCGATGGAGGGTCAACGTAGAACCAATCCATACGGAATGAGTGCTTGCCTGCCACCGGCTTTTTAAAAGATAGATAGGATGCTTATCAGCCTTTTCCTTTTTCATAGTTCTTTGTCTTTTCCTTTAGAGTCTTAATTTGGTCCCGGAGCATTGCTGCCGTCTCATAATCTTCCCGTATAAGCGTCTCATCAAGCGCTTCATTAAGAGCGATAAGACGAAGAGTTGGGCTGATTTCTGTTGTCTCTCCCGGTGCCCTTCCAATATGAAGAGGCATGGTTTTTTTATTCGATGTAAGGTGGCGAGAGATCTTGCCTGCTTTTAAAAGGTCATCGATAATGACATCAGTAAAGACATCATAGCATTGGGCGCAGCCAAGAGCTTCTCCCCTCCTGATGCCTTCGAGGGTTGTGCGGCAATTCTCACAGGCTAAAGCAGCCATCTCTTTTTCTGATTCGTCTTCTTGTTCCATGATCCTTTTTGTATGAGATTTTCCATATAACTTTCTCTCAAGATGAGGGCAGTCAGAGCACATCACTGTACGTGTGATAGTCTCTCCTAC
The DNA here is from genome assembly GCA_013287335.1 of Chlamydiota bacterium. Classification (GTDB taxonomy): domain Bacteria; phylum Chlamydiota; class Chlamydiia; order Chlamydiales; family JAAKFR01; genus JABDDZ01. The sequence goes on along the minus strand of JABDDZ010000015.1, from coordinate 27,008 downwards.
AATTTCTGTATAATGCACAGAAATCGGTTTTTTGCATTCACTACAATCGAGAGGTCTTTCAGCCATAGATATATTCACACTTTTTTTCAGATCTTAAACAGGTCGAAGAAATAAATTCAAACACTGACTGCTCATGAGCCTTCTTTAGACTCTGGATTCATATCTCGCATCTCAAATACCTGCTTATTATCCCCTATACCCTTCTCTTGCTGCTTACTTTTTTTCTCTTCCTGGATCTGAAGCCTCGCAGCTTTCCCCTCTTTTGAAAAATAACTAGTCATAAGAAGCATTCCTATAAACATATAATCTAAAATATTTATTTTTGCAGCCGTCGTTGCAGAGACTATTCCAAAAATTTGGAGCAGTATTACAGCTAGACTAGGGAGCGTGGCCCCGGCCAAAAGTAAGCTTCCGCGGTTGCTCATTAAAATAGGGTAACTTCGTGGGTCGAAAAATGGACGTACATTCCCTACGAAAGATGCCACTTTTCCATTTAAAGAAGAGACTATATCCCCTCTATTTTCCAATATCTTTCCAAAATCTTTATTTAGTTCTCCTAAAGGATTACCTATAAGCACAAAAACCTCCTTGTTAATGCATTGAGTATAAAATATAATTATTTTTATACAATAAAGAAAGTAATTTTTTTTAGAAAAGCGCTTTATATAAAGCAATATTAATTATAAATTAATTAAGAAATTATCTTGATTGTAACTCTTTTAATGAGACTTCTGAATAAGTTTTTTTGAAATTGGTATAGTTTACATAATGAAAATCGCTCAAACCAACATCGGATTCGGGATTGCTAAGAAAGATCCTTTTTTGGAACCCGTTGTTTCTATCACCTTGAAAGACAAAAAATTCTCCCAGCTTTAATTTAAATTTGTAGGTTTGAGCATCTTGATAAGAAAGAACAGGTCTGCGCATTTTTAAAAAGAGAAATAAAAGGTCTGCTGCCGTAGCAACACCTCCCGTTACGATCAGTGGAATGCCTCCATAATATCCTATAGCATTCAATGCGACTCCTGAACAGGCTACCCCTCCTACCGCATAGCAGGCAATTGCAGCTAAGGCAACGAGAGTTATTACAGAACAGTAAAAATAGGGTGAATCCCATATCTTTGCTGCTAGAGATGAAGCTGAATATAAGTTAGATGATGCATCCATTTTCAAGAACTCCTTTGCACTATTTTAACAAATCTTCAAATTTTAGCAATCTAAAATAAAAATTTTATATATCAGCTTATAAGTAATGGTCTTCTATGTGGGTCCGTAGAACTTTTGTTGGGAGAAATTAAAAAAATCCCCTATCATGATCACCTAAATTAATTGGGTAGTCATGCCAACAATCTCCGAATTTTTCGGCATTTTAATCTTAATGTATTATAACGATCATGCGCCGCCCCATTTTCATGCTAGATGTGGAGAATATGAAGCATTGATAAAAATTTCCCCCCTCGAGATACTCAATGGGAGATTGCCACCAAGAGCTTTAAGTATGGTCTTAGAATGGGCCCAAATAAAAACAACTCATGGAAGAGTGGAATCATGCTGCAAATAATAAAAAGTTACAAAAAATCCCCCCTCTCGACTAAATGTAGGGATGATGAGATTGACTTAGACCCTTATGTTCTCAGAGAGAAAATCTCTAAACACCAGCAAAGCAAACGCTCAATAGATTTATGAACCTTTTTTCAGGCCAAAGGCCTGATTTATAATAGCCTAGGGCAACGCCCTAGGGCTTTAGAAAATTTGGGTCTTGATGGACTCGAACCATCGACCCCCTCATTAAAAGTGAGGTGCTCTAACCAACTGAGCTAAAGACCCAAAATAGTGTTTTAATCTCTTTTTGATTTAACATCAAAAATTTATGACCCCAAGGGGATTCGAACCCCTGTTATCGGAATGAAAATCCGGTGTCCTAGGCCTGACTAGACGATGGGGCCATTCGTAATAAAGAGAGCAGTCATTTTAGCTTCCGCTAGAATTTCTAGCAAGCGAGAGCTTAAATTAGATCGTTAAAACCTCTTTCTCTTTTTCGTTCGCAAGATCGTCAGCCATTTTACAGAATTTATCGGTCTGCTCTTGAATCTGCTTTTCAGAGCGTTTTAGCTCATCTTCTGCAATATTTCCATCAGCCTTTTGTTTACGCATATCATCGTTGCACTCCCGTCTGATATTGCGTATGCTGACTTTGGCCTCTTCGCACTTCCGTTTTATCACTTTAACCATCTCTTGGCGTACGCTTGAGTCCATTTCAGGAACTTTAAGCCGGACAACATTCCCATCAACAATAGGCTGCATACCAATATTAGCTTTCTCAATGCCCTTTGCAATAGCATGGATAGTCGTTGCATCAAAAGGAGAGATCAAAAGCATGCGCGGTTCAGGAGCTGTAACAGTCCCAAGTTCTCGAATTTTCATATGGGAGCCATAGACCTCTACAGAGACAGAATCCAGGCTTGCAGGGTTTGCACGCCCTGTGCGGATCCTTTTGAGCTCCTCTTTAAAATGGTCGATCGTTCCATTCATCTTTTTCTTTGTCTGGTCTAGAATGTTCATCCTTCCTCCATCACAATTGATCCAAATTTGCCCTCAAGAGCCTCTATAAAAGTGCCCGCATAGAGATTACAAATCCGAATCGGAATCTTATTCTCCATACAGAGGGTCACGGCCGTTAGATCTAAAATGCCCAGCTTTTCATCCAGCATCTTCCTATAAGATACTTTTTCATATTTTTGAGCATCAGTAAATTTTCTAGGATCTTTAGAATAGATCCCATCAACGTGAGTTGTGCACTTGAGAAGAACATCTGCATGGATTTCACTCGCTCGAAGGGCTGCGCAGGTGTCTGTTGTAAAATAAGGGTGCCCTGTGCCACCTACAAAGATGAGGATTCTCCCCATGGAAAGGTGTCGCATGCTCTTCTCCCAATTATAGCTCTCGGCAACTTTGGGACATTCAAGGGCAGTGATAAGGCGGGCATCGATACCAACTTGTTTGATGGCTTGCTGAAGAGCAATGCCATTCATCAAAGTAGCAAGCATTCCTATCTGATCAGCAGGGGTCCTTTCGAAACTCTTCTTAGCAGAGCCTCCTCTAAAGATATTCCCTCCACCAAGGACAACTCCTATCTCAATACCGGTATTATAGAGCTTTGAGATCTCAAGAGCTAGATTGCCCGCAGCTTCGTAATCAAGACCGGACTCTCTATCACCCTTGAGCGCTTCACCTGAGATTTTGAGCAGGACCCGCTTGTATTTCAAAGGTTTTTATCCTCCAACATTCCAACGAAGAAATTGGCTGATCTTAAGTTCTTTACCTATCTCTTTGGAACGGTTTTTTACAAGCTGCGATACGGTAATACTTGTATCTTTAACATAGTTTTGAAGAAGAAGACAGACCTGTTGATAGTAGGCGTTGAGCTTGCCTTCGATGATTTTTTCTATGACCTGAGGAGGCTTACCCGCTACCTGAGCCCTGGCAATCTCTTTCTCATGCTCAATAACTCTCTCGGGAATCTCACTAGGTGAGAGATATTCGGGAGCTTCTGCGGCGCAGTGCATCGCAATTTCCCTTGCAAGTTCCTGCTCGCTTGAGGATCCCTCGATCTCAACAAGAGTCACAAGCTTGCCCCCTGCATGAGAATAGACACCGAGGGAAAACTCATCCTTGATGGGGAAAAGTTCAATGCGGCGTATTCTAAGATTTTCCCCTAAGCTTTGCATTGTAATGGCTCGGAGCTCATCAATAGTAAGCTTAGAGTCCTTAGAGTATTTCTGACCAAGAAACTCTTCAACAGTAAGAGGGCAGGTCAGGCAGATTTCATTTGCTAAATCTTCTGCAAATTCCTGAAATTTATCATTTTTTACTACAAAGTCAGTCTCTGCATTGATCTCGATAAGGCCAAGAGTCTTATTATTTTGGGCTGTTTTGATCATCCCCTCTTTAGTCTCTCTTCCCTCTTTCTTTACAGCTTGAGCCATCCCTGATTTTCTTAAAATCGAAATGGCCTCTTCGATATCGCCGCCCGCCTGCACAAGGGCATCTTTGCATTTGCCCATGCCAACGCCTGTACGATCGCGCAGCTCTTTAACAGCTTTTGCACTAATTTCAGCACACATCTTATGCCTCCGCCGAAGAATATTTTTCTTCCGCTTCCATTTTTTCTTCCGCAGCTTCACCTGCTAGTGCTTCTTCTTTGCCAAAGGAGAAATTGAGAGCGCGTTTTTGCTCGCAGATACATTTAGAGAGCTCTTCAATGATCAATTTTACGCTCTTTAGGGCATCATCGTTACAAGGAATAGGATAATCGATAGGATCGGGATTGCAGTTTGTATCGACAAGGGCCATGATTGGAATACCGAGTTTTCTTGCCTCGGCAACAGCAATATGCTCCTGAGAGGGGTCTACGATGATAAGAAGACCGGGGAGTTTACGCATTGTGCGGATTCCAGACAAATTGCGCTCGAGTTTGGTCTGGTCTTTAGCAAGAAGGGAGAGCTCTTTTTTTGTGAGTCCCTCGCCACCGCCGCCGCTGACTTTCTTTTCAATACGCTCAAGAGTTTTAATGGAGTGGCGGATTGTTGACATATTAGTGAGCATTCCACCAAGCCATCTCTCTGAAATATAAAATTCTCCACACTCTTCAGCAGAGGAGCGGATCACATCTTTTGCCTGCTTTTTTGTGCCGACAAAAAGGATCGATTGACGATTTTTAACACACTCTTTCACAACATCGATAGAATTGCGAATCGCCTGCAGAGTCTTAGCAAGGTCGATAACATAGAGTCCCTTGCGTTTTGCAAAGATGAAGGGTTTCATCTTGGGATTCCAGCGTCGTTTCTGGTGGCCAAAATGGGCCCCCGCTTCAAGAAGTTCTTTTATTGTAACATTTGTCTGCGCCAAGCCTTGTTCCTCACATATTAACACGGCATCCCACTTGCATGAAGAGATTAACATCTCTAGATTGACAGAGGCAGGATTTCGGTCTTGGTTAAAATTTAAAACTAAACAGAAGCGCCTGGTGAGAATCGAACTCACGCAAGTAGCTTGGAAGGCTACTGTTCTACCATTGAACTACAGGCGCGCAACGTCAAGGAATATTACAGAACTCTATATTTTTTATCAATGGGATGCGATAGATTATTCATCATGAGTCGGTATTTCAAAAAAAGATCTGCTCTTAGGAGAAAAGAATGGACTCTTCCTGAAAAGACAAACAGGATTTTAAACGGAATTCTTATTGCCCTTCTCCTCATCATTTTCCGCATCTGGCATCTCGCTGTTATTCAACATGAGCAAAAAGTGCAGGAGGCCTCTCGACCCCAAAAAAGAGTTGTCATCACCCGCGCAGAGAGAGCGACGATCCAGGATCGGGAGGGGGTGCCCCTGGCTATCAATAAGGTCCAATATAATGCAGCCATTTTATACTCCCGGATTAGAGAGATTCCCCGTTTCGTATGGAAAAGGGATGAGAAGAAAAAGCGCTATAAAATCTTTAATCGAAATGAGTATATCTCCCGCCTTGCCGTCTTGCTTGCAAGAGAACTTCAGCTTGATAAAGAACGGGTAGAGGATCTCATCCACGCCAAAGCCGCAATTTTCGGCAGCATCCCCCTTGTGATTAAAGAAAATATCGATGAACGGGCCTATTATCGACTAAAGATGCTGGAAAAAGATTGGCCGGGGATCTTTGCAGAGATCTCCTCAAAAAGATGCTATCCTCTAGGCCCCATAGGGGGAGAGATTGTCGGCTATATGGGGGCTATCAACGAGAGAGAGTATGAAAAAATCACATCCGAGCTCAAAACCCTTCAAGAGAGCCTGACAATGTGGGAGGAAGGGGATGAAAATCCCCTGCCTCCCGGGTTTAATTCCATCTGCGAGGTAGAAAAAAGGCTTCAGGAGCTTGAGAAAAAGGCCTATCATATCAACGACAGGATTGGAAAGGCAGGCGTAGAGGGGGCTTTTGAGGAGGACCTTCGCGGCTTTAGGGGCAAAAAAACCTTTCTTTCAGATCCCCGTGGAAATTTCTTAAGAGAGTTGGTAGGTGGAGAAGAGACGACCCCGGGTAAGCAGATCAGACTGACAATCAACGCAAAGCTGCAAGAATATGGAGAAAAACTGCTGGGAGAGTATGAGAAGAAGAAGTACTCCTGGTTGGGAAAGGGAGAGCTTCCGGAAAACCGCCCCTGGATAAAGGGTGGGGCAATCGTTGTCATGGATCCTCAAAATGGAGAGATCCTTGCATTGAGTTCCTATCCACGCTTTGACCCAAATGACTTTACCCATTCCCATCAAAGGGTCCATAAGTGGCTTGAGGATGAGACCTACTTAGCTGCTCTATGGAATCAAAAGGAGCCTATTTCTCGGGAAACATTTAATGTCGCTACAGGCCAATTTGAAACAATAGAAGAGATCCTCTCCTGGGATACCTTTCTTTCAATGATTCTCCCTCCCAAATCTCCCGTGCGCCAAAAATTGGCCCAGATCAACCAAATTAAAGACGCTGCCCTTCTCGATAAGCTGACGGGGCAACTACTCTCGTTTTTCACCTCTTTCGAAGAAGAATTCGACCCCCTCCTACCTTCAAAAATTTTTGATTTTATCTATCAGGGAGAAAATCATATTCCGCAAGGGATTGTTCTTACACTGCCTGAAAAAGAGAGCTTCGCTACCACCCTCGAGAAATACGGCCGGCAGATTCAAACGCTTAAAGAAGCTCTCCACCCCTATTTTGCCTCTCTACCTATGAACTTTGAAAAAATTTTACTTGTCGATCTCTGTCGGCTCGCAGTAGACACCGGACGTTTTACCCCCTCTTTGATGGAGCTGATTGGAGAGCAGGAGATCAATGAATATAAAATGGCATGCGCCTCTTTTGCAGCAGTTTCACAAAAAATTAAAGAGGTCGCTAAAGACATTTTTAAAAAAGGAGATTTTCAAAGGTGGCGCGAAGAAAATTTTAAAAATACTCTTTTGCAAAAAAGAGCCGAGGAGAAAAAAAAGAAGATCTGGGCAAGACCTTACATAGATTATCTGGATGAGGCTTTTACCAAATCCTTTGCCGCTTTTTGGGAGGAAAAGAAGTGGGAGGCGCTCGCCCTCTTTTTGACAGGGGAAAAGCAATTTCTCTCAAATGATAGTGCTCTTCAAGAACTTATACTTAATTTGGAGGGCTACGAATCTGATCTTCGTAGCATTCTTATAAATTATGACAGCAGCCTTATCATTCCCTATTTAAAAACTCTACGCAATTTTGAAGATTTGACAAGACCTCTTTTGGGACGATACTTTGGAGTGCGTAAAATGGGGTCAAGACAGCTTGAGCTAGACCTTGCAACAGCGTTCTATCCAAAATATGGATATGGATTTGCGAGGTCTTACTGTTTTCGCGCCGCCACGACGATCGGATCCATATTTAAGCTTGTTCCGGCCTACGTTGCGTTAACACAGCGCTACTGCGCCCTTAAAGAGAGTGGGAATTCTTTTTCATCATTAAATCCACTCACCATCATCGATGATAAGCGGAGGGACTCCTCCCAGCACGGCGGATGGAGTGTAGGCAAGACAGTGGAGGGACGGCAGATCCCCATGTTCTATAAAGGAGGGAAGCTCCCTCGCAGCCTGCATAGCGGTGTTGGCAAAATCGACCTTATCGGAGCCATAGAAGCCTCTTCAAACCCCTATTTTTCTCTCCTGGCCGGAGAGGTGATAGAGGATCCCCAGGATCTGATCAACGCCACCTTGAATTTTTCTTTTGGCGAAAAAACCGGCATTGATCTACCCAATGAATTTAAAGGAAACGTCCCCCTGGACATTCTTTATAACAGAACGGGCCTCTATTCGATGGCAATTGGGCAGCATGAACTTGTGGGAACCCCTCTTCAAGTTGCAGTGATGCTCTGCGCAATTGGCAATGGAGGATCTATCTTAAAACCGAAAATTCTATTAGAAGAGGAGGAAGAGGTGGTGCGTAAGATCTTTCTGCCCGGGTCTGTAAGAGATCTCCTGCTCAAGGGGATGCAACAGGTGATCTGGGGAGGGAAGGGAACAGCTCGCCTTGTCAGGTCGATGTCGATTTTTAAGGAAGAGGGATTCGACCTAACAAAAAAAGTAGTCGGTAAAACAAGTACCGCAGAATCAGTAGAATATCTCAGTGTTGATAAAAGACCCATCTCTAACCATGTCTGGTTTGGAGCGATCTCTTTTGAAAAGCCAGGTGTTGAGTACCTCCATGACAACGCGTGGGAAAAGCCTGAGCTTGTTGTCATTGTCTATTTACGTTTTGGCTCTTACGGAAATGAGGCTGCACCCCTAGCTCTTAAAATGATTAAAAAATGGAAAGAGCTCCAAACTTCCAATTAAAAAAAGTCTCCCCCTTTGGCATTTTATTTGCATTATTACAGGAATATAAAATTGTGGGAGGATCTAAAATATGGACGCAGCCAAGAAACCCGATCTTGCTAAAGAGTGCTTTTGTGCCGGAGTGGCGAAATTTTTGGATGGGCATTATGATGAAGCGGAGGGGGAATTTAAAGAGGCGCTGCGCTATGACCCAACCCTTCCCCTTGCATACTGCTATCTAAGCATTATTGCCATCGAAAAGGGGGATATCGATGTGGGTTTAAAATGGTGCGATCAGGGACTTGAAGTTGATCCGGAAAACGGCTATCTACACTACTGTCTTGGAGCTGCTTACGAACGAAAGGGACTCCCTCAAGAGGCCATCCTAGAGTATAAAATCTATCTCAATGAGCACCCAAGGGATGCCGAATGTGTCTTTAGCTTGGGCTGCGCTTTTGATCAGGCTGGGCAGATTTATGAAGCAATTAAATATTATAAGCATGCGATCTCCCTTGATGAGCTCCATTACAAAGCCTGTTATAATTTAGCTCTTGTTTTAGGAGAGCAGGGAAACACTCCCGATGCAATCGCTTTTCTTAAAAAAACAGTCTCTATCAATGGTGAGTATTGGAAGGGATGGATAAAGCTTGGACTATTCTATTCCTATGAAAAACGGTGGAAAGACTCTCTTACCGCCTATGAGAGAGCCATATCTCTCCGCCCCGATATTGCTGACAGCCATTACAATTTGGGTCTTTGCTATTTAACGAATAAAAAACCTAAAAAGGCGATAAAATCTTTCCAAGAGGCTGCCCGTCTAAATCCTCAGGATTCCGAATCTTTTTTCTATATTGCCATCGCCCATCTCGATCTTGAGGAAGAAGAGGCGGCTATTGAGGCCTTAAGACAGACCTTGAATATTCACCTAGACCATGAAAAGGCCCACTATCTTCTGGGGAGGCTCTACTTTTTACGGAGCGAGATCAATAAGGGAGAAAAAGAGCTGCTCTTCTTAAAATCGGTTAAATCCAATTATGTCGAGCCTCTCTCTGCATGCTATCCGACAGCCAAGAAGAAGAGAAAAAAAGCTGCCCCCAAAGAGATTGCCCCAACGGAAGAGCCCAACGCATGACCGTAAAAATCCTAAAGTCGAGACAGAGATCATAGAGAAGGATTGGAGGTCCAATTCACCCACATGGGTAACCCTTTTTATGCCCCAAAAATCAGGGCAACGCCCTGATTTATACAAGTTTTCTCCAAGAAAAAGGAGTGTAAGATTAAAAATAAGGCCCTTTTTTAGACTTTAATATTATTTAAATTTTTATTTAAGCTCTCTTCTCTAATTCTTAATATTTCTTTAATGTAATAATTCTATAATAATAGGTAAATTATTGATTAATGGGAATGAGATGAGCATAGCTAGCCGATTTTGCGCTTTTTACACTAATCCTAACATAACAGGAGACTGCTTTCTACGACCATCGAGATGGGGTTGGAATAGCTGTGTGCGCGAATTTTCTCCTCTTCCAAATGATGGAAAATGCCTGGAAATTCTTATACGCCTCGTGCTGCCTTTACTGATAGCTTTGGCTTTCATTCCATCTGTTATGCTGGTTCCGTTGGGCTTAATTATTAAAGGATTAGCAAATTGCTGCTACCGCCCTGCCATTCCGACTAGAATTATCCCCGACAAAAAAGATTATAGCCCCCCCCCTCAAATATTTGATCCTCCCCCACCTATCCAAGATCCCCCGCTATCTGGAGCAATTACTACACCATCAGCGCCTCCCTCAGATGCGCCCGATGAAGCTAGGCAAGAAGGGCAAATGGGGGAGCACACAGTTACATTTACTCCTCCCGAAAAACCCGCAACTCCTCCCCCTGTTCGTCAAAAAAAGGGAAAGGGAAAAAGGAGATCAAAAAAGGGAAAGGCTCCAGAAGCTCCACCTCCACCAATTGACCCTTTCAAAGAGTTGCAGGGCAGCCGAAATGCAAGAGCTCTGCCTCAATTTGTAGAAAATACAGAGATACGCCTTGGGGGTTCTAATCAAGCTATTGGGTTCGTTGCCCAAGAAAAAGTACGTTTTCTTGATGAGCTTAATAAGGAGCTTACCGACATAAAATATGATTCTCCTGAAGAGATCCTTAAATTACTCGATTATTACAAAGAGGAGATGGAAAGGTTTAATAAACACCAATTAGGGCATATTCCTGCATTGTTCCCAAGAAGACCAATTATCCTTTCTCTCTTTGCTGAAGAAGATATTCTAGCAGCCCAAATTGAATATTGCAGGAAACTTTCACGCGAACCCCTTTCTTCTGCTCCAGCAATTCAAGAGCTAACCAATGCCCTACAAGGAGATAAAGAGAATTACATAAAACTCTTCTTTATCCACCTTAAATACCAGGGGAAGAGAGCCATTTCCTTCGAGGTGTCGGAATCTGCATTTAGAGCCTTTCCAACTCTAGTAGAACTTATCCGCAACGATGTGCAAAAGATGCAGCAAGATGCAGTTGTAGCTGCTTATGTTGAAACCCTAAATGCAAAAAAAGTTAGTGATCTAGAGACAATTTTCATCACTAATTTCATCGCCGCTATCAATAATATTAATGATAGGTTTATTAATCCTCTTCGTAACGCCATTGAACCAATCAATAACGAAACTGCTTTTGAAGAACTCCATGAGGTCATGCTAAAAGACTTCTCAATCGGGAAAGAAGAATTTCTAAAAGCTATTCATGATAACGATTCAACTCTTTTCAAACTCTTGATCGCCCTCCGGCAAAATAATTGCTCTTTTTTACCAGTAGGACAAGAATTTGATAGCTGCCTGCAAAAGTATCCTCAACACCTTAAGCTTTGTTATGAACGTCTTCGCTCCCGCCTCATCGCTATAAGAGGCATTGATGGGCTGCCAGATGTAGTTAGAAGTGCTCAAACACCTGCTGATCAGCTTTGTGGATATTTACAAACGGTAGAGCCTGCTGCACTGAATGAAGAGATTCGATTGATCAATGAAGCAACAGGCAACATGGAGACGGTTAAATTTATTGAAAACCATGAGATTTTAGATGAGCTCTATTTAGCTCTACTTCCACAAGACTTCTTTAAGGGTCGCCAAAATGCGAAGCAGGATAAGGAAGCGTGTCTTAGTGAATTTAAACGTGGTTTTCAACCGGACAACAATAAATTTTTGGGACTTTTATGGATCATTATCAATATAAACCCTTCCTGCCAACTTTTTACAGATATAGTTTGTGAACTAATTAAGATGGACGAACATCTTCTTTCAAAAGAAGAAGATGATTATCACAACCATACGACTATAGCTATACACATCTACAATGTTCTTTGTGGCCGTGACGCAGGAAATATACCCAAAGAGACATTGGATTTAGCAATCCGAGAACATAGTCTGGTTTGCAAAGCTTTTCGTACGAAGGCTGATAAAGTAGCCACTAAACTTGGGACAAGCGCTCCAATAATCCATTTTAGTGAACAAGATAATGATCCTCTTCATGCTAAAAAAGCGCACGAGGCCGAAATCGCAAGAGTACAGGCAGAGAATGAACGCAGAGGGGAGGCGGAAGCTAAGCGACTGCAAGAGCTAGAAAACCGGCGTAGTGGACGTACGCCTTCACAAATAAGTGATGAGGAAATGGCTAGACAATTGCAAGAGCAGGAGCAGGAAAATCTGCGTGGCCAGGGAGGCCATGGAAATAGAGGCCGCGGCAATGGTCGGCGTTACTAAAAATCATTTTTCTTTTCTTTTTTCTTCCTACCTCTTGTCGATAATTAAATAAATTTTTAATATCCCATCTTTAGGAACAACTCAAAATTGGGAGCAATATTATGAAAAAACAAGATCTAGCCACACTTGCAATGATCGGAATCTCGGCAGGACTTCTCGTAGGAGGATGCCAACAGAACCAGAAAGATAAAAAACCGGGAGCAAATGGCGCCAATTTCGAAAAAATTGGAACTAATATGCAAACCTTTATGAACTCTCTTCCCTCTGAAGAGGCCCGTAAAAAATTTATGCAATTAGATAATGAACACAAGTTAATTGTCATTGAAATGGTCACTCAAGGGTGCAACGGGAAAAATAGCTGCAAGGGAAAGGGAGCCTGCGCTACAGCAGAACATGCTTGCGCCGGAAAAAATGGATGTAAAGGGAAAGGGGGCGGTCCGATTGAAAGTGCTGATAAGGCGGTCAATGCCCAGTTTGAAAACCAGATGAATGGGACGCAAAATCAAAATAATACAGGTATGAGAGGATCAAACCGCATGCAGACAAGCGGTGTCAGCGGCGATCTTACACCCGAAATGCAAGATTTCTATAAAAGACTCTCCCTTGAGGGCCAGAGGAAATTTCTGACTTTAGATGCGCAGCACAAAATGATGGCGATGCATATGGTGGCTCAAGATTGCAAAGGAAAAAATGACTGCAAGGGAATGGGAGGCTGCAAGACAGAGGCCCATGCTTGCGCCGGAAAAAATGATTGCAAAGGGAAAGGGGGTAGACCCATTGCTGATGTGAATAAAGCAGTTGATACCCAGTATGGCAACCAGGCAAATCAGCGCGAGAATATGTCTAGAAAAGTGCCTAATCCATAATTCTTCTTGCAAGACAAGCTTTTTTCAAGATAAGGTGTATTTTTATACACCTTATTTTTTTTAAAAATGCGCAAAAACTCTTTTCCAAATCTTGGAATTGGGATAGGCCTACGGCCTGCCCACTACAAGGAAATCTTCGAACTAAAGCCCTCTATTGACTGGTTTGAAATCATTAGCGAAAATTTTATGGTCCCCGGCGGAAAACCTCTAGAGATGTTAGAGCGGATTCTCGAGATGTATCCTGTTGTCCAACATGGAGTAAATCTCGCAATTGGAAGCCCAGATCCCCTAGATTTTGATTATCTTAAAAAACTTAAAAAGCTTGCCCAAAAGACTAAAACCCCTTGGATCTCCGACCATCTCTGCTGGGGAAGATTGGCAGGAGCCCACTATCATGACCTCCTGCCACTCCCTTACACGAAAGAGGTGATCGATTATGTCGTAGAAAGAGCCCGCATTGTGCAAGATTTTCTCGAAATTCCCTTTGCCCTTGAAAATCTCTCCTCTTATGTTGCCTATAACGATGATGAAATGCCCGAGTGGGAGTTTTACACTACGATTGTGGAGAGAGCAGATATTTTTATGATGCTCGATGTAAATAATATCTACGTCTCATCACGCAACCATGGATTTGAGACTCAGGATTATATCGCCAATATCCCCTTTGATCGAGTGATCCAGATTCATATTGCCGGCCATAGCGATCATGGAGATTATGTCCTGGACACACATAATAATTTTGTCAGGGATGAAGTATGGAAAATTTACGCCGAGGTCTATCCAAAAACGGGGGGCGTCTCCACTCTTTTGGAATGGGATGATGATTTCATTCCCTTTGAAAAGACCTGGGAGGAGGCTTTGAAAGCCAAAACCTTTCAAAGGGAGCTGCAGCTTGTTTAATACCGCTCCTGAAAATCTATTGCGCATCCAAAAATGGTTTGCGGCCGCAATCACGGAGCCCCTTACCATTGATCACTGCTTGCCAATGGCGAGCTCTGCTCTTGAAGAGGCTAAAAATTACATCCGGCCAAGCAAAACGCTTCTTTCTCATGAACGGATAGAGCTTTATTATAGGCAATATTGGTGGCGTCTTCTCGATGTTCTTCAAGAGAATTTTCCGACAGTGGTCCGTCTTTTTGGCAAAGAGGATTTTAATCAAAAGATCGCCATCCCCTATCTCTCTAAACACCCTTCAACGCACTGGGCTCTTTGCCGGCTCGGAGATACAATAACTGCGTGGATCAAAAGAAATTACAAAGAAAACGACCGGGAGATCATTCGCATTGCCGCAGAAATGGACTGGTCAGCCCAGATTGCATTTTGGAGTGGTAAAAGAGCTCCCATAGACCCTACAAGCCTCTCTGCCACTGAGATTCAAGAGCTCCTACAAAAAAAAATCTACCTTCAGCCCTATATATCCCTCTTCGCCTATCCTTGCGACTTCTTCTCCTTTAGGGATGCCTTTTTAAAAGAGGAGATCAGTTATTGGAATTCCCATCCTTTTCCGGAGCTTATAGAAAAAAAATCTTTTTTTGTCGTATTCCGGAATTTTACAAATCAAGTCATCTGGCAAGAAATTTCGGAAAGCGAACATCTGATTCTTTCTCAGATTGCAAAAGGAAAAACGCTCTCTATAGCGCTTAATGCTCTTAAAAGAAAAGCAGAGCTCCTGGAAGAGGCTATGACGCTATTGCCCCTCTGGTTTCAAAGCTGGACATCTCTTGGATGGTTTACACTATGCGGGGCAGATGCGCCTGACTGATTTTACTCTTCCTCTTCTCCTTGTGATTTTTACTGTGATTCTTCTTTGGATGATGAGTCTTTATAATAGGCTAAGAAGCTTTCGAGAGGATCTGATTGCTAATTGGAATGAGATTGATCATCAGTTAGCTCGTAAAAATCGTCTGACAAAAGAGTTGATTACCCTTGGAAGTCCTGTCCTCCTCTTTGAAAAAAATCTTACATCGAGGTATATCGAGGCACAGCAACACTATGAGACAGTCTTCTACCGGATTAGGGATCTCGGACCTTTAAAAAGCCCCCGTGACTTCTTTGAAAAGTTAGTTCATGCAGAGAGCGAGCTTAAGATCGCTTCAGGTCATTTTATTGCTGCATTGGAAAACTATCCTCCCCAGCCCTCCACACAAGAGATGCACATAATTGAAACTGAGCTACAGGCAGTCGAAAACCGGATTAGTTTTG
The DNA here is from genome assembly GCA_013287335.1 of Chlamydiota bacterium. Lineage (GTDB taxonomy): Bacteria > Chlamydiota > Chlamydiia > Chlamydiales > JAAKFR01 > JABDDZ01. The sequence goes on along the minus strand of JABDDZ010000015.1, from coordinate 11,839 downwards.
TCAAAAGATCCTATAACGATGGAGTAACGGTCTATAACGCCATGCAGGAGCGTTTCCCCAACTTCTTCCTCTCAAGCCCCTTTGGCCACACACTCGCCCCCCTCTTTTAACCCAGGACTCGACTTTAGGATTTTTTACCCTAAAGAATAAAAATAGAGATCGGGCACGCACGCGGGCACGGGCACGAAAATAACTTTCTTGTATTCAACCTCTTCTCTCTGAAACCGGTTTCTCCTTTCCCTAAACCCACGAAAGGATTTGAAGAAAAAATTTAATCGTGCCCGCGTGCGTGCCCGACTCTGAATTAATGGGTTAAAATAAAAATCCTAAAGTCGAGACAGGGGGTTAAGCCCATATATGCACCTCTTGGGGGTTCTGTCTTCTACCATTTTGTGTTTTTATAAAAAATTTATATAAAATTAATCGGAAAATTTATTCTGTATTAATACTTTTGTATTACAATTTTAATTAAAACAATGAGGTTAATTGTGGGATTTGAAGGAATAAGTAAATTTTGTGAAGAAAAATTTCTACAAGTTGGAAATAAGCTAGCAGATCATCCATCTCTTTTGGTTGCTTTTGTTGTGACGGTAGTCGTATTAACGATAGTTGGGTTTATAGCTAGTGGGGGTGCTGCTATGCCCCTCCTGGCGTTCAATTTAAGCGAGGCTCAGATAATTATATGCGGAACCATTGCTTGTGGCACAATACTTGCTTCAACGATTCCGATGATACTCGCTATGATAGGCTACAGAGTCCTTTGTCAGAGGGCAATGGCTCTGCAAGGCCGGGAACTCCAGGAAATCAGAAGCAATTAAAGGAATTCATCCTTGGCAACGCGTTGCAGGAGCATTTTGACAGCGTCTGGAGGGCTTAGGCCCTCATAGAGGACCTTGTAGACAGCAAGGGTGATCGGAAGCTCTATCTTGGCTATCTGTGCAAGCTGCACAACAGAGAGGCAGGTGTATGTCCCCTCCACAACCATCCCAATTTTCATTTTGGCTTTCTCAGGCTCCACGCCTTCGGCAATAAGCCGTCCAAAGCGGTAGTTCCGCGAGAGGGTCGATAGACAGGTCACGCAGAGATCTCCCATACCCGTCAAACCGGAGAGAGTTTCAGGCAGGCAGCCACGCGTGGCTGCCAATTTCCGCATCTCATGCAGGCCGCGGGTCATGATGGCCGCTTTGGTATTATCTCCAAATCCCAGACCATCAGATATCCCACAGGCAATAGCGATGACATTTTTAAAGGCTCCCCCAAGTTCAACACCATTGATATCTCCATTAAGATAGACACGGAAGTGGGTTGTAGAAAAAGCCTCTTGGATCTTTTCCATCACACTGAAATCATAAGCTGAGCAGACAACCGTGGTAGGCAGTCCTCTTAACACCTCCTCGGCAAGAGAGGGGCCACTTAAAACGCCAATCTGATGTTTATGCTCAATCCCTAAAACTTCCGTCACAACTTCGCTGAGCAGTAAGCCCGTATTCTGCTCAATGCCCTTGGAGGTTAAAACAAATGGACAGGAGGGGACATTCATTAATTTAATTTTTTGAAAGACCTGTCTAATTCCCGCAGAAGTGACAGCTTCAACGATAAGGTCCTTCTTTGTAATAGCCTCTTTAAGGTCCGTTGTAAAATAAAGAGAGGGGGGAGGGGGGAACCCTTTGCACTTGGGATGTTCATTATATTTAGCAATATGACGGATCACCTTCTCATCCACTGACCAGGAGGTGACTTCATACCCTTTATTTGCTAGAAGTGAAGAGAGGCAGTAACCCCACACTCCGCAACCCAGATAACCGATCTTTTTTTTCATCGACCTTCCTTAAGGGGAAATATATTTTTGAGGGGGAAGAGATTTCCCTTTCCATTTGCTACAGAGCTCTTCTGTTGGGTAGTGGAAATCTAAAGAGAGCTCAAAGCCTTCGCTTCTCTCTTTATCGGAGAGCGGACGGCCTGTGACCCTTTCAAAAGCTCTCTGATCGCTTCTTAAAAGAGACTCCCTCACACTCTCAATGCTAGCCTCTCCCTCGAAATTTTTCAAGGGAGAGAAAACCTCTTCTCGCTCATAAAGAATCGTTTCGATTTTTTTAGTCAGTGCAAAAGCATCAAAGACAAACTGCTCAAATTTGAATGCATTGGGCGTCTCAGGAATTGTTGCTGCATCTACCCCGTTCCACACTTTGACGGCTTTTTTTGAAGGATGTAAAGGCAGGGCCGTCTTTGCAGCTTCTGCCATAAAGGAGAGGGAAAAAGAGAAAGTACTGATATTGGCAAGGGAGAAGAGAAGCTCTCCCCTCTCATTTTGCTCTGCTTTTAGTCTATCGCTGATCTCGCTATATTCTATAATACGGATAGTCCCGTCCTTCTGGCTTACAATTAAACCTAATTTTTCATCGCTCTTTTTTTTGGCTATAGATTTTATACCAACGTCTAATCCATGAGATAAGTGAAATCCAATAAACTCAGGATCAAAAGGATCTGAGAGGGGATTATCGATTTGAGAGAAGGTCACACACTCAATTCCCCGTTCCTTCCACCTGCGATAGATGCCCTCTTCGAGAAAAGAGGTGTAGACAGCCCCATTGCCATTAGGTGCAAAAGCAATCCTCTCGCTCGATTCTAAAAAAAGATTTCCCTCCAAATCAAGAACCGGAAGAGAGGGCTGCATAAAAAAGCTAAGCTGTGACGGAAGCAGGCCAAAATAGTGATTCTCGGCAAAAAAGATGCATGTCTCAGCATGATTGTCAAATGAGGTCATTATCGCTATGGGAAGCTGCGTCTTTGCAAGGGCAGAGGCTGCAATGCATTTTTCAGCAAAGAGCTGAAAGAGACTTTTTTGCTTTATAAGAGTTGTTTTGAAAAAACCCTTTGGAAGAGAAGAACGGAGACGCGAACCTTGACCACCCGCAACAAGGATAGCTCCACACTTCATCTCCTGAAGCGCCCGAATGCCTGTTTCTTTAAACTCTAAAGAACCTGCACGTGCGCTTGGGGAGGCTGGGAAAACCTCCTCACCTTCAGTTGAGGGATGGCGAAGAGAGTTCTTCATAGAGGCAATCAGATCAAAATCAAGATTTAAAATCTGACGTCCAACAATCTCTTTTTCGGTATAAGAGAGTTTGTCATAGCTTTTTAGAAACTGCTCTTGACCTGATTCAAGAAGAAGCTTTACAACCTGTTTACGAATCATCTCTATTTACTTTGAAACGGTATTGTTTATACTCTTTTTCTCTGATCTTTTCGACCATTTTTCTTCTTTCAATCTTTTCTTTAAGCTGAATTCTAGAGAGCATCACTCTCTCTTTTAAATGCTTTAGAGATTGATCGGACACCAAAACCTCTCTTTCAAGACCCTCCATATAGGAGAGATAGAGGCCTCTGTCAAATTTTTGATCGAGAGTGCCCATAATAGCTTCTTTTTCAAAGAGTAGTCTCTCTCTTTCTATTTCCAAAGATCTCTTTTTTCCCAAAGCTTGAGAAAAAAAAGCAGAGGCAGCAAGTTCTTGGAGTCTGCGCAATTTAAGAAGCTCTTTTAAGCGAAATTGATACTTTTTCATCTGATTATCTTCCTTAAACTCTCCCAGCTTTTATCCATGGGGACAAATTCATCCCTCTCCTGACGAAGAAAGCCATTGATAGCATCGATTTTACTGATTGCTCCATCAATTTTTGGGTTTGATCCCCCCACGTATGCCCCAATATTAATCAGCTCCTCGGCAGTTTTATAATGAAAGAGATGCTCTTTTAGACCATTTGCACATTTTAAATCCCCCTTTCCCACTAGGTCGGGCATTAACCGGGAGAGACTCTGCAAAGGGTCAATGGCAGGGTAGTGGCCTGAAGAGGCAAGCTCCCGTGTTAAAAAAAGATGTCCATCAAGAAGAGAACGCATCTGGTCTACAATAGGGTCTCCTGCATCATCCCCCTCTGCAAGCGCTGTGTAAATCCCTGTGATCGACCCCTTATTTGTATTCCCTGCCCTCTCAAGAAGTCTTGGCAGAATAGCAAAGAGAGAGGGGGGGTATCCCTTGCTTGTCTGAGGTTCTCCCGATGCCAGGCCAATTTCCCGCCTTGCCATGGCAAAACGGCTCATGGAATCGACAAGAAGAAGAACTTTTTTGCCCCTGTCTCTGAAATATTCTGCAATGGCTGTGGCCCGTTCTGCTCCAAGACTGCGTAGAAGCGCCGGCTGATCAGAGGTTGCAACAACAACAATGGAGCGTGCAAGCCCCCTAGATCCAAGCTGTTTTTCAATAAACTCTTTTACCTCCCGCCCCCTCTCCCCTATAAGGGCAATCACTGAGAGGTCCGCTTCTGCATACTTGGCAATCATTCCTAAAAGGGTCGATTTTCCAACCCCTGAACCTGAGAAAATGCCCATTCTCTGTCCCTCTCCAATTGTAAAGAGGGTATCGATCGCTTTGACTCCCGTCACAAGAGGGCGGTTAATGCTCCTTCTTTCCAAGGGAAGAGGGGCTTGCATGTATTGGGGAATATAATGGTCAACGCAGACCTCTCCCTTGCCGTCGAGAGGAGCTCCAAGGGCGTCGACGACTCTCCCTAAAAGCCCCTCGCCCACCCCGATTTTCATGGAGGTTCCACAAGGAAAAACCTCAGCACCACAAAAGATCCTCTCAACCTCTCCAAGGGCCATAAGAAGAATCTTCTCCTCTTGAAATCCCACAACTTGGGCCGGAATTCCCCTCCCCCTCTTGTCATAGATTAGGCAGATCTCTCCAATTGAAACATCAGGGCCGCAAGAGGTAATAAGCAGACCAATCACGCGCGTCACTCTGCCACTTTTACGCGTTCCCTCCCATTGTTTTGCCCGTTCAATCTCTTCTTTAAGATTTAGAACCAATTTAGACCCACTTCACCCCTTTAGGATTTTTTGTTGTAAATCTTCAAGTTCCCTTTGGATAGAGCAGTTGAGAAGACTCTTGGCCGTCTCTATGCGAAAATCCCCGCGTAAAAGGTGGGGATCTGAAACAAAGTGGAGTTTTTTGATCTCTCTCTTATCGTAAAAGATCTTGCTCAAATGCTTTTCGAGGAGGATAAGATCATCCGGAGAGAGGACTATCGAGACGCTCTCCTCTTGCAGGTGGATGGACATGGAGGAGAGTTCGGAATCAATCAGTTTAACAAGTGTCATCGGAGAGGAGAGCTCTTTTCTAATGATTTTTTCACATATGATCATGGCAAGGTTGATAAGCTCCGGCTTTAGCTGAGAGAAGATCTGCTCTTTTTGTTCAAGCAGCCGCCTTGCAATTGATTGCAAAAGGGTAATAAAACTCTTATTTTCAATTTTTGCCCTACGATACCCCTCCTCAAGACCCGATTCTTTCCCCGCTAAAAAGGCCTTTTGGCAGGCACGATCTTTTTTATCGAGTGGAAGAAGAGTCAAAGAGAGACCACTGCCGCTCTTTTGCAGGCAGGCGCAGGAGGTGATTTGGACTTTTTTTAAAATTGCAATCTGCTTCATGATTTTAAACTCGCAAGTGCCTTAAGGATTTTTTGCTGTAAATCTAAGGGGAGGATTGAGATGAGCTTTTCGGCATTCTCTTTTTCAATCTCTGCAAAAAAGAGGGCTAAACTCTCGGGTTCCTCTTCGCAGAGAAGCGAGTAGAGGGCTTTGCTATTAAGCCTTGCAAGGATAGAGTCTATAGAGCCATTTTCCGCTGATAAATCAATCTCCCTATGAAGAAAACCCCTCTTTTTTTTTCTCCTTTTGAGAGTGTTATGAATAAAGGCTGCAACGAGAAAAATGAGTGTAAATCCACTGGCAGCAAGCAGGAGAAATAAAAGGGGCGATGAGGGGCGCTTGGCTCTAATCCACTCATCATGCACATGAAATAAACTCCTCTCTATCTTTATACTAAAAGAGGGACAGGCCATTTGCATCAGAAGAGCAATCTGTTTAACAAGCTCAGGCTTTAATCCTTCAAAGATCGCATCATTTTCAAAACTTCTGGAATCCAGGAGCAAAAAGAGCTGCACATCATCTATGGCCTCATAAATTCCATTTAGCTTTGCCTCCTCTTTTAATTTTGCGCAGATAGAGACAAAAAAGGGCTTTTTTCCGAGCAAAGCATGGACAAGAGAGCTTACCTTTTCTTTGAGCTGTTCTTCAAAAAGAAGCTCGGCTCCAATAACAATGGGATTTTTTACCTCCGGATCGATCGCCTGGTAGAGCCTCCCCTTTGTATCGGAGATTGCAATCATATTGGGTTTTAATCCACGCACAGCACCGGCCAAGTGATAGGTAATAGCTCGAAGCTCAGAATGAGAGAGGTGAGCATTGGGCATCAGGTTAAGAATGACAGAGGCTTTGGCCTCCTCTTTTTCATCACCAAAAAGGTGCTGACCCGGTAGATCTAAAATCACACTCGCGCTTTTGATATTTTCAAACTCTGCGAGATCTTGTTGGAGCTGCCCTTTTAAAGCTCTTACTTGCAAAACCTGAATCTCTTTATCTCCCTTAATCCATGTATTGGAATCAAAAAGCTCAAACCCCTTGCCGGAAGAGTGTTTTGGAATTCCAAGCTGAGAGAGGGTGGCACGGACTTTAGAGACCCTCTCTTCGGGAACGAAGAGCTGCCCCTCAGCCCTCTCCTGATATTCTATCTGCTTTGCATCCATGTAAGCGCGCACCTCTTCAATATCTCCCGCTGATAGACGTCCTTTTGGATATAAACTTACATAAGAAGAGGAGGAGGAATGGAGAAGGAGATAAGAGAATGCCACCCCTAAAAAACAGGCAAGAGAGGCAATCGCTAACCTTTGAAGCGGCTTTAGCTCACTCCAAATCACAAGTAACTGCTTTTTGAGCTCTTTCACCTTGTTTCCATAATGTTAGAATTCTATACTTTCAATACACTCATTAACAAAATTGCAATATCGAATCTATAACAAATTTTTTTATGAGACTTATTCTTCCTTATAATGAAATCCTTCCTACCAAAAAAGCGCATGATCTCTATCTCTTTAACCTTTGTCATCAACTCTCTACGAAAATGGAGGTCGAGCTTCTCTGCGGAAGGGGATCTTTAGATAAAGAGTCTCTTTTTAGCCATTACGGAGAGAGTAATTCCTCTCTTTTTTCCCTCTGCCTACTTCCCATCATCCGAAAAAATAATCCTTTCGGCATCAGCTGGAACTATCTTTTTTTTTCAAAGAGCCAAAAATATTTAGAAAAAAGTAGGGAGCGTAAAGGCATAGTGCATTTGAGTGTTCTTAAGCAGGGGCTCTTCCATCTTAAGAGAAAAATCCCCGGATACACCTATATTTTTGAAGCGCATGAGCTAAGTTTTTATGGAGAGGGCAACCTTCCGAAAAAGAAGCTCAAAATAGAGAAAGAGGTTTTTCAAAGAGCTGACCTTATCATTGTGACAACTGAACAACTCAAAGAAATCCTTCGTAAACCTCCTTATCTTGTAAAAAACCAGATCGAAGTCATTCCCCTTGCAGCTAAGCAGAATGCCCTTCCGCCTTCTTGCAATGCTTCTCCTCTCACTTTGGGATATGTGGGCCAGCTCTATCAGGGACAGGGGATTGATCTCCTGCTTTCGGCAGCTGTAAAAGCCCCTCTTTGGCACCTTAAGATCATAGGTGGTAACCCGAAAGACATTACAAAATATCAGAAGATGGCAGAGAGTTTTGGAATCCAAAAAAGGGTCCAATTTTGCGGATTTTGCCCCCCCGAAAACATCCCGAAGCTTGCAGCCTCCTGCCATGCCTTTATTGCCCCTTTTGAGAACTCTGGGCGGATGCCCTTTGTAGCTCATACAAAGCTTGGAGAGTATGCCCTTATGGGACGGCCGATTATTGCACCCGATCTTCCCATCGTGAGAGAGTACTTTCCTCTGCAAAAAGGAGTGCTCCTTTTTACCCCCGATAATGCTCAATCTCTCGCAGAGACTCTTATTAAATTAAGCGACTCCTCTACCCGCCAAAAGCTTCAGTCTGAAATAGAAGGCTACAAGCAGAAGTTCTCTCCCGCAAACCGCACCCTCCGCTACCTCCAACTCTTTCTATAATGTAACACTCTCTCCCTGCCTCGACTTTAGGATTTTTGTGACGAGGCGCAAAAATCCTAAAGTTGGCATTGATTTTGCAAGGTTAAAGCTGAGAAAAACCCTTTCGGGCACGGGCTCGAGCACGAATGAAAGAAGAGGTATTATGGGACAATTGCTTGCCAAAATAGAGGGTAAGAATGCAGTCATTGCAATATTTGGACTGGGGTATATTGGCCTTTCCCTGACAAATGCTTTTACAAAATGCGGATTTAAAGTCATTGGCTATGATATAGATACAAACAAAATAGCCTCGCTAAAACGGGGAGAGAATTATCTTGGATTTCTTCCGCTGGATTATCTCTTTGAAGCCCTTAAAAATAAGAGATTTATCCCCACAGCAGAGCTTAGCGACCTTAAAGATGTAGATGTTTTTATCGTCTCGGTCCCAACCCCTCTCAATTCAGAGCATCAGCCTGAGATGCGTTTTGTGAAAAATGCCGTCTCCTCTGTAGCTTCCAAGCTTATTGGCGATGAGCTAATTATCTTTCAAAGTACAAGCTACCCCGGCACAACAGAAGAAGTTGTGATGCCCATCCTGGAAAAGGATGGCTTCAAAGTCGGAGAGAGCATCTTCTTAGCCCATGTTCCAGAAAGAGAAGATGCCGGCACACCAAATTTCGATCTCTACAATGTGCCTCGCCTGATTGGCGGCGTCACCCCAAAATGCAGCGAAATTGCAGCCACCCTCTATAAACATATCACTAAAAAAATCCACATCTGCTCCAGTGCTAAAATTGCTGAGGCGGCTAAAGTCTTTGAAAACACCTATCGGCTGATCAATATTGCATTTGTCGATGAGATGAAAGAGGCATTTGATCATTTGGGAATCGATATCATGGAGGTGATCGACGCCTCTTCTACAAAGCCTTATGGTTTTACCCGTTTTGTTCCAGGTCCGGGCATTGGCGGAGAGTGCATCCCCGTAGACCCCGTTTATCTAGCTAATAAGATCAAAGCCAATGATGGACCTACAACTCTTATTGAAGCTGCAGAGGTTGTCAATGCAAGAGCTCCTTACTTTGTCCTCCAAAAAGTCATAGAGGCTCTTAACAAACAAAAAAAATGCCTAAGTCTCTCATCGATCTTTGTCATTGGGGTCGCTTTTAAGAAGGATGTCAGTGATATCCGTGAATCTCCCGCTCTTAAAGTGATGGAACTCCTTTTAAAAAATGAGGCAAAAATCTCCTACTACGACCCCTTTGTACAATCACTCCCCCGCTTTCATTTAGAATCTACTCCCATTACAGAAGAGGCTTTAAAAAAGGCAGATTGTCTCCTAATTTTAACTGATCACTCCGAGATTGACTGGCAATATGTGATCGACAATAGCTCTCTTGTGGTTGACACAAGACAGGTCTCTTATGGAATTAAAAAAGGAAAAGAGAAGGTTGTCCATGCGTGAAAAAGTATTTGTGACAGGTGGAGCCGGATTTATCGGATCCTGGATATGCAAGTATCATCTTGATAAAGGGGATGAGGTTTGGGCCCTTGACAATCTTACTACTGGAAGAGAGGAGAATCTCTCCTCTTTCCGTGAAAACAGCCATTTTAAATTCACTCAAGATAATCTTCTCGCCTGGCAAGATCTTCCTAAAGCCATTGAATTTGCAACCCGAATCTACCATTTTGCCGCCATCGTTGGACAAAAAGTTGTCACAACAACTCCAGGTATCGCCCTTGAAGAGAATATTAGGGGGTGCGAGATCCTTTTAAAAACAATGGCTGACCTCAAATCGAAAGCAAAAATCATTATCGCCTCCTCTTCAGAAGTTTATGGTATTGGTGTCGAGAGTAGTTTTAAAGAAGATGAGATCATCTCCTTTCAACCGACACAGTATATCCAAAATAGCTACTCTCTTAGCAAATTTGAAAATGAGACAATGGCCCAGATTTATGCAGATCGACATGGCCTATTTTGTGTTGCAGCCCGCCTTTTCAATACAGCTGGCCCAAGGCAGACAGGGCGATATGGAATGGTTATTCCCCGTTTTATCCAACAGTGTTTAAAAGATGAACCTCTAACAGTTTATGGCGATGGGAGGCAGACTCGAAGCTTTTGCCATGTTCTTGATACCGTCACAATGCTGGATCTTCTGCTCTCACATCCTGAAAGCAGCGGAAGTGTCTGCAATGTGGGCAATGATCAGGAGATCACCATTTTGGAACTTGCAGAGCTCATTAAGAAAGAACTGGGGAGTAAATCTGAAATTGTATTTATCCCCTATACCGATGTCTACGGATTTAATTTTAAAGACGTTTTAAGACGCAAGCCCGATCTTACAAAGATGAAAAAACTTTTAAATTTTACTCCAAAGCGAAGTTTGCAGGAGATCATCCGCTCTATTAAAGACGAAGCCTTCAGCCTGAAAAAATAGCGCGGATAATATAAAAAAAGATGACAGCAAGGGCAGTCCCGGCAGGTACCGTGATAATCCATGCAAGAAGGATATCCCGGATTGTATTGAGGTTAATCGCCCCAATCCCTCTAGCAAATCCCACTCCCAAGACAGCTCCGACAAGAGTGTGAGTCGTAGAGATCGGAAGGCCGAGCTTTGAGGCTAATAAAACGGTTGTCGCAGCGCCAAATTCTGCTGCAAATCCCCTTGTTGGAGTAAGTTCTGTGATTCTTTTTCCAACTGTCTCTATAACGCGCCAGCCCCATGTTGCGAGGCCAAAAACAATGCCGACACCTCCTAAAACAAGCATCCAGTGAGGAACTGTGGTAGTGAGAAGAAGAGTTTTGTTCTTGATGACATTAAAAATCGCAGCAAGAGGGCCAATTGCATTGGCCACATCGTTAGATCCATGGGCAAAAGCCATAAAACAGGCTGTAACGATTTGCAGCCAGACAAAGATCTTTTCAACCTGGCAATACTCCCCGCTTTGCGATAGATAGCTCTTCTTCTGCTCAACGGTATTGGATAACTCCTCCACATCCTTCAATAGAGAGTGGACCTTATCATGCAGAGGACCGAGATCAGAGGTCGCCTCTACCCGTTGCAAGTGGCGGAGCGCTTTTTTTAGTCCTATAGAGACCTGGATATTCTGCCCACCACTCTCACTCTCTTTTTTCTCCTCCTTCACTTTTGTCAGGAAATATAAACTCAAAAGAGCCATCAAAAGGCCAATCCCAATAGCAATCCCAATCGTTGCAAAGACAGGGAAGTGGAGGCCGATATTTTTTAATCCATTAAAAAGAATGATCAACGGAAGAAGAAAAAAGAGCAAAAAAACTAGATAGGGTGTGACTTTTTTTGCTGAATGGAGAGGATTTGAAGTGTAAAAAATTTTACTTCGCAGGAAAACAAAGATAAAGTAGGCAAGCCCTCCTCCAAGGAGAGGTGAGATCACCCAACTTGCGACGATCGATCCGACCTCAGCCCAATGGATGGCATCCACTCCTCCTAAAACTATTCCAAACCCCGCAACAGCTCCGACAATGGAGTGAGTCGTTGATACTGGCCAGCCGAAAAAAGAAGCTATCTGTAGCCAGACCCCCGTTGCAAGCAGGGCAGCTAACATTCCATAGACAAAGTCCATGGGATGCTGTGAAAAAAGCTCAGGATTGACAATGCCGCTTTCAAGGGTTTCTGTGACATTGCCTCCAAAAAAATAGGCTCCACAAAACTCTAAAATCCCCGCCAAAATCACAGCCTGCTTCAGAGTTAAAGCACCAGAGCCGACAGATGTTCCAATGGCATTTGCAACATCGTTGGCCCCAATATTCCAGCAAACATAGAAGCCTAGGAGAAGAGCTA
>JABDDZ010000014.1 GCA_013287335.1 Chlamydiota bacterium | reverse complement strand
AATTTAATTGCAGTCGCTGAAGGTCCGGGACTGATAGGAGCTCTGATTGTAGGCATCCATTTCGCCAAGGGGCTCTGTATGGGTCTAAATATCCCACTTGTAGGGGTCAACCATGTAGAAGCACATCTCTATTCAGCCTGGATGTCCCATAATGGAGAGATCCCCTTGCCCGCTTTAGGAGTTGTTCTTTCGGGAGGCCATACTGCTCTTTTGAAAATCAATAGCATTAGCGACTATGAACTTATTGGGCAAACTCAAGACGATGCTTGTGGGGAGGCCTTTGATAAGGTTGCAACACTTCTTGACCTTCCCTATCCGGGTGGACCAAATATTGAAGAGCTTGCAAAAATCGGAGATCCTCACCGTTTTAGCTTTAAGGCAGGGAGTGTAAAAAACCGCCCCTTTGATTTTTCATTTAGCGGTCTTAAAACTGCCGTCTTATATCTGCTGAAGGGGCAAAATTGCTCAAAAAGTCATATCCAAACAATTCTTGAATCCGATAAAAAGGATGTAGCGGCAAGCTTCCAGTATGCTGCCTTTACAGATGTGGTCTCAAAGGCTAAAAAGGCTGCTCGGCTATTTGCTGCTAAAAGCGTCATCATTGGAGGTGGTGTAAGCCAAAATTTAATGCTCCGATCTATTTTTGAAAACTCTATTCAAGATATTCCTCTTTTTTGGCCAAAAAAAGGACTCTCCCTTGATAATGGGGCCATGATTGCGGGTCTTGGTTATGAGAAATATAAAAAAGAGGGCCCAACAGATCCTTTGATGCTAAACCCGAAACCACGCATTCCCTTTAAACAAACAGGACAATTCACATGAAAAACATTCTTTTGGCTCTGCTGGTTACTCTACCTTTTTTGATGGGAGGATGTACTAAAGAAAAGGGCCGCTCCTTCAAGAGTCAAGTATTACATCTCAATCTGGCTTCCGACCCCTCCTCTTTTGACCCCAGAGTCGCCCGTTCTCTCAAGGATTTAACAGTGACCAAGCATCTCTTTGAGGGGCTAATGAGTATGGATGAAGACGGCAGGCCTCAGCCCGCACTTGCTCAAGAGATCTCTATCTCCGATGATTGCCTGACTTATACCTTCTACTTACGCGATAGCTGCTGGTCTAATGGAAAGCCTCTTACGGCAGCTGACTTTGAATATGCATGGAAAAAAGTCCTCGATCCACTTTTTGCTACCGACTACTCCCATATGCTCTATCCTATTAAAAATGCAAAAGCTGCCCGTCTTGGCAAATGCTCTTTAGATGAAGTGGGCGTTATTGCAATCGATCAAAATATCCTTCAGGTTCAACTAGAATCTATTACTCCCTATTTTTTAGAGCTCCTGGCCTTTCCAACATATTTCCCCATTAGCAGAGCATTTGAAGAATCAAATCCCTCTTGGGCAAACCGTACAGGGAAAATCAGCCCGCAAGAATTTGTCTGCAATGGGCCCTTTCATCTTGTAGAATGGGCTCCCACAGATTGCATTATTTTAAAGAAAAACCCCCTCTACTGGGATTCTAAAGCTGTTTTCCTTCAAGAGATAGAGTTTACAATTATTGCAAGCAATACAACAGAAAATCATCTCTTCGAAAAGGGAAAGATCGATTGGCTTGGACAGCCTATCTCTAATGAGATCAACTCAGAAGTGCTCGGCGCATTGAAAAAAGAGAATAAACTGCAATCCTACCCAATTGCTGGCACCTTTTGGTTTAAATTTAACACAGAAAAGGCTCCTTTTGATGACCTCAAAATCCGTAAAGCATTTTCCTATGCAATCAATCGCCAAGAGATTATCACTCACATTCTGCAGGGCAACCAAAAACCTGCAACAACCCCTATTCCTCCCTCAATGTCACTTTCGAATACTCCCTTTTTTCACGATGGGGATATTGCCTACGCCAATCGCCTCTTTGATGAAGCATTAGCAGAAAAGAGACTCAACCGAGAAGATTTTCCGACAATCACTCTCTCTTATCCGATTACAGAAAGGAATACAAAAATCGTGCAAGTTGTTCAAAGGCAATGGGAAGAGGCTTTTTGCGTTCAAGTGAAGTTAAATGGCATGGAGGGGCACCATTATCGCCATCAAGTTAAAAAAGGGGAATTTCAAGTGGGAACCGGAGATTGGATTGGAGACTTTAATGATCCTATCTCTTTTTTAGAACTATTTAAGTACAAGTTAGACCGCACTTCTGGGGTGGGGTTAAATGATACAGGATGGGAAGATCCTGAATATATCAAACTTCTCGATCTCTCACTAAAGATTACAGATATTCAAGAGAGAAACGCCCTTCTTCAAGAGGCTGAGAGAATCCTCATGGAAAAAATGCCCATTGCTCCTGTCTATCACTATAGCTTTGATTACATCAAGCAGAGGTATTTACAGGATGTTAAGCTCTCTCCTCTAGGGCTTGCCGACTTTAAAAAAGCGCGCCTCGGAACTTGAGTACCAAAGCAAGAATAAAGATCGGGTTTGCCCACGTGCGTGCCCGACTCTTTTTTTCTTTGCGGTCTTTGCGTTATATAATTCGTAGACAAAAAAGAGGGAGTGGGTCATTTAGATAATAGATAAAATTTAAATTCCTTGGCATCTCATGTCTAGTTCATCATCCGGGCGTCCAATAGAACACCGCCGCACATTGAATGTCTTTGTGCTTGCAATGCTCTCGCTTGCAGTTGTTATAAGTCTTCGCAATCTTCCCTTATCTGCAGAATATGGACTAGCCTCCCTTTTTTTTTATTTAGCAGCTACTCTTGTTTTCATGATCCCCTACGCTCTAGTCTCAGCAGAGCTCGCCTCAGCATGGCCCAAAGCCGGCGGTATCTACATCTGGGTAAGAGAAGCTTTAGGAGATCGCTGGGGATTTTTTGCGATTTGGATGCAGTGGTTCCACAATATGACCTGGTACCCCGCCATGCTCGCTTTTATCGCGGCCGGCATTGCCCAACTCATTAATCCAAACCTGGCTCACAATAAAGTCTATCTTATTTGTGTAATATTGGGGGGATTTTGGAGTGTGACTCTGATGAATTTTTTCGGTATCAAACTCTCCGCCTGGCTCAGTACAGTCTGCGTCATCGTTGGCTCTATTATTCCCGGTGTGCTTTTGATCTTCTTCGGTATTTATTGGGTCGCAACCGGTCACCCATTGGCTATTGATCTAACAGCTAAAAAATTGCTTCCAAACCTGCATGATCTCTCACACCTTGTATTTTTAGCAGGCATTTTTCTAGCCCTGGCTGGTTTAGAAGCCAACGCCAACCTTGCAAGGGAGGTGAAAAATCCACAAAAAAACTACCCACGGGCAATCCTGATCGCTGCATTGTTGGCTTTTGGAATTTTAGTATTAGGTTCCCTCTCAATTGCTATTGTTATCCCCCAAAAAGATATCAGCCTTGTCTCCGGTCTTCTCGATGCTTTCCATATCTTTTTTAATAAGTATGGAGTGGGTTGGATTGTTCCAATCATCGCAATCTTCACTGTCCTTGGAGCATTTGGGGAATTAAATGCCTGGGCTATGGCAGGTGTTCGAGGACTCTTCGTGACAATAGAACATGGAAATCTTCCTCCGATCTTCCATAAACTTAATAAAAGACACGTTCCTGTAAACCTTTTAATCTTCCAAGCTGTGATTGTAACTATTGCAGCATTTATTTTTCTCTATCTGCCAAACGTTAATATCTCATACTGGATCTTAAGCGCACTTGCAGCCCAAATGTACCTTGTGATGTACATTCTTCTTTTTATCACAGGAATTGTTCTACGCATTCGAAAACCTCATGTTCCGCGCGTCTATAGAGTCCCATTTAAAAATGGAGGGATGTGGGTAGCTTCTATTATCGGAACAGCGGCTTGCCTATTTGCTATAACCGTGAGTTTTATTCCCCCATTAACTTTTAAGATCAAAAGTATTTTGCAATATGAATCTATTCTAATTGCTGGATTTGTTATTAGCGTTGCGATTCCTTTAGTTATTTTCGCTTTCAAAAAGCCTCATTGGAAGGTGAAAGTCCTCGAAAAGATCAGAAAAGAGATCAGAAAAAGCATCCATTAACTGAGATAAAGGAGAAAGCTTTTTAGGTAATCGGTCTCAGGATGAAAAAGATTAATGGGGTGATCCGCACTTAAGCGATGTTTGCTGACGATGCGTATTTGTCGGTTGGCATCATGCGCAGATTGAAAGAGAAGCTTTTGGAAAAGAGCCTCATCTATATGGTAGGAGCAGGAGCATGTTAGAAGAAGAGAGCCCGGCAACATCTTCTTGAAAGCAATACTGTTAATATCCCTATAGCCGCGGCAAGCGCTTTCAATATCTCTCTTTTTTTTGGCAAAGGCCGGAGGGTCTAAAATCACAATTTCATAATCAAGAGGGTTTTCTCTTAAAAACTTAAAGACATCCATCTGGAAAAAACCTTGAGCCTCTGTAGAAAAGCCATTAAGAGCGATATTTCTACGACTAAGAGCAAGCGCCTCCGCAGAGATGTCCACCGAATCTACTTTTAGGGCTCCTTGTTTTAAGGCATGCAGTGTAAACCCTCCCGAATAACTAAAGCAATTCAGCAGGCGTTTACCACAAGCAAGCTTGCCAATCCACCGCCGCATCTCCCTCTGATCAAGAAAAAAACCTGTTTTCTGCCCTGTTTTAACCGATAGCTCAAAAGATAGAGTATCCTCCTTGATGATAACCTCATCTGGAAGATCGCCCCACAAAATCTCCTCGTTATTTTCTAGGCCCTCTTCTTTTCGGGAGGGCGCTGTCGATTTTTCATAGATCCCCTTAATGGGAAGAAGACGCGTAAGAAGGTCTATTATCCGGCTTTTAAGCTTTTCCATGCCAAGCGTTCCAATTTGCAAGACAAGGTAAGGTCCATATTTGTCGATAATAAGACCGGGAAGCGAATCTCCCTCGCCATTTACAAGACGGTAGGCATCTGTCTCCTCATCATTGAAAAACCTTTTTCGCATCTCAATTGCCTGAAGTAGGCTACGCTCTAGCTGTAGATAGGGGTCCTCTCCAAAACTAATGATCCGTCCACATAATCCACTTTTTCTATTAAAGTAACCATAGCCCAAAAGCTGGTTGTTACTGCTAAAGACAGGAATAAGGCTCCCATCCTGATATCCCTTAGGATAAGAGGCCACTGCACCTGAAAAAATCCAATGATGCCTCAAATGGAAAATACTCTCTTTTCCACTTTTTAACATTACACCATTCATTTGGATCCTTAGTGTTTGTGAACACACTCTTAATAGGGTTTATAAAAGGTTATCATATTAGACCAAACAAAAAAATTAAATTCTCGGCTGTCGAAAAAGTTGCAAAATCGATTAAGATAGAGTATCTTTCCTTCTATGTTTTTTCGTTTAATCAACCATTTTTTACTCATTGCGCTTTCTCTTTGCGGATGTACAAATATGGAGAGCGCCAAGCAAAAAAAAGTGAGTCTCCACCTTAATATCTATACAGACCCTCCTACCTTAGACCCGCGTAAAACCTTTGATTCTGTTGCATCAAATACCCTGCTTTTTTTATTCGACGGATTAACACGCATTGGATTTGATAACCATCCCCATTTGGCTATTGCTAAAGATGTCACCATTTCAAATGATCAAAAAACCTATACCTTTCATTTAAAAAATGCACTCTGGTCAAATGGTGACCTTCTTACCTCCCACGATTTTCTCTTTGCATGGCAGAGCCTCCTCTCTCCCTCTTTTGATTCTCCCTCTGCTTACAAACTATTTCTTATCCAAAATGCAAAGAAGATTAAGGGAGGCGAACTTCCCCTCTCTAAGCTTGGAGTCGAGGTTCCCGATGAGAATACACTAATTGTCCACCTTGAATACCCCGCTCCCTACTTTCTGGAACTTCTTTCTTTTTCTGTCTTTTTTCCTATCAATCAGAAGATTGCTTCGCTTGATCCCAATTGGGCTGATGGAGCCGGACCTCACTATGTTTCAAATGGACCTTTCACTCTCTCCTCTTGGGAGTATGAAAATGAAATTGTTTTGAAAAAAAATCCCCTTTATTGGGACGCAAGCGTTGTTAAAATCGAAAAAGTCAACCTTGCAATGGTTGGGGATACCCTAACGGAATATTATCTCTTTGAGAGTGGTGAACTCGACTTTGCAGGCTCCCCTTGCTCGAATCTTCCAATTGATGTCCTTCCTACATTGGATAAGGAGGGCAAACTAGGGCGAACCCCCTTTTCAGCGATCTATTATTACAAATTCAATACTGATCATTTCCCTCTGCAAAATATTAATATCCGTAAAGGGCTTGCTTTAAGCATCGATAGAGGAGCCATCGTAGAACATGTCATGCAGGTGGGGCACATTTCAGCTACCTCATTTGTTCCTCCACTTCCCAATCCCCTTTTTAACAGCGAAAAAAACCTCCTGCCAATCAGTGATAACGACAGTGAGAAGGGGAAAAAATTATTCAATGAGGGGCTCAAAGAAGAGGGGATTAACCTCCAGGGTTTTCCAAAACTTATTTTATCATTTAATGCCAACAGAGAGCATCAGAGAGTCGCTGAGGCAATCCAGGAACAATGGAATAAAAAGCTAGGCATCCAAGTTACCCTAGAGCAATTCGATTGGAAAGTTTTCTTAAATAAAGTAGGTAAGCAGGATTATCATATTGCAAGAGCCGCCTGGCTGGGAGAATATAATGATCCGATGGCTTTTCTCACTATTTTTAAATCCCGAGGCGATGATGGACTTGGAGCGGATAATCAAACCGGATGGGAAAACCCCCAATTCACAAACCTACTTGACTTAGCAAATTATGAGAAAGATCCTATAAAACGAGCAGCTATTCTTGTCAGCGCTGAAAAAATACTCATGGATGAGATGCCGATTATTCCAATCTACTACATAGAAGGACTCTATATTAAAAGCCCCCGTCTAAAAGATGTTCTTATCACCTCTTGCGGGGCTATTGATTTTAAATGGGCATACTTTCAATGACGCGTTATATCTTGAATCGTTTATTTGCTAACCTCATCGCTCTTCTCGTCATTATTACTATCACTTTTTTTTTAATGAAAGCAATACCCGGAGACCCCTTCACTCAGGAAAAAGCGCTACCCAAAGAAATTTTGGATTCTCTCTATGAGCACTATAAACTCAATGATCCCTGGTATACGCAATATGCAAACTACTTAAAATCTATTGTCACCTGGAATCTTGGCCCCTCTTTTAAATACAAATCAAGAACTGTCAATGAGATCATCAAAAGTGGATTCCCAGTTTCTGCTATTTTGGGATTAGAGGCTCTTGCCATCTCTCTTTGCATTGGGATAGCTGCAGGGAGCATTTCTGCATTAAAACAAAATAGATGGCAAGATTATGGAGCGATGCTATTTGCTGTAATTGGAATCTCCATTCCAAGTTTTATCCTCTCTGCATTTTTGCAATATATTTTTGCGATCAAACTAGATCTTTTTCCGGTAGCTCGTTGGGGATCTTTTGCTCAATCTGTCTTACCTGCACTCTCTCTTGCTGCCCTGCCAACTGCTTTTATAGCCAGGTTAACACGAGCAAATATGGTCGAAATACTACAGCTGGATTATATAAAAACTGCAAAATCAAAAGGGCTTAGTGAACAAAAGGTCATTATCAAACATGGTTTACGCAACGCACTTCTCCCCGTCATGACATATCTTGGTACTTTAACAGCCAATATTTTAACAGGCAGCTTTATCATTGAAAAAATTTTTGGAATTCCAGGCCTTGGTCAATGGTTTATTAATAGCGTTACAAATCGCGATTATACAGTTATTATGGGAATCACTGTATTTTACAGTATTATCCTTCTATCCATGATCTTTTTTGTAGATTTAGCTTATGGATGGATAGATCCAAGACTCAAAGTAGGAAAAAATCTAACATGAACGAATTTGACCCCTCCCTTTTTCTACCCATTGAATTTGATAGAGAAGCTTGCGAGCAAATTGCCCACCCCTCTCTCTCATATCGAAAAGATGTATGGAGAAGATTGAGGCTGAACAAAAGCGCAAGCATAGGGATGATCTTTTTACTATTTTTAGCCTTTTTTGCGATCTGTGGACCTTTTTTAAGCAACTATTCCTATTATGAGACAAATCTTGCCCTGAAAAATCACTCTCCCTCAAACAGATACTGGTTTGGAACAGATGATCTTGGAAGAGATGTCTTCACAAGAACTTGCTGGGGAGCGCGGATCTCTTTATTCATTGGAGTCACAGCAGCGATTATCGACCTCTTTATCGGTGTTCTTTGGGGGGGCCTTGCAGCGCATATTGGAGGCAAAATAGATATCTTTTTGATGCGCATAGCAGATATTCTTTTTGCGCTTCCCTACCTTCTTGTAGTGATCATGCTGATGGTAGTGATGGGTTCGGGGTTATTTCCCATCATTGTTGCCCTTACTTTTACAGGATGGATAGGGATGGCGCGCATCGTGCGAGGACAGATCTTACAACTGAAAGAGCAGGAGTATATCCTCGCTGCAACAGCTCTTGGTGCGAGCTCCTCACGAGTTCTTTTTACACATCTTATTCCCAATGCAATGGGACCAATTATTGTGACAATGACCCTTACAATTCCAACAGCAATTTTTACCGAAGCTTTTTTAAGTTTTTTAGGACTGGGAGTCCAAGCCCCCATGGCGAGCTGGGGAACAATGGCTAGTGATGGACTGCCTGCTATGCGTTACTACCCCTGGCGTCTATTTTTTCCGGCGGCTTTCATTAGTTTCACAATGCTTGCATTAAACTTGGTAGGCGATGGGCTACGGGATGCAATCGATCCAAAGCTCCGTAAATAAATGTGATGAATATGACTAAGTTATTAGAAATAACAAACTTAACCGTCTCTTTTCGCACTTACTTAGGAAAAGTAGAGGCTGTTAGAGATATCAGTTTTTCTATCTATCCCGGTGAAACAGTTGCAATTGTGGGCGAATCTGGATGTGGGAAAAGCGTGACAGCACAATCTATTATGCGCCTTCTTCCCGATCCACCCTGCAAGGTGGAAAAGGGAACAATTCTCTTTGAAGGAGAAGATCTACTTAAAAAATCAAGATCTCAAATGGAGGCAATTAGGGGCAAAAAAATTGGAATGATCTTTCAAGATCCAATGACATCCCTTAATCCTACAATGCGCATTGGAAATCAGATTATAGAGGGGCTTATCAAACACTGCGCTCTACAAAGAAAAGAGGCCAAAGCACAGGCTATTGAAATGTTAAATTGGGTTGGCATTCAAAACGCAGAGAAACGCATGGCTCAATATCCCCATGAGTTTAGCGGCGGAATGCGGCAAAGAGCTGTCATTGCCATTGCACTAGCCTGCAATCCGAAACTTCTGATTGCAGATGAACCAACAACAGCTTTAGATGTAACAATTCAGGCCCAAATTCTCGATCTTATGAAAGAGATCCAGCGGGAGAAAAAAACAAGCATTATACTAATTACACACGATCTTGGAATTGTTGCGGGAATGTGCGACCGTCTCCTTGTAATGTATGGGGGAAAAATCATCGAAGAGGGTAGCGTAAAAAAGATCTTTTCATCTCCTTACCATCCCTATACCAAAGGGCTTCTACGTTCTATTCCCCGTCTTGACTGGAATAGAGAGGACAAACTCATTCCCATTCCTGGCACGCCTCCCAATCTTTTGAATCCACCGCGGGGCTGTCCCTTTTCCCCCCGCTGCGGATCTCTCATGGGTATTTGTACCAAACAAACTCCAGAACTTTCCCAAATAGATCCTCACCATGCGGCTGCATGTTGGTTAAAAACAAGAGAGGAGATTTTGTGAATACACTTGTCGAGCTTAAAAACATCTCCAAACATTATAAAATCGGCAAGAAAAAGCTCATTGCCGTCAATGACTTTTCACTCAAGATCGAACGGGGGGAGACTCTGGGCCTTGTAGGAGAGAGCGGATGTGGAAAGTCGACCATTGCGAAAATGATCATACGGCTTATCGATCCAACATTTGGTTCTCTCTTCTTTGAAAAAGTAGATATTTGCTCTCTTTTAAAAAAGGGCCTTAAAGAGATGCGTCGCAATATGCAGATCGTCTTTCAAGACCCTTATGCCTCTTTAAATCCTAGAATGACGGTGCAAGATATCATCGGTGAGCCCCTAAGTATTCATGGGCTAGAAAGGGGTATTAAGAAAAAAGAAAGAATTGAATCACTGCTTAACTTAGTGGGGCTTAACTCCAATCATATGAGTCGCTTTCCCCATGAATTTAGCGGAGGGCAGAGGCAGCGCATTGGTATTGCAAGAGCGCTTGCTGTAAACCCTAAATTCCTGATTTGCGATGAGCCGATTTCGGCTCTCGATGTCTCTATCCAGGCGCAAGTTGTTAATCTTCTCAAAGATCTCCAAAAAAAAATGGGGCTTACCTATCTTTTTATTGCCCATGATCTTGCAATGGTTAAATATCTTTCAGACAGGGTAGCTGTGATGTATTTGGGGCATCTTTTAGAGCTTGCTCCAAGTGAGTTTCTCTATACTAACCCTCTCCATCCCTATACTGAGCTCCTCCTCTCTTCCATCCCTATCCCCGATCCTGAAATTGAGATTGGCAAAAAAAGAGTGATTATTCCCGGGGAGCTACCAAATCCTCTATCTCCCCCATCGGGTTGCATATTTAGAACACGCTGCCCTAAGGCTAAAAAAATCTGTAGTGAGGTCATTCCAAAGCTGCAAGAGATGAAGTCGGGCCATTTCGCGGCCTGCCACTTCCCTAACTAAACAAAAAGAAAGAAATCACCACAGAGAAAAGAAAGAGTCGGGCACGCACGCGGGCACGGGCACGAAATAACTTTCTTGCATTCAACCTCTTTTCACTGAAATCGGTTTCTCCTTTGCCCGAACTCATGGGAGGATTTGGATAAAAAATTTAATCGTGCCCGTGCCCGTGCCAGCGTGCGTGCCCGACTCTTTTTTTCTCTGTGGTCTCTGTGGTGCAATTTTTCTTTGCGTCTTTGTGCCTTAGCGTCTTTGCATTAAATATTATTGCGCAGGTTGGTTGACAGTCACTTCGAGGATGACGATATTGTCTATAGGGACATTTTGCATGGGTCCCTTCGTTGTTGTTTTAGCAAGCCTGATCTTCTCCACAACATCCATTCCCGAAATCACCTCCCCAAATACGCAATAGCCAAATCCTGAGGGTGTGGCATCTCGAAAGTTGAGAAATTCATTATCGGAGAGGTTAATAAAAAACTGTGAGGTTGCTGAATGGATCTCCGAGGTGCGAGCCATTGCAACGGTTCCTTTCTTGTTTTTGAGTTGATTATTTGCCTCATTTTTAATCTGTTTTTGAGTCGGTTTTTGGGCGAGATCAGAAGTAAACCCTCCCCCTTGAACCATAAAACCATCAATCACTCGGTGAAAGATCGTGCCGTTGTAGTGACCGCTTTGTGCATAGCTGATAAAGTTTTTTACCGTTTCGGGTGCTTTCTCCGGATTGAGTTTTAGAGCAATTTCCCCAAGGTTTGTTTTAATAGTGACAATTGGTGCATTCATATTTTTTTCATCCTGTTTTGGCGACGAGAGGTTTGCACATGATAAAAGGGGTGCAAAAAGAAGTACCATTATTGATAAAAGTCTCATTTTCATCCTCTCCAAATGTTAAATTTCGAATTATAGCCAAGTCAGCTCAAAAATGACAAGTCGACAAAAATTAACACCTATGCAATTTTAGGCTGATAGCGCAACTCCTGGCAGAAAAAACCCTGAGATTTATGGAAATCCCTCATATACTAGATGAACTTGCCTTCGATATGGGATCATTGCCAAGAGAGGCGATTGAGGCCGCCATTGCTAAAAAAGAGAAGATCACCCCATTTCTTCTTGAAGTGCTCAAAGAAGCGCTTATGCATCTCTATGATATCATTGAACATGATAACTATCAGGGCCATCTATATGCCATGTATCTGCTTGCTCAATTTCGCGAAAAACAAGCCTTCCCCTTAATTATCGAGCTGATCTCCTTTCCTGGAGAGATCCCCCACGCGATTTTAGGAGATGTCTTAACTGAAGATCTCTCAAGAATTTTGGCAAGTGTTACCGGATCTGATATTAATCCCTTAAAAAAGGTGATCGAGGACTCTCAGCTCAACGAATATGTAAGAGCAGCTTGCCAAACCGCTCTTGTGACCCTTGTAGGGTGCTCTCTCATTCCTAGGAGAGAAGCAATTGACTACTTTCAACTCTTATTTCGTGGCAAAATGGATCGCACACCCTCCTTTGCCTGGGATAATTTAATCTCTTCTGCCTGCGATCTATACCCTGAGGAGCTCTATCCCGACATCGAAAGAGCCTTTGCCGAGGGCCTTATCGAAAAATCATTTATCTCTCTTGAAGATGTCCAAGCTATTTTACATGAAAAAAGAGAGATCCATCTCTTCCGTCTCCATCAGACCGCAGAACTTGTGGATGATACTGTCACTGAAATGGAAAAATGGGCCAGCCCCTACTCGAATTCCGAAGATCTATATAAATTTATTAAATAATTGTTAATTTTTTATAAAAAAGATTTAATAATACTATGTAAATCTTGTTTTTTTACATAGAAAGCCTTATAATTGTCCTTTTAAAGACTAATAAAATACTATGCAAAATACACGTCCCATTCAAGGAAATGAGCTCCTTTTTTGGATCTACCATCCTAATGTCATCAATACTCTTCTGATTACATCGGTGGCTATGGGAGCAATTGCTTTATTTATAGGAACATTTGCACTTTTACAGCCTACCGGTTTCCCTTGGGATTTCTTTAGCTCTCTAAATTCTATCTCTTTTAAACAAGCGATTATCTTGCTAACCACAGGCGGAGTGTCTGAGCTGCCAATTGTGCCCCTTCTCTATCAATTTATAAAATTAATTACTGGAGTCAATTCCTCTTGCATAGTAGCTCCTCCAACATTCACTACCCGGAAGGCAATAGATTGCTGTGTGCTAGATTGCGGAGAAGGCAAGGAGCCCCTCGATCTTTTTGACCCACTTGAGATTTTAACAACAATTGCTGGATTAAATCTAAGTAAGAGCCCCATTCCTCATTTCGCCATTCAGCAGAAAGAAGATGAAAAGGGAGTCTTTTTTGAGTTTTTAAAAAAGGAAAAACGAGATATTGATGATTTTAAAGACCTTGAGAAATTTTATAATCATATTTTACAACAGAAAAATATAGAGGAAAGTCAATATTTTATCCTCCGATACTCTTTAGAAAATCTACATGGGCTTTATGATAAATACCGTCAAGACCATTCGGTTGAAGCAATGGCTTACAAAAACGATATTTTAGAAGCTATTGCAGTCGCTCTTAAACCTGAGGGTCTAAATGACAAATTTGGCTTGGACATTCAAAGAGTTCCAGCTGTGATTATTCCATTTACCTCTACTCTTTTGGAAAGTCAGATTCCTCTTTTTAAAATGAAAGACCTTTTTCGAGTCATCCAATTAATGAAGGAACATTTTCCACAAGGGGCACCCACTCTCAAAGAGGTTCAGGAGATTCCTGAACTTAGTAAATACCTTGTAATTGAACAGGTTCCTCTTGCAAAGTTTGTACATTGGATATACGAACATTATCATTTAGGAACACCTTTTAATAATAAAGTAGTTAATTCGACGATTACCAAATTGGCCGGATTTTCTACAACGAAAATTTTAAAACCGGGATCTAAGAGAACAAAAGAAATTCTGGGATTTTTCCGCAATTTAGGGATTAATCCAGGCACTGAAGTTAATGGCAAACTCTACTCATATACTGAAATGTTTGAGAAAAGCTTGCGGGATGAAGCATCCGCTGATGGAGCTTTTCAACGATCATTAAACGAAAGGGGTCGCCAAATATTAATTCAAGCCGCAACCGAGGCTAAAGAACTTAACCCTGTCATCAGTAACTCTTTTTGCCGCCTTCGTATCATAAAGTTCGAAGCAGGTAGCACCGCAACCCCCATTACGATTGAGGGTAAAACACTGAGTGACAACAACACTTCATCGTTCACCCTACAAAATATGTTTGGGATATTTAATGGTTTATCTTCTTATTTTACAAATCTTACCAATAAAGTTTTATGGAAAGATTATAGTGCTGAGCACCTTTATCGAACCTGCCTTGTTCAAGCTGTCCATCGCAAAGAAGTTACCATGATTGTGCAGCGCCTTGCCCCAGATGATATCCACCACTATGTTGAACCTGTCGGTGGCAGAGTCTTAAGTCGATCTCAGGCTTGCACTAAACTTCTCCAGCTTTTGGAGCAAGAGGGAGGTTCCCCTCAAGTAGAAAAAGAAAAAGAAAAAGAAACACTCAATAAATTGGTGGAATACTTCAATGCACATCATCCACAAAAAAGCGTGGTCAAAGTAAAGGGGACAAAGATGTCAGTCGGAACTAATGCAACGAAACATGAGCTATCTCCCCTTAGCCAAAATGAACGTAAAATTATTATGGTAGAACATAAGGATGGAAGTATTGCCATTCACACCTTTATTGGAGCTATTTCTGTCAATAATGTCCAAGTCAATGTAAAACCTGGCCAAATTAAACTGGGAGATAAAGTCGGAGCTATGGGATTTGGGGATGATGGAGAGGGGTGGAGGGCACCCGCAACAGCTGATAGAAGCATTAAACTTAATTCCGAAACCCAACAACTAAATGCTCAAGGTGAAGAAATGGGACACTTTGACAAAGAAGGCTCTACAGTCGTCTCTCTCTATTTCAACTTTAAACCCACTCGTCTGCTTGAAAGGGCTGCCAAAAGGCTTAAATATATAGACGCAAGAGGCGTTGAGAGGAATTTTGAAATCCAGACGCAGATGGGTCAACAGATTGGCAATCTAACCTCCTAGTTTTTTTCTTTTTCCTCTGGAAGATTGCTCTCCGTCTTTCCCAAATTAAAGCATGAGACAACCTTATTCTGAGTCCTTAATAAGGTGCCCTCAGCAAAAAGAAACTCTCTAAATTGGTGTGCCGCTTTATATTGCTTACTATTTAAACCTCCTTCAAGAGACCAATGAACAAGAGCTTCTCCGCGAATCCTTTGTTTTTGTTTAAGATCATATTTTTTTATTTGAGTCACTTTAAATGCTCCATCTTGTTCTAATTGTATATCGAAACGTGTTGCATTCTCATATGACCATTTGAGCATTATTGCTCCCTCTTTCGGCTTAAAAAGTTTGCGACAGAGTTTTTTTCGCATAAAATTGTCCGAGGGAGCTGCCGCTCCAAAAGAGAGAGCTTGTAAAAGAGACAATAGAGGAATGGTTTGTTTTAAAAGAGGATAAGCCAGCATTTTAATATAGAGAGTATCGACCATGTGTTCTGCAACATTTTCCCATTTTTCTTTTTTGTAATTTTCTTCATTTGTTAAATTCTTCCAAAACCACTCTCTACCCTCATGGATAGTCTTTAAAAAGAGCTGTTCGGCCGGAGTTTCCTCCCTACCTTCATCTCCTATGGTGCACCTGAACATTCTTCCAAAATAATTTAACTTTTCCTCATTCGTTTCTTGGCTCTCGATTCCTTTAAAAGAAGATTCTAAAACCTTTTCGCAGAGTTGAGTTAGTTGCCTACGGGTTGTTTCTTTTTCACTAAGACCTGAAGTTTCAAGAAGATGATTATCCATAACTTTGAGAAGTTCTATACTCTCCAATTGTAATAATTGAGCCTGTTGCAATGGATTAGGTAGATCTTCTCTACCTAGGCTTTTTTGTAAGCAGTCGATTAAATGGGCTAGAAATAAGACGGGACGCTCAGCAACTGAGCATTCTCTATCAATTTCTGGGAGAGGGAGCTTCTTTTCATTTAGGGTGAAAAAAGAGTCTGATAAATCATTATAATAATAAGAAGCATTTCGAAATGATTCAAGAATCCCATTTCCACTTATCAAAAAAATAGGAAAAAACTCAAAACCGACTGCAAAATGCGTAGGGTTGGCTTTTAGAGAACTAAGAGTTTTTTCTATTCTGAAGATACTTTTAGAACGTGTACAGCTCTTTTTACAAACTTTCTTTTCTTCAGACATATCTTCAAGGAAACGATGTGCTTCATCGCCTCCTATAATGCATTTAATTTGCTGTTGCTGCGCTGAATTTAAATTTTGATAAGCGAACCAAAATTTTTTTGGAGAATCACAATTAATAAATTCTGAAAAAAATTTATTTTTTGTAACCCCAATAAGCACAGTTACAGCTTGTGATACTCGCAGAGGTATCGTAGTGAATTTTAATGCAGTAGTGTAAACCGTGTACACAATGTCTTTTAAGACTTTCTTAGATGGTCCTTTAGACCGGGGGCTTAGGCTTAATATTGGAACTTGCTCTTTGGTCTTTGTTGAAATCTCCCTTTTAAAGCTTTTTCTCCATTCGCTAG
Source organism: Chlamydiota bacterium (assembly GCA_013287335.1). Lineage (GTDB taxonomy): Bacteria > Chlamydiota > Chlamydiia > Chlamydiales > JAAKFR01 > JABDDZ01. Next base: position 19,487 of record JABDDZ010000014.1, on the reverse strand, counting down.
GTGGAGTGCCAGGAGTTAAATGAAGGTTAAGAATTTCAGAGCTTATTTCAAAAGTGCAGGTTTCTTGTGGAGTGCGATTTCCGTCTCCTCTAATTATATGTGAATTTGAACTTCGATATCGAGGGCTCATGAAACTGTGTATTATGTGTTTTTTTTGCTTTCTTTTTGACTCTTCCCCTTCCTCTCTAATTGAACTCAGGGGCAAGGTTGGAGGAAAGGATTGGGAATGTTGGAAATGTTGAGTTGCTGTTGATTGAACCTTTCCCCCAGGAGGGGAAATTACTATAAAAGGGGTTCGGGTGTTACTTGCTTCTGCTCGATGCATTTTACCTCCTCAAAAATTGATTAAGGAAAAAATAAGTTATTAAAAAAAACAATTTACTTCAAATACTTTATGACGCTCGTGACTTTCGTTTGAGATCTTTTTCATTAATGAGGTATAAGAGTGCGTTCGCAAACTGCTAATGAGGGTATTTTTAAAAATGAATGAAGAAGCAGGCCAACCCCATTCAATAAGACAGATTCTTCGCAAAAAAGTTTTTCCTTTTCTGATCGTTATCGCTGTGGGTTTTTTAATATGGGTTATTCCTCACCCAGCCGAAGTCAGCGATGCAGGATGGCATCTTCTCTCGATTTTTATCGCTACAATTTTAGGCATTATTTTAAAACCCCTCCCAATTGGAGCAATGGCTATTTTGGCGATGAGCTTTGCAACTCTCACCCAGACGCTCTCTTTGGAAGATGTGCTCGGGAGTTTTAGCAATAGCATTGTATGGCTTGTTCTTTTAGCCTTCTTTATTGCACGAGGTTTTATTCGTACAGGGCTAGGGAGTCGGATTGCATACTGCTTTGTCGCTCTTTTTGGAAAAAAAACTCTAGGCCTAAGCTATGGACTGCTTGCAACAGAGTGTATTTTAGCCCCTGCAATTCCAAGCGTTACAGCGCGAGCCGGAGGTGTGATCTTCCCCGTAGTACAATCTCTTGCACGATCTTATGGGAGCGACCCTGAGCATGGAACTCAAGCGCGCATCGGTTCTTTTTTAATCACCGTTGCCTATCAGGGATCTGTCATTACAAGTGCCATGTTCCTAACTGCCATGGCTGCAAATCCAGTGATATCTGCTGTTGCCCTGGAAGCAGGTTTTACATTGAGTTGGGGGATGTGGGCCCTTGCCGCGATGGTCCCGGGAGTCATTAGTCTCATTCTAATGCCCTATCTCGTTTATAAAATTTACCCCCCTGAGATCAAAAATACTCCTGACGCTCCAAAACTCGCCCGCGAAAAACTTAAAGAGATGGGACGATTTAAAAAAGAAGAGTGGATGATGCTAGGAGTTTTTGTTTTACTCTTAATTCTTTGGATTTTCGGTACTTTAATTCATATGAATCCAACTGTTGCTGCGCTTATCGGCGTCTCCCTGCTTCTAATTCTGGGTGTTATCCACTGGTTTGATGTCACCAAAGAGGATAAGGCCTGGGATACCTTTATCTGGTTCGCAACCTTGATTATGCTAGCCTCTTTTCTTAATAAGCTTGGCGTAACACCCTGGTTTAGCCAAAAGATCATCCAGCTTGTCGGAGGGTTTCCCTGGTTTGCCGGCTTTATGATTTTGGCTCTTGTCTATTTTTACTCCCACTACTTTTTTGCAAGTAACTTAGCCCACGTCAGTGCAATGTATCCCGCTTTTTTACTTGTAGCCATAGGAATTGGAACACCTACCGCTCTTGCTGTGCTCACTTTAGGTTATGCAAGTTCTTTATTTGGAGGCCTGACCCATTATGGAAGCGGACCTGCTCCTCTTTTTTATGGATCTGGCTACGTGCCCATCAAGAGCTGGTGGTATGTGGGATTAATTATCAGTTTTTTAAATATTCTCGTGTGGTTTGGTATTGGCAGCGCCTACTGGAAGCTTCTCGGCATCTGGTAAACAGAAACCACAGACTAGGGCTTTAGTGGTGATATTTGATATTAGAGTTCGGCAAGTTCGATGAGCATAAGCTCCCCATTTTCTTGGCATGCAATGCTGACAGTCGACTCTTCCGAGAAGATGGCCGCATCTCCTGCATGGAGATCGTGTCCGGCAAAATGAAAAGAGCCTGATAGGATTTGAAGCCAGTAGTAGCGGTCTGCGAGGGTATCGAGGCCAATATCCTCATCTTTTTCAAGAAGAGACAAATAGATATCGACATCTTGACGGATCACAAAAGAGCCATCCCGGCCATTTGCCGAGGCAATCAGGCACCATCTTCCCCATTTGGCAGCAGAAGAAAAGATCTTCTTCTCCTCATGTGGGGGTGTCCCATGGATTTTTGGATTGATCCAGAGCTCAAAAAAATGCAGAGGAAGATGATGTGAGAGATTATATTCAGTATGAGTCACCCCGCTACCGGCGCTTAAGTGGAGGAGCTCTCCGGGTCTAATTAGACTTGTTTTTCCAAAACTATCCTCACGCTCCATGACCCCTTCTACCACATAGGTCAAGATTTCTATCTCTTTGTGATGGTGAGCCGAAAAACCCTTTCCTTCTTTGAGAATTCCCTCGTTGAAGACACGCAAATTATGAAACCCCATCCAATTGGGATCGAGATAATTTTCAAAAGTGAAAGTGTAGAAAGACTCAATCCACCCTCTGTCTTCATATCCTCTCTCTTTAGACCTTCGAATTTTAATCATATTTAATAAATGAAGTTTTTTATACTCTAATGATGATAAAAATATAGTGAATTTTGGAGCGAATTTGTAAAATTTTCGACCGAATTCACTATAATAGGACAAGAGTCAAAATATCTACAAATAAGGAGTCTGCTATGAAAAGATTAACCCTTCTTCTAACAGCTATCGCGATAAGCACCCCCCTTCTTGCCAATGCAGAAATAGCAGCTGTGCAAAACCAGGCGAAGCCCCTCGTCAATACCCCCACATCTCTAGCTCCCTATAAGGCTAAGGATTACACATATTTAATAGGGATGGCCGGTTTTAGCGACTATGCCTTAAATACACATTTTACTTTATATCAAGGATATGTAAAAAACGTGAACCTTCTTTTGGATATCTTGAAACAGTATGACAGCGACGGAAGCGAAAAAACTCCCCAATATCAGGAGATCAAAAGAAGATTAATGTGGGAATTCGATGGAATGCGTTTGCATGAACTCTATTTTAATAATTTGGGTGGAAAAAATTCCACTTTTGATAGAAACTCCCCTCTTTATCAGCAGATCGTTTCAGATTTTGGTAGCTATGAAGCTTGGAAAAAGGACTTTGTGGCAACAGGTGGATTGCGAGGAATTGGCTGGGTTGTTCTCTATCACGATCCTATTAGCGGTCGCCTTATCAATGCGTGGGTTGGGGAGCATGATGTAGGGAATATGGCTAGTGGAAATCCTATTTTAATTATGGATGTATGGGAACATGCCTACATGCTTGATTATGGAATTGACCGGATGGGATATATTGATGCCTTTTTTAACAATATTGATTGGAAAGTTGTGGCAAACCGCTACCCAAAGGAGCAAAAAGCATAGCTATGTCCTATCCTAAACAGCAAAAAATGGGCCCCCTAGATGTCCTTACAATAGAGGGTGATCCAGGAGGGGTCGGCATTGTTCTTTTCCACGGATTTGGATCTGATGCAAGTGACCTTCTCTCTTTAAGTACCATTTTTAGAGGAACGCCTCGTCCGACCTGGTTTTTTCCTAATGGGCCCATAGAAGTTTCTTTTGGAGGGGGTCATACAGGAAGAGCCTGGTTTCCCATCGACTTTGATCTACTTGAACACGCTTTATATGAAAAAAGTGGGACCTTTCTAGATAATGCCTATTCCATGGAATTGAAAACAGCGCGTCTTATTGTTGAGGAATTTATAAAAGATCTGCCCATTCCTCTTTCAAAGCTGTTTTTGGGAGGTTTTAGTCAGGGAGCTATGCTGGCTACGGAAATTACCCTACACACCTATGAAAATCCGGCGGGGTTGATTCTCTTATCCACAACACTTGTAAATAAGAAAAATTGGGAAAAGGCAGCTCACAACCATGCGGGAGTTAAATTCTTCCAAAGCCATGGAAAAGATGACACCCTATTGCCCTTTAACAGGGCTCAAGAGGTTGAAACCCTTCTTATCCAGGGTGGATTGCAAGGAAAGCTGCATTCTTTTTCAGGAGGGCACGAAATCCCCTCTTCCGTCTTAATGGAGCTCTCTGCATTTCTAAAGACTCTTTGCACTCCAGGACATTAATTGTTATATATCAAATAATGTAGCCCATAATAAGCTATAAAAAACATTGCTAAGGAAAGCACATACAAAGCTGTCATAAAATAGGCTTCTACAAAAACTGATTTCTCATTCAATGCTAATATATCGCGCGCTTCTGTGGGTCCCCGTAAAATTAGAACTAACAAAATCGCAATGATCATTGTATGCCCCAGAGCATCAATAATTCCAAAGGGTATGATTGCCAAAATAAAGACGATCTCGAGACCAAATGCAACGAAGCGACCGACAATAGATGTAGAACTCAATAGTACAAATATTAGGCTAAATTCAATGAATCCGGCAATCAGAATAAAATTATAGTTTGGAAGACCCATCGTTAAATTAGGTCTTTGTGCTAAAAGCTCATAACTCCAAAAGGGAAATACCAACTTTTCCATGGCTACCCATAATAAGGAGATCCCAGTTAAAGCATAGAGAACGACAAACCCTGATGTTTTCCAACTCTTTCTTTTACAATTAGAAACAATCAAGAAATATGCAATTCCAAGAAATAGCAGATAATCTAATAAATGAAAAATTCCATAATAATAGACGGCCTCAGCATAAAGGAAAATGAAGCCAACACCTATTAATGGTGTTGTATAGGACGAAAGAGCAAATAAGCCTATTAATAACTGTAACCAAGGTATAAAAACTTGCTTAGTTTTTAGCTCAGATGTAATAAAAAATGTATTTCCTGTTATTTGATAATAAATCCACAAAGATACAAAAAAGAGACCACTAAAAAATCGAATTAAATATAAAGAAAACGAATCAAACGTTTTGAGCTTATCGTCTAAATAAGAAAAATAATTTTTTTTATAAATTGTTCTGTCAAACAAAAAAAAGGAGTAGATAAGGGCAATTGCAATGAGAAAAGAATAGACGAAAGTTTTGGTCAAAACCTTGTCGATAGGCATGGGCGCGGTTTTTATATCGAAAGGGACAAACCATTTAGTGTGAGCCTCCACGCCCCCCATCGACACAATAAAAAAAAGCAGCAGGAGACCAAAGAGAGCATATTTATTTTGAATACCCATAAAACTCGATCGACTACTACTTTATATCATTATATAAAATATTTTATTTTAAATAAATTTATAAAAAAGATCTTTTTTTGGAGTGCGGAGACTTGTCTCCGCCCTCCAAAAACACCTAAGAATTAACAATCTTATTTAAGATTAGCTGAGGCAACCACGTCTTTTGTTCACGGCTCAATTTGCTAGAAATCTGAGCTAAAACTGAAGGTTTAAGCATTTTAAGCCTCTTTTCTGATTCCAATGCAACTTCAAAACGAGCAGAAAACATGCCCCTAACTTGCTCTGGTGTTAAAGTTTGTAAATCTAGCTTCTCATTTTGCAAATGTTTAGCTGGTAAGTGGCTAAGCTGTCCACCAGACATCTTTGGTATAATCTGGTTTAGCACTCCTATTTTTAGTGTCTTTAAGTTATTTATCGTTCTCTCTTTCGAATCAAAAGAGAGAGAACACATATCCAGAACCTGCTCTGATGTTAAAGCTTCTAAATTTAGTTTCTCATTTTTCAAATGTTTGGCTGGTAAGCGGTTAAGCTGTCCACCAGACATCTTTGGTATAATCTGGTTTAGCACTCCTATTTTTAGTGCCTTTAAGTTACTTATCGTTCTCTCTTTCGAATCAAAAGAGAGAGAACACATATCCTGAACCTGCTCTGATGTTAAAGCTTCTAAATTTAGTTTCTCATTTTTCAAATGTTTGGCTGGTAAGCGCCTAAGCTGCCCAGCAGACATCTTTGGTATGATTTGATTTAAAACTCCTATTTCCAGCCTCTCAAACTTTGCTACCGTTTTAGGCTCCCCCATAAAATATACCGGAAACATATCTTGAACTTGATCTTTCTTGAGGAGAGTAAAATCCACTTCTTTTCTTAAAAGCATTAAATCAAAAATTTGGCTAGGTCTCAGGAAGGCTAGGCAATTATTCACTCCCTCAACGGGTAGATGTTTTAATAGATACTGCGAACGTCCATTAATAAAAAATAACAACTTATCATTAGGAAATAACGCTTCTACAATCTCCTTGCTTACAACAGGAGTATTTTCTAAAAAGCAGTTTACTTGCGCTTCTGTAAATAAGAAAAATAGGCCTGGCTCTTGATGGCAAATTTCCTCAACTTGTAAAGTTAAAAAGGAGCCCAAGGTCTCATCACTAACTTCATTTGGCGGAAGGTTTTGATAGCTACTTAATCTGAGGACTAGAAGATTTTGCATATCAGGACTCATCTTACCTATCTTTTTAACCTCTAAAGCTAAAAGTTCTTCTTTTGGAGAAAAAATCAACTTCAAAAATTCCATTAGACAATCCTCATCTCTAACGCGCTTTCCACAATCTATTCCTTTAATTATTATAGGTATGGAAATTTCAACTTTTGTAGTTCCATAATTTTCTAACAGCAGACTTTCCAAATTTTTAGGGTACATTGATCTTAATTCTCGCAAAATTGCTACATTCTGAGGATCTTGAGATGAAAAAAAATCACTCATTGAAACATAAGAGATATCTTCGTCAGTGTAGGAACTGTAAGTATGATGAACACCAGAAGCTCTTGGATCAATAATGCGTTTTGGAGTCTTATTAGGATTCCAGGCATCATACTCATTCTTTGTGCACTTTATGCAAAAACCTATAAAGGCTAACCCAAGGCCCACACTGGAGGAAAAAGAGCCTGATACAGTAAGTAGCCATGCGGAAGTTGTCCCAAAACCCTGGAGCTCAACGATATGCATTAGGAGTAAAAAACCAATGAGGCCGGCAATAATGCCTACACAAAGAGTTGTTACTCCTAAGCCTTTCGCTGTACCTGTGAGAACTTTCGAGTATTTCGATTCCTCTCCCTTAAGCTTATGACAAAATGGTAGACCAAAACTTACAGATAAACTTCCCATGGTTCCCTAAAAATTAAATTTACATTAAGATTTTATAAGAAAGCTCTATAAAATTTCAAGGGAAAACTATAGATTATGGATTGTCCTGACCATTGCCATCGACCGTTTGGATAGTATTTATCCAATGTTGAAAAAATTCTTTTGACCAACTTCTTCTAATGACCTCTTGTTCACGGACAAAATGGATAATGTCTTCGATTGCAGAGAGAACATCTAGTTGATCAATACGTTCCTTTGCTAATCTTAAGAAGGCTGTACGATTCAAAATTTCTGCTTGCCCGCTTAATATTGAAAAAAGAGTCAGATTTAGAGGGACTTTTTTTCGGATAAACCAGATCATATCATACCAGTCTCTCCCCTTGACACGTCCTTTCCAGGCACGAAAAAGAGCTGCGTGCATCTTACCGGCAAAAAGACATTCTTCATTCACACATCTTATTGATATGGCAACCGGTTGTGATAGAAATTTCTGTTCATAAGCATATCCCAAAGCAGGATCGGTATCAATTTCAACTTTTATACGAATCATGGTGTCTGCATGTACACCTTTTAAAAAATCGGAATGAACGCCAATTTTTAGAAGCTCTTGAACGGTAGGAGTTTTCAGGAATGCGGATTTAATGACCGTTTGGCTTTTTTTTTCTTTTTCTGCAAAAGAGACTTCAAATCCAAAAGAAGAAAGTTCATTCTTGATCGCCTGGCTGAAGGGAAGCCAACTCCAATGGGGATTTGGTGCAAGCAGCGTAAAATCTAGATCTTCAGAAAAGCGATCGAGGCCATAGAAAATTCGAAGAGCAGTGCCTCCATAAAAAGCAGCATGTTCAAAAAATTTTCCGCGCCATAATCCCACAAGTGCAATTTCCTGTAATATTTCTCGCAAAGCCTGTTCATGTTCTTGTAAAGAACGGCATTCATATCTTTGCAGCATCTGCTTAATGGCATTATTCATTGTTTCTGTATTGTATAAGATAATTAATGGCGCTATGAGGCTTTGCCAGATAGATTGCCTTCAAGAGATCAAGATCAAGTTTACTAATGTCTTCTTCCTCTATTCGCAGATCTTCAAAAAGAGTCTCTTTAAAATGTTTTTTTGATGAAAAGGCTCCTCTTCGTAAAACTAATAAATCCGTTAATGCTTTCTCTTTTGTTGCAATCAGAGCTTGTTGTTGGTCGGAAAATTTAATTAAAGTCACTCCTATAGAAAAAACTTGTATGGAAAGGTGGTCATATGTAAAAAGGCCAAGAGGCGTCTGAAATCGCTTGGAACGCTGTGTGGTTATGCTTGTAACAGTTGTTACCCTTTCAGGAATTAAACGATAATATTGACATGCCCATTCCAAAGAAACATATGAGGGCCCATAAATCATATTAGCCAATACTTCTGATGAAAAGGGCCGCCTTGCAAAATTTTTACCAAAAATATAAATTCCTTTTTTGATCCGAATTAAAGCCCCTATTTTTAAAAGATGATTGAGTTTAACTCGAGGATTTCTGTAAGCCTTGAGACATTCCATAACAAAACCATAATCCAACTCCTCGCCGGGAGCTTTATCAAGTAAAATAGCAAGCCCTGGATCAATCCCTAAAAACCTCTTCATATTTCACCTGTAAGTTAGTATTATGCTAACATACTGGTTATTTCCAAAGATAGTCATTATTTGTTTAGGGATTAAGTTTGTTATTCAGGGCTCTGAGCCTTCTCTTTGCCCTTAAGGCCCTCTTCGATGGTGGGTTTGTCTTTAAAACAATTTTGAGACAGTTTAACGGCTCCATAGGTGGTTAATGCGAGAGCTCCCAGTCCGCCCAAGCCCCCAGCTCCGGCCATTCCATAGGATGCAATCGGAGGGATGTACAAGCTTATGGTATGCATAAAGAAGGGAGCGCCGCCTTGTGCACCTAAAACAGCCATACCTCCCACAACCCCCACAGCTATTAAAAAACCAAGCAGAGCAAGAAGGGTCAATGCTATCGCAGCAACCTTTACTCCATTTACACTTGCAGGTTTTTTAGCTTCTTCGATTCCTATAATTGCTTCTTTAATACGATTAGATAATTTGCCGCATGAGACGAGATCATCAACTTTGCCTGCAAAAATCATATCAACGCCGGGCGGATTGTGTTGTTCAAGTGTATTATACACTCTAAGCTTCTCATTAAGCCCTTGCATTGTCCATTCGTGAAAACCATATCGAATTAGAAGAAATTTTTCACCCTCCTTAGGATGATGATTAGCCCATGGACCATCGCCACCAAAGCCCTGAGCACCTCCTATTGAAGAGTATAAAAAATAAATCCTGTCATAATGTGTTTGTTTAATTCCTGACCGAGAGAGAAGCTGCACAAAATTTTTTTTATCACCCAACATTGTGTCACCAAAGACTTTGTTTTCTTTATTCCACTCTGCTCTTGCCTGTTCATCCGGGCGAATGAGGAGGGAGGTAATAATAAATGTAAGGGCTGCAATTGCAGGAATGATAAGGGTGAAAAGAGAGGCAATGCGTGGAACGGTGAGCCACCAGGGATCTTTGTATCCTCCTTCGACCGCAGGACGGTGACCAAAAAAATAACTTTCGCATGCATCATTAAGAGTAATGTTGAAATCCCTGTAAGTTCTAAATGGGGAAAAATTGGTTTGACGCTGAAGAGCGGTAAACATAGCTTATCCTTTGAATATTATGAATAAAATTGTATCCTATCTTACTAAAGAATGTAAATAAATAATTAAGATTGAAAATGTATGAATTGATTGTGATAGGAGGAGGAGCGGCGGGGATTTTTGCTGCCATTGCAGCAAAAGAGGCTAGAAGGGAGGCAAGAGTCGCCCTTTTGGAAAAGAGCGCTGTTCTACTTGCAAAGGTGCGCATTTCTGGAGGTGGAAGATGTAATGTCACCCATGCCTGTTTTGATCCCCATGCATTAACTCAGAATTATCCCAGAGGAAGCAAAGAGCTACTTGGCCCCTTTCATCGCTTTCAAGCTCGTGATACAATGGATTGGTTTGAATCAAGAGGTGTAAAACTCAAAGCAGAGGCTGATGGAAGGATCTTTCCTGAGACTAATCGCTCAGAAACAATCATCGATTGCCTTCTCTCTCATGCTAAAGAGCTAGGGATTGAGATCTATCTTAAAGAACGGATCCAAAGCGTTTCGAAGATGGAGGAGGGGTTTGAAATCCAGTGTAGAGAGAGAAAGTTTTCATGTAGATCCCTTCTTCTTGCTACGGGGAGCAGCAGTGAGGGCTACAAAATCGCAGAGCAGTTTGGTCATACCATTGTAAATCCTGTTCCCTCGCTTTTTACTTTTAATGTCCCCTCCTCCCCCCTAAAAGAGCTTAGCGGCATCTCCTTTGAAAAAGTGCAGGTGCAAATTAAGGGGGCCCCTCTCTTGCAAACAGGCCCTCTCCTTATCACCCATTTTGGATTTAGTGGGCCAGCCCCCCTTAAGCTCTCTGCCTGGGCCGCAAGGTATCTCTTTGAAAAAGAGTATCATGTTGACCTTATCATCAATTGGCTCCCCCAATTTTCTAAACAAGAGATCTTCAAACAGCTTGCTGAGATAAAAAAGAGCAGTGGGACAAAAAAACTTCTCTCTGAAAATATCTTTAAATTTCCCAAAAGTTTCTGGCATTTATTTTTAGATCTTTTGGGAGAAAATTTTAAGAAACGCATCAATGAGATCTCTCAAAAAGATCTTCAGCTCTTGGCAGATAAACTCCATGAAGATTGTTACCAGGTCGAGGGAAAGACAACTCATAAAGAGGAGTTTGTCACCTGCGGCGGCGTGGCCCTAAAAGAGGTCCATTTTAAGACGCTAGAGAGCAAAATTTGCCCTCATCTCTTTTTTGCCGGAGAAATTCTTGATATCGACGGCGTTACTGGAGGTTTTAACTTTCAAAATGCGTGGACAACAGGATTTATTGCCGGAACTTCCAGTGTTAATTGATTCGATAGTTGGGAACGCAAGAGCCCCGACTCTCAGGAGCATGTCCCCAGCATTTCTTTTTCATCCATCTAAAGAATAACAGGATGAACAGGATTTTCTAAGACTTAGAAGAGAATTGGTTGGGCATTCTATCCCTGTCCTGCCCATCCTGTTATTAATTTTTTTAAGGTGTAAGTTTGGTTGGAGTGTTTAGAGCGTCTGATAAAGTGTATTTTTAGAAAAGAATTGTAAATGAGGTGGTTAAAGAGTTGCCTGAGAAGAATTGAGGATGCCGTGAATGGTCTGATAAATTTACTGTGGGGTGTTAGGGAATGGGAATGTAAAATAAATTTATTTTTTCTTGAATTATTTAAAGATTTGCTTTTATCTAAAAGTTTTATTTTTAAATACCTCTTAGGACATGTATGCAAAATTGCGCCTTTCCCCTACTTTCCACTTCACTTACCTGGTTAAATGGTACTTCCGCGAAAAAAAATGGAACTTTAAAAGAAGAACACCGCTTTACTATAAACTGGAGAGTCGTTCCAGCCCTTGTGCCCATGGTTGTCTGTCTGATTGGAATAGCAGCATCTCTTTATTGGGAATGCTATTTTCTCACCCTGCCCTTTGGCGTCGGCATTCTCTTTAGCCTCTACCCTATCTATATCAGTTACATTTGGAAGGATCTGCAATCATTTTCGGCAAGTAATAAGATATTTGTAGCCAATAATATACAGTTTAAAGGAAACATCGATCTGCTTAAAGGTGAACTTGATAAAACAAGAAAAGAGAATGACGATTTTAAAGCAAATAATGAAGAGTTAGTTGTGCAAAGGCAAAAGCTAGTAGGCGAAATTTCTCAACTAGCGGACCAAAACGGGCGACTTGAGACAATCAGTCGAGGTTATGAAATGGAACTGGGATCATTTAAAGAACAATCAGCACGCCTTGAAGTACTTGGAGATACATTTGTTGCAGTCAATGAAAAAGCTACTAAAAATAGCGGAGAATTCGATAGCGCCATTGAAAAACTTAAAGAGGAGGTCACTGCTCTTGCAACAGAGGGAAAAGGCCTTCAGGAGACATCCCAGATCTCAAAAGGGCATGCCGAGATATTAGAAAGTACTCTTACTAAAGCAATTAAGGTCCTGCAAAGCGTATCGGAATGGAAGAAAGCAAAAAAAGTACGACAGGACCGCGTGAAAATGCTAAATGAGACTCAAGAAAATATCGAACGATCCGTAGAGAAACTTACCAGGCTCAACATCTCCATTGAAGCCAAAGAAGAGAAACAAGAAAAAATGGTTGCAAAGCTCGAGAAGCTGTGTAAAGAATGTCAAGAACAGACAGATGCGTTAGAAAAAGCCAGAACGACCTTAAATGCTATTTTAGAAAGTACATCCTCTGCAACGCAAACGATGAAAAAGGGAGCTGAAGATCACGTATCAAAAGTTAGCAAAGTACTGGAGGAGTTGTATCTCTATATGGGCAAAAGCAAAAAACACCTGACAAGTATGCAACAAGACCTTGCTCCCAGTCCATTAAAGCCACATAGACCCCTCTCCAATTAAAATCTAAGAGAAGAAATTGAAGTTGTTCTTTACAAAGATCTTTAACTTTTTAGAAAAAGATATCTGGCAGATCGATCTAAAAAAAGTCTCAAGGGTTAAAGCTTTTTTTATTCATCTCCTCAAGGTCATCATAATTGTCATTGATGGATTTAATAAAAAACATATCCAATTGGGAGCCTCAGCCCTTGTCTATTATTCTCTTCTAGCAATTGTTCCATCCTTTGCAATTTTACTTGGCATAGCCAGGGGCTTTAAATTGGAGGAAGCCCTAACAAATTGGCTTATTAAGAGGCTTGGCGAGCAAAAGGATGTAGTCAATGCACTTATTACTTTTGCAAAAACAGCTCTTGCTGAAGCACAGTCGGGAGTAATTGCAGGTATTGGCATCATTATTCTCTTTTGGAGTGTGATAAAAATTCTTGGATACATTGAATCTATTTTCAATATGATCTGGGAAGTTAAAAGAACGCGAAGCTTTGCAAGGCAATTTAGCGATTATTTAGCCCTTATTCTGATTTGCCCCATATTTATTTTTATTGCTAGCGGTGTAACGATTTATCTATCAGCGACTCTCTCTTCGTGGGATCGTAACATTCCTCTATTTAAATCGATTGCCCCGATTCTTTTTTTTGCACTATATCTTATACCTTACGTTGTCACCTGGATTCTCTTCACTTTCATCTACATTTTTATCCCTAATACTCATGTGCGTTTTTTTCCAGCTCTTATTGCTGGTGTTTTTACAGGGACAATTTACCAAATTATCCAAAGTCTCTATGTCTATTTTCAAATTGGAGTCTCCCAATATAATGCAATTTATGGCACTTTTGCTGCTCTTCCCTTGTTTTTGATCTGGCTTAATATCAGTTGGATGATACTACTTATTGGAGGTAGAATAGCATTTGCTATTCAAAACAATGACTCCTATGATTTTGCGACAGAGAAAGTTACAATCAGCCAAAAATGCAAAACCATATTAGCTTTAAGGATCACTCACTTAACTATTAAAAATTTTTGCGAGGGATCCATTCCTCTTAATTCTCATGAATATGCAACTCTTCTTGCTATTCCTCATATTTTAATTGTTCGCCTTCTTCACTATCTTGTCCGTGCAGGCATTCTTTCAGAGGTTATCATTGGACACGAGCGGGTTAAAGCTTTTCAACCGGCTCGTCCAATTGAACAACTGACAATAAAAAAAATTATTGATATGATGGATGAGAGCGGTGAATCCCTTCCCCTCCCCTCCACACATGAAGCAAATGCAATCTTAGATAGTTTGAAAGAATTCAGCCGTTTAATCGAAAAATCCAATGCAAATATTTTGCTAAAAGATATTTAAGATTATAAAAAATATTACTGAGGAAAGCTAATCTGTCAATCGGTTATAAGGCAAATATAGCTAACTCTTTTTTTCTCTGTGATCTCTGTGGTCTCTGTGGTTTTTAGATTATTAATAATAGAATATTAATAGGCGGGGCAACATTTATGCAACAACCCGGAAAAAGAAAGGCTCTAGCGGCGATTCTATCTGTTGCAATTATCCTCTGTATTATTTCTATTGGAACCTTAGCCTTTCTACCAGCCTATTTTTCAACACCTCAGGGAAAAGAGAGCCTTGTAAATTGGATCAACCGTAGAATTTCTGGTTGGGTTTCTATAGATACTCTTAAGATTTCCTGGTTTTCGGGACAACAAATTGAAAATTTGATCCTTTACGATAAAAGAGGAGATAAGATCTTCGCCCTAGAGAATCTTACTACTAATAAAAATCTTCTTCCCCTGCTTTCTCGAACAAATAGTTGGGGCAAAACAAGGATCCATGGACTCTTTCTTCATCTTGTTAAGGAGGGAAATGGATCTTTTAATCTCGAAGAGGCTATTCAACCAAAAAACTCAAAAGAAAAAAAATCCAAAAAAGAGAGAAAATTCACCCTGCCAACACGTGGAGATCTACGCTTGGAAGATGGCGTGTTCGAAATGGAGGGGCCAAAGACTCCTCTAGTAGTACTGAGCCATTTAAACTTCACGCTTCAGGGAGAAAAAAAAGATTGTCAGACCATTTTTCATCTGGTTGGGAAATCTGCCCAAAAATCTCAAATTTCAGGAACACAGACTATCAGCCCCTCGATTTCTGGAGAGATTCTTGTTTCCGGGCGTTTAACCTCTTGCAAGCGCATAAAGGTGAATTTCACGCATGGCACTCTTAAAGGATTTGAGAAAATGTCTCTCTCTCTTCTTGCGCGCCTCAATAGCTTCCCTGTTGCTGTTTTTGACCAGATCATCAGATTTAAAAACCTCCATCTTGCAGGAATATTTGAAAGTGCAATTGGGCCCTCCCTTGATTTTGAAGGAGAGATCATTGCATCTAAGAAAGAGCTTAAAATTGATTCATCAATCATAGGATCCAACTTAAAAGCTACGATCAAAGGAGCCACAGAGGAGGGCATTTTTCATGCTGATCCAAAAAGTAAAATTGTATTCACAATCACTCCTCCTTTCTTTGAAAAACTACTTCTAGCCCTAAATAAAAATTCCAAGTGGCATCTTGGTAAGAAGACAGATATCTCTATTAATCTGGAAAAGCTCTCTTTTCCAATTCCTTTTGTAAGAAGAGATCTTGCTTTCAAATTAGACGGATCTATCGATCAGGCACTCATCTCTCATGAAACCCTTGGTCCTATCACTTTGCGTAATATTAGCTTATCTTCCTCCTCATCTCCTTTAACAAAAGAGATAAATATTGAGTATACTGGAGATATTCAAACCTCTGAATCCCCCTCTAAATTTGAAGGAAGGATCGATGCTGCTAATCTCTTTGATGCAAAAGGAAATCTTTCACTATCGCAAGGAAAGCTCGAATTCTATACTGCCCTCTCCAGTGTTCCCTTAGATGCTATTGATCTTGCTTTGGGCGAAAACTCTGATCTTATGGCTTATTTTGGTCGAACACTCTCCCTCTTTTTTCATGGGAAGATCGAAAAAGGAGTAGGAGATATCCAAGCTAAAGCGACTTCTACAATTTTGCAAACAGAGGAGCTTTTCTTTAAATTTGATCATGGCCTTTTTCTGGAAAAAAATGGCAAAATCACCTTCCGTCTCTCTCCTGATCTACTAAAAAAGTTCCTTCCCTATGAAACTGAAATTCGCGTTATGGAGGGGGGATATCTCACTTTGGATCTTCAAGAGCTCTCCCTTCCTCTAAATGAAAGAGGAGGATGGGACTATGAGAAATTGAAATTGAATGCGAATCTCTCAATGGGATCGGTTAATATTCAGGGCATTACCCATTTTTCACCCCTTCTTATAAAAGATGTCAGCGGCAAAATCACTATTGCAAATCTGAACAGGGTCTCCCTTCTTCTTAAAGGGATTTTTGGCTTTACGAATAGTCATGAATATGTCGCTCTTATCGTAGGCTCTGACTGCCCCTTTACTCTCTCTGGAGAAGGGGCTATCCCAAAAAAGAAGGGATCCGCACCCCTAACGTTTTCAAATCTTTCCTTTAAAACAGAGTGTGAACGTATTAATCTGGATGTGAGAGGCAAAATTGATGAAACTGGCCTCTTCTCTATAACCCGTCCTGCCCTATCCACACTTACTATCACTCCTGATTCTTTTAGCCAATGGGTTAAAGCGAGCAACAATAATCCCTCTCGTCTTGTTGAGGAGAGTCGAATGAGAACTGAAGTCGACTATTTCGAATGCCGATTATTTCCATTTCAACCAAGAACCCTTATTGCTAAAAGCGTAACGACTCTTCCCAAACTCGCAATGCTGGAAGCAAGCAATAAGGAGCTCGCTTCAATTTCTGATTTGGAGATGCAAGTGAATATCAACGGCAAAAATGAGGAGTTCTTTGCAAACATTAATGGAAAGACCCATATCGAATTGCAAGATCCTGAAAAAAAAGAGTCGAAGAGCGGCCAAATAGACGCTCTACTCTCCATAAAGCAGTTTCTTAAAGCCGGTACCTTCTCTTTGCGTTCAGCTGATTTTAGAGCTGATGTGACAGCAAAAGATTTTCCTCTCTTTATTCTGGATGCTTTTATCCTCCAAAAGAGTCTCTCTCAAGGTGGCTTTTTGACAACTTTATTTGGACCGAGCCTCGATTTTACATTAAGAGGATCCCACACCCCTGAAAAAGAGCCAAAAAGCATCATCCTATTTTCGGCTACAGGAGAGGGACTTAAAGCCAATCTCTCCCTATCCATTGACGGTACATTAAAAGTGATGCAGGATCATCCGGCTTTTATTGAATGGACAATGACTCCCGCACGCTATGCGACTCTTATGAGCATCTTTCAAAAAGAGAGCCATTTAAAATCCAATTACACTCTTCTCAATTCTGCTCCTGTTATCTTAAAAATTTCACAACTTAACTGTCCTGCCCTTCCTATTCCCTCAATCGGAGGATTTCTCTGCCAGAGCGGATTTATTGGAACTCTGCAAACAGGTCCGATGACTCTCATGAATCACGCAACTCACGATAGCATCGCCATTCAAAGGGTAGATGCATCTGTGCATGGGAGAAATTTTTCCGAAGCCATACAGTTGAATATTGCCTCTGATTTTCTATCAAATAACGCAACCGAGTCGGGCGATTTACGCTTTCAAGGGGGCCTCATCAATGCCTGGACAAAAGAGGGTAAATGGAATAAGGAGGGACTCACTATCAAGGGAAATTTGCATATTAATAATCTCCCGGTACGCCCGATCCTCTCACTCACCGCTTTATCACCAAGAAGAGAACGTGAGATCTTTGCACTTCTTGGTGAAAAACTAAATACCAATATTTTTGGAGAAATCACAGATTTTTCAGGCCCTATCGATATTCAGATAGCAGCCTCGAATTTTAAAGCTGAAGCCCCCTTTACTCTCAATCAGGGTAATCTTACATTAAGAGAGACTCTAAAAGCTGAGATTACTCTTACTCAAGAAATTAGCGAAACATTCCTCGTGGATATCTATCCTCTCCTCTTTGAAGCGGTCCTCTCTAACCATCCTCTCCTTTTAAACATTGGAAGCGATGGTTTTTTTCTTCCCTTATCACCTTTTTCATTTGGAGAGATCAAAATTCCTCATGCGATTATTGATATTGGCGAGATCTCTGTGAAAAACGGCGGACAGCTTCAAGCGCTTATGAATTTTTTAAAAGCGCAAAACATCTCCCCTGTTGGAATGATGTCCGCATGGTTCACACCCATTTACTTGAGTTTGGAAAATGGTATTGCCAGCTATGAACGTTTTGATGCCCTCTTAGCCGGTAATGTGCACATTGCATGCTGGGGGCAAATCAACCATATTAAGGATAAAGTAAATATGGTTCTGGCAATATCAGCCGCTACTCTTCGGCATAAACTGGGCATTTCCGGACTTTCTAAAAGAGATATGTTTCAGATAAAAATGCGGGGATCTACTCACAAAGTCGAGCTTGATTGGTCCTCAGCCTATAAAAGGATTGCGATCATTATTGCAGAGGCGGCTGGAGGCCCGGGATATATTGTTAGCGGACTCCTTGAGCTCCTAGGAGGTATGCTCGGCGAAGAGCCAACCCCTCCTCCAACAACCCATCCCTTTCCGTGGAAAAAAACAACCTCAAAATAAATAGATACCAATCGGGTTTGCCCGCGGGCACGGCTGTGAATCAATGGGTTATAGTTAATGCTTAGGAGAAGAAGAGGGAGCTGATGAGGCCTGCAATTAAAAAGTAGGCGCTCATAGAAAGAATATCATTAAAAGCCGTCACGATCGGGCCGGAAGCAAGTGCCGGGTCAACGCCTAACCTCACAAAGAAAAAAGGGGCTGTCACACCAAGACATGTAGCAACTCCGCAAGCTCCAAAAAGACCCACTGCGACAAGAATTGCGATCTCTAAAGAGTCGGCGCCAAATTCTCGAATGCCTAAGATATTAAGAACATAAATAAGAATCCCGCAAAGAGTCCCAAAGGTCACACCTGTCATAAGTCCAATTGTTCCCTCTTTTATCCAGGCATTGATGAGGCCCCCTTGAAAGCGTAACTCCTATCGCCATGCTGCGCACTAAAACCGTGCTGCACTGAATTCCCACATTGCCACTCATTCCGTTGATAAGGGGGACAAAGAGGACAATAAAAGCGAGCAGCTTGCCTTCAATGCCCTGAAAATAAGACATAATTGCAGCGCTGATGAGCCCTCCACACAGCGTGACAAGAAGCCAGGGGGCACGGGCTAAAAAACGTTTGAGGATAGGGTCATATTCGCTCACATCCCCAATGGTTCCTGCCATCCAGGCAATTGTTTCATCTGCAATGTCTTCTAATGCCTCAACAACCTCTTCGTAGGTGATCACTCCAATAAGAAAGCTCTCTGCATCGACAACAGGAAGGGCTGGGATTTTATATCTCTCAACGATGTCCACAACCTCTTCTCTTGTTGCATCGGGTGTGACCGTATGGTCCACTTGCCGCATCACCTGCTTAAGGGGGAGCTGAGGTGGATTAACAAGGAGATTTCTCCCCGGAACAGAGCCTTGTAATTTACCCTCATGATCGAGGACAAAGACAACTCGTGTTAAATCAATACCGGGATTATCCCGGATAGTGCTTGCAACCTCGGCAATTGTTGTCTCCATTGGGAAGGCGAAATATTCGTTGGTCATAAGTCCCCCCGCGCTCTTACGACTATGCTTTTGGAGCTCTCGGATTGAGGTGGATTTTTTATTGTCTAACTTCTCAAGAACCTTGCGGCAGCGTCTTTCAGGGATATCATCCAAAACCCAGACTGCATCATCAGCGGGCATTTTTTCAATGAGCTCAACCACCTCCTTATCATCGAGAG
>JABDDZ010000013.1 GCA_013287335.1 Chlamydiota bacterium | reverse complement strand
GAAGAAGAGTATTTGAAAATGACTCAAGCAATTGATCGTGTATTAAATCAGTAAATCCAGTTTGGAGAGGTAATTGGGTTGTAACAGCATATTGCCTGATCATTTCTTTAGCTAATTTTGTCAACATTGTGCTTTGCTGTTCAGTAGGCAAGAGGGGGATAGCCTGTGTAAGCTCCAATAATTCTTGCGTTTTTGCCTCTGTCTGGTTGGCTAATAGTTGTTTTTCCTGGGGAAGGTCCATTTGATGCGTCTGAAGAGTCCGCAAAACTTCGAAAAAATGCTTTAAATATTCTATTTTGCCAAAATTGATCTCTGTACATTCACATCTAATTTCATTAATAGCGTTCTTAAGAAGAGTTTGTATTAGAGCGTTAAAGTCATCTATAATCTCCCCATCTTCAATCTTGAGATGACCAGCGAGTGCAGGGCTTAACTTTTTTATGGTGATGAAAATATTAGTAAAATTAGTATAGAGGTTGTGTTCCAAATAATCTTTAATTACCTTAGATGTTCGCCAAGCCTCTATATTGTCATGAAGTTCCCTGAGAGTCTTCTGATAACTCTCCTCATTCATTTCTTTTAAAAACTTTAACCAACGCGGTAGTTCATCTACGATACCTAAAAATGTCCGTTTGATACACGCTCCGCTCACTGTTTGTGTAATGAATTCAACCGTAGAAAGATTTTGAATATAGAATAAATACTCATTTAATTTGCTTTCATAAAACACTTTGATATCGATAAGTCTTTTATCTTGTTTTAAATAATATCTACTGCTTTCTGTTGCGATAGCCTTTTTCAAATCTGCTAAGAGAGCATAAAACTCTGATAGCTCCGGTATTAGCTTAAGCAATTTTTCGAGACAGTCATCAGTAGTTTTAACTTCTAAAAGTAAATCTGCCACTTTCTTGGGATTCAGTTGCGCATAAGTTTTGATATGGGCCTTCGCATCGGATAAGTGATATTCCAGCGAATTAAATTTTTGGATTTCTTCCGTTCTTCGTTTAGCTTCTTTGTTTCGGATCGCAGTGTTAATACGTTTTTTAGAAGAGATTAATTCTGCCGGATCAAAACAGCCGGGTAAATCAGAGATGCAGTCTACTGTTTTAAAAATGGAAGCGATCTTGGATTTGTATCGATCATCGACTGTATTTAAGATCTCGTCCAGCACCTCCTCCGGTTTTTGGATAAGTACCCTCCTGGCTTTTAGCTGCACTTCTTTAAAAGCGTTTTTATCTAAAAGAAAAAGCTCTGCAAACCGGTTATTAAGTTTTTTTAGATCTTCTTTCGCTAATGTACTAAATCCACCATCTAATCGATCATCAATAATGCGAGTTAATTCTTTGGCCCTTTTTTCATTGTTTAATCGACAGGCTTTTTTATAGGTCTCGTTTAAAAAATTCTCTAATATCTTATCGCAGAATTCGCTTCTCTCCTCTATATTAAAGAGTTGCTCTCTGATCAATAGGATTTTCTTTACCTGCTCAACTATAGGTGAATAAGCGCCGAGCAAATGGAACTCTCCTTTGCCTAGCTTTTTTTGACATAAAGATGAGTCATTGTTTTGAATAACCTCTTCAATTTTTTCATGAAGAATGGCAAATTCTGAATCAAAGTTAGATCGCAGCTGGCCAATTTTAGCTTTTTTCTGCATTCGACCGATTAACTCATCGATCTCTTTTTTCTTATCATCTTTTAATCTTTCCAAAGAAAGATCGGTTTCATGATAGTACTTATGTACCCTCTGCTGAATTTCAATATCAATTTGTTCAAAAAGGTATATTAAATTCTTAGCGGCCTCAGATGGAAAATTCTCGGAAAATGCCTCTAATAAATTTAATGCACTGCAATTAAATAGAGATAATTGGCCTCTCTGATTTTTTAGAATATCGCGCAGTTCCAGACCGAATGCTTTCAAGAGCATGACAAGCTCCCCATTTATACGATCGTAGACCTCCTGCTCGAGTATTTGTTCAAATACTTTAACCTCTTTTACGATCGCTTCAAATTGTCTCTTTACGTACTCGCCTCCATATTTGCTGGCAGAGAAACAGCCATCTAAGGGATAATAAGCCTTCAACTCAGCCAGTTTTTGTCTTGTGCTGATTCTCATCTCCTTCTGATTGATCGGAGCTGTATTCCGAATCTCTTTTACAATTTGGTCTACTCTATTTTTAATTTTCTCTTGTAGCGCAGCAATTGCATCTGTAATGGAAGGGTGCTCAATACATTGGAGGGAAGATAATTTTTCATACTCATCTACTACCCCTCTAATATTTCCCGCATCCAAATATCTATCGATTTTACTCGAAATATCTCCGGCTATATCTTGAATTAATCGCTTCTCAGACTCACCTAAAGCTGTACTATACAACTCTTTTGCTCCCTCTCCTTCAAGAGGAGTAAGAGCCATCAATTTTTCTATAAGTTGCTCCCGTTCTGATTTTTCACCTTCTTCCCGAATATGCCCTTGGAAGTCTTTCATAGGATTAATATGAATAATTTGCTCAGGACTCAAATGCCATTTATCTTGTGCCGCAAGCTTTATGAGTTCTCCTCTAGCAGCTTCAAAATCCTCCTCTTCAAAAAGATGAGTTACTCCAAGAAGAATGCTTGCCTGACACTTGTTTAATTTATCTTCATCAACAAAAAATTTCTTTAGTAGTAGAAATAGGCGCTTCACTCCCTCTGCCCTGGCTGAATAAATGGCATGATAATTCAAAAGAATGAATACTCTATTATCTTTAGCTTCAGTAAATATTCTCCGAATACTCACCGCGTGAGCTATAGAAAATACCGCTCCCTCTGAATCGCAATAGCCGGGCATATCAAATAAAATATCATCGGTCTCATCCAGTTGAAAGCCTTCAGGGGCATGTGTTTCTGATCTACCAACTTTGTGTCCAATTTTAGCGGGAGCGTTAATAGCAACTATCTTCCTCCCCTTCCCTTTCTTAACCTCCTCTCTTCTGAGTTTGAATCCCAAGATAAAGTTGATAGTTGTACTCTTCCCTGCTCCCGTATCTCCAAGCAGGACTATAGAGCTTCTCCCTTTCCCTATATTGGTTTTTTCACCTCTTTCTCGAACAAGCTCCTGAATTTGAAGAATAGCTGTATCTGTTCGACTTACAAACACCTCTGAAGAGATTTGCATTGCTACAACCTCTCCAAGGGGATATTTTTCTGCAGTGAAAAATCTCGACTTGGATTTTTTTTTCGCTTTAGGCTCCTCCTCTAGCTTTTCATCACCTACGCTCCTAATTCGTCGTGCATTAATATGTGCGTAGAATTTCCTTAAACAGTCCGCTTCTTTTATTCCACTTTGACTGGAAAATCGACGAATCTCCTCTCCTAATTCAATTTCAATGGCTTTAGCAAGATATTGAATCTCTAGTTGAAAAATTTCGGGATGCCGGTCTTTAAGCTTCTTATACCATTCTTGCAGAGGGAGGCCAGGCTGTGAAGGAGAAATCTTAGCCTCTGGATGCATAGGAGGCGGCTGGGAGGGAAAAGGAGTTTGCTCGCTCTCTTCCTTAAAGAGTATAGGAGGTATAATGATCACCTCTGACTTTGGACTCAATCGGCGATCTATATTTTGGGTCGTCATGCTTTTAGCTTCAATTGTGATATTCTCTAGCCGCGGATTGTTGTCTACTTTAAGTCCTATTAAATTATTGGCCCTCACATTTATTAAGACAAGTTTTGGACAGGAGGAAATTTCCAATATTTTAAGACTCGGGAAAACGATGGGGGGATTTTTTTGCCAAATTCTCCAAGTCCAACTACTTATTTCAAACTTTGTTATTTGGGGGTTGTGACTGATATAAAGCTCTTCTAAAAGGGGACAGCTTTTAGCGATGTTTATTAGAGCTTCTCCACCTATCTGATTGCAAAATCGCAGGTCAAGGTATTTGAGTATCCGCCCGCTTTTTTGCAGAATTTTTTGTAAATAAGTCTCGGTCAGTGCTGCGCAATTGGCAAGATTTAATCTCTCATGCTCGCTAGACAACAGTCCATTTAAAATCTTCTGTTGCCCCCTTAGATCCGGCTTTTCCCCTTTTTGGAGTAGTTTAAAGCCCTCTTCATAAGATGCGTATCTTTTACCTTCGCCAAGAGAGGGGCTAGTACTGGCTGGAGAACTTTTTTCCACTCCCTCTATTTCTGCCAAAAGATCGGCCGGAGCGCAGAGTGGCATCTCCTCAGCTACATTTAGAAGGGTTAGATACCTCTTTGCTTCTGTTTGAGCCATATTAAGAATAGGACTTTTAGCTTTATGTTGGTTATAAAGAAGCTCGCCAATCTCAACAATTTGACCATTTTCTATGCTAATAATTGTCCTTAAAACCTCTTCACCAAGAATAGTTCTATGGCAATTTTCTCTTAAAAAGGCTTGTAGATGAAAAAACTGTATCAAAATCCGGTGAGCGGTCCCTTTGGGCAATCGACATAAATAGGGGCAATTCTCTCCAAAACATAAAGCAGCAGTACTATTCCAGTTACTTAAATCTTTAAGCCACTCTTTTAGCAGAGAAATTGGGTTTAAAGAGAGAAAAGCAGTAATTACTTCTTGGTCTAGCACCATTTGGGGAAATTTAAAGAGAAGAACTGAGCGAAGGTTAATGTCAAACTTGAGCTCACCTTGATTTTGCCGTCTTATGGGTTTAACAAGAGACGCATCATCATTAATAGAGATGAGCGCCTTTTTTTCACTCCCAGTTGATTGGACAATGTAATTTTCTTCACTAGAATTTCCTGGCAGGATAAGGGGGATGGAGAGAAAAAGTTCGCTAAGCCTTCTTTGATCTAGCACTCCAGGTTTTAAAGGATTCTGGCGCAAACTTGGTCCATTTGGTATGAGGGAAACGTAGACAAAATAAGCGAGTTCTCTCCTCCCTACCTGTTGAACAGTGAATTTTACTAGCTGAGAGATAGGAGCATGCCCAAAAAGGCGCATGAGAAGATGGCTAATAGCTTGTTGTTTTCCCGGATCGAATAGATCTCCACTCCCGCTGGGAGGTTGCTGCCTAAAATAGAGAGAATGTTCCGAGGAGCACTGCAGTATGGCACGTGATGGTTTGATATTCCCGGCTAAGTCCATCATGGTGTTCATATTGTGGGCCGTCAAACAAGGGAACTTCACGAAAGGGACCTCTCTTTTCTGAGGAATTTGAAGAGAAACCGTAAACTTTCTTTGTCCCTGTACGTCAGTAGTCGTTTGCAATCTTAGCAGAGTTTCAAAAGAGCTTCTCAAATAAGATTCATATTGCCGAAAACCTGAAGAGCTCGGAAGATGAAGGAGCTTTTGTAATGTTTTCTCCTGTTTTTTGTAAGGCATTAATGCCCTGACGTAAGTTTCTCGCAAAATCTCTTGAGAATCCGGAAGCGCTTGATAGTAGAAAAAATGATCCTCCAAAGATGCGCTGCTCCGAGCCAGGTAAGAAACAAAAACATGCAGCGCAAGCTCTTGAGGAATGTGGTTTTGGCATATTTGTTCAAAAGCCAATTTTACAAGATCAATATTCTGAAACGTGGCTTTAAATAACCTATGTGTTTCGACCATGGAAAGTTTAGAACTTTGAGAATCAAACAGAGTGTCAAATAGAGCATAAAGAGGAGGTAAAATAAGAAAGCGGATGCTATTCAGTTCAAAAACTTCTTCCTCTGACAAGCAGGCCATCTTCTCTTGTGGAGAGGATTTCAAGTCACTCCATGCTTTATCTTTTCGCTCACCATAGAAAAGATGTAAACGGCAACGGATCTTGTAAAGGTCGGCCACCGCCTTTAGAAGAAGTTTCCCACTTTCATCGCTAAAAACTTTAAATCGGATCAGCGCTTCTATAATGTCTAATGTATTGTTAAGCTCTAAGCAAAAATAGATAGCTATATCGCTTAAAAGATAATTAAGCTGTAAGAAATAGAGCTCCTTTACATCAACACAACTACTCACATACTGGCGTTTTTGCTCTAATTGCTTATACTCTTCCCATCGGACTTTTATGAACGACAAAGCTCGCCACTCTCTGCGAATAACTCCAGGTGCATGTTCCCTATTTAAACTCTCTCTAAGGCGTTTTTGATAGGTCTGATAAAGTTGCAGATCCGTTGCAAACAGACATTTGGACTTCTGAGCGAGATTCTCAAGAGAAGCGGGATCATCAGTCTGGGAGGCCTGTATATTTGCCATCTCTTCAGGGGTTTGAATTAGAGCATCATGTTCGTGAGGACCGGAATCCATATGGAATCCGAGAGGGTTGGTAGCATGGATATAAGAGAAGATCTGCTCCCCAGAGTGAGTTTCTCCAAGCGCCCGCATCTGTATGTCGAGAATGTGACACAACAATTTACAGTACGAATAAGTCTCGGGGGTTTTATCATAAAATATCATCAGCTCTAAATCAGAAAAAGCGCAGGCCTCTTCATGCCCCAAAGACCCCAGTGCTTGAATATCGATGCTGCAATCTACCGGGCAGATTTTTAAACAAGGAGGGCCTAAGATTGCACGAGCATCCTGAAGAAGAATGTTGAAAAATTTTTTATATTCTCTAAAAATCTCCTCCTGGAATTGTCGAGTATCCTCTCTTTTTTTAACATCTGCAAATTTTTTTCTTAAAAGTTGCAACGAATCCTTATATATCTTGGTGCGATACTCCATCGACGAGGGCTCCGTGAAGCGTCTTCTCATTTCTTGCCCAAGTGCAGCCCTCTCGGTCTTATAATCACCTATTGTTGTTGGGTTGACGTTATTTAGCGCCTCATTAGCCTGAGCATAAAATACACCCCTGATAACATGCTGATAATCTTGCGAAGAGGTGCAAAAACTCACATATTTTTCTATTTGCTTGTAAATCCCGTTAAAGTCTCTGCATGCATTCTCGCTTTTAGTGGCATCATATAATTTTTCATAAAACCCCCTGTCAGCTCCATGGATCTCCCCTATCAACCGAATGAATAAGCTGGAAGCTTTTTGATGAGAGGCAGTAATTTCAGATGGGGATCCCATTTTTTCAGCTATTTGAATGGCCCTAGCATAGAAATGCATAGCTGTCTTATAGAAAACCAGTCTATTACCGAGAGGCTCTTTGGAAGGTAGATGATTTAAATACCAATTTCCCAGCAGGGTAGCTAATTTTCTTTGTTGATTCGGACACTCCGGACTATATTTGAGGAGATTATTTAAGCTTGGAATATCGCGTTCTTCAAACTCATCTAGAAATTCAAAAACTTCGCGGTAGAGCTCTTCGATTTCTTTAATACTCTTGTTTTGTACATCAGGAAGCTTAAGTTTAAGCTCATTGATTTGCATCCGATCACTCGGAACCCTTCTTGCAGGTTCAAGGGGATGTTCATAAACTCGACGCGTCTCAAGTTCGAAACTGGTATTGGTAGTAGTATTCATAAGAGTTATCTCCTAAACAATCTCTTTAGGAATGGTCGCTTATCGCTTCATTTAATAACTCTTTGATAGTCTCACGATTAGGAATTTCATGCTCCTCACTCCCAACATAACTCAATAGCATTTCGGGAGAATTGGGATTTTCGTCACCCAAAACAGGATAATGCTTTAAAAGTGATGCAACAATTTTAATATCCCCTTGCATAACCGCATAATAGAGGGCCGTCCTCCCATCAGCATCTACAATTTTTAGATCTAGCTGGGGATAGGAGGCTAAAGTTTCGACCATTGCCAGATCCTTATGGATCACTGCCCAGTGTAAAGCTGTATATTGGGAGGGATCTTCTTCTTTCGCATTGATATTGGCCCCACTGTCAAGAAGCAGCTGCGTTGCCATAATTCTTCCATTATATGCAGCCAAGTGCAGAGGAGTTCGTCCATATTCTGCTTTTACATGAATCGTTGTGGGAGCATGTTTTAATAAGAGTTTCATCGAAGAGATGTCCCCTTGCTTAGCCGCCCAGTGAATA
The DNA here is from genome assembly GCA_013287335.1 of Chlamydiota bacterium. GTDB lineage: Bacteria > Chlamydiota > Chlamydiia > Chlamydiales > JAAKFR01 > JABDDZ01. The sequence goes on along the minus strand of JABDDZ010000013.1, from coordinate 28,179 downwards.
GCTAGATATCCATAGCGATCTGGTAAAGTGGGATCGGCCCCATAGGAAAGTAAAGTGTCAACACAGTGTCTATGAGAATGAAAGGAGGAGCATTGAAGGGGAGTAAATCGCGCTAATTCACTCTTGTAAAATTGATTGACAAATTTTTTTCTATTATAAAACCACTCCTTTTTAATCAATTGTTTAAGAAGTTTATTATCGCCCAATTGACAAGCCGTAAAAATATCTGTAGCTACCCTTACGCGCAGCTCCTGCTTTTCTTGCCTGAGTTTTTGCAGCAAAGGCTCTATCACCTTTCTCTTCTCTAATTCCTTAAACGTATACTCTTGTTTTTTCTCAAATAGCTCAACGAACCGATCCTGATGCATTCGATACTGATCCTCTAATCTCAGTTCGAGCAAATTTAAATCAGTAACTGCATCCACGTCCAGTGCGTCTTCTTGGAGATTTCGATCTAATTTCTCTTTAAAAATGGTCCTAAATTCTCTGCGTGTTTCCTTGTTTAAATCTATGACTTTTCCATCTGGAGTGGAAAAACCCTCTCTTGCTTTCAGTAATTCTTTATAATTAAATAAATAATCTTTTCTTAATTCGTCAACCCCTGCGCTTATTGCCAATTTAAGGCCATCAGGATCCCACTCTTTTTCTCTTAGATAGGGTTTGATCGCACTTAATTGACAAGCTGTGAGATCTGCATGAAGGCTAGGACCTAGTCTCCCTATGTCGTCGAGACTTGCAATAATACCTTGTAAACGAAAAACTTTTCTTTGGTGGTATTCATATAGAGCGCTAATTTCATTGATTGCGGAAGAATTATCAATTCTGGGTGGCATAGACACTTGCTTGCTCCTCATAATTTCATAGGTCGGTTAAACACAGTATCAAAAGTTTGATTGAAAGTCATGAAGAAAAGAAGGGCGTTTAAAGACCTATGATACGCTCGAATTTTGCATACCACTCTTGAGAGATGGTTTTATCAAAAGCGTATTTTCCGACATTAATTCCGGAAGTCGCGAGCGAGAGGATCGTCGCTTGAAGAATAAATTCATTGGGTTCAATAATGATTAAAATCCCAGCTGTGAGGGACATTAAAGAGGTCAATATCCCAATGCACCGGTAGAGGAGTTTTCTATGGAGTTCTCCCCGCCCAATCTGCATCAGCTCCTCTGCTATCTTGAGATCTCCTTCTAATGTTTCAAAGTCTTTAATAGCCAAATTCAAAGGGTCACGGAAATCTTTAAACTGCTCCTCTTGGGCAAGTTTTGAGACTTTATTGAGTAGAGTTCTTGTTTTTTTAATCGCAAGAGCAGGATTCTCTTCGAGAGAGTTAGTTAACTCCTGGTGAAGAGCGACTATTTCATCATGAAGCTTTTTAAGATTTTCAGTAGATTTACTGCTATCTTTAAAAGGAGCCACTGCTCGATTAACTTGTTGTTGGAGATCAGTGATACCCAGCAAAGAATTATCCTCTAGAAAAGCATCTATCCTCTCTTTAAGGTGAGCAAAGCGTGCATCTGAGGTTGAATGATTACTCTCAAAAAACCAACGATCTACTTTATGCTGCGCCATCTTGCGAAGATTTGGTGCTTCTCCTTCTACGGTTTCTTCTACAGGCCCTTTTAAATATTCTAGTGCTTCAAGAAGGAGATTAAAGCTTCTATCAGATCCTTCGGCTTTTTTATTTAAGGCCCTTAATGCTCCGATATTTTTACAGAGCGACCAGCTATCTGCAATTGCGCCGATGGCTCCAAAGACAATCATGACAACGGGCAAAACCTTAGTAAATATAACGGGGAAAATGGGGTAATTCTTAATTCCGGTAAATTGTGCTCCCCCGAAAAAAGTTCGACTTACAGCTCCAAAGGCTGATCCCAGACTATCAATACTCATTAGACCTAGAAAGAAAACACTTACAACATCGCGAGCTTTGAATGCGGTGAGAAGAACTTTAAAGCGGGAGTAGGATTGCTTGGCTGCAAAGAGAAGGTGAAATGGAGAGGCAATTAAACTAAGGTAGGGGATATCTCCGCTTCCTTCTACTGTTCCAACGAGAACACAGATCTTTTGAGCCCCTGCAAGAATTTCAATTATCGACCCTGTTAAGCAAGTTTCAAAAACTGTTTCATTGAAAAGATCGAAAAAAAGAGCTACAGCTTTTCTTAAACACCCTTTCTCCTCGCTTTGTGCTGTAGAGGCGGTAGAGGAGGGCGTAGCTGTATCGTTTTGGGAAGCTGCACCTAGGGTGACTTCCCCCCATGAAGGGTTAATTAATCTTATTATAGCTGCCATACATTTTACTTACTCTTTGTTGGCGTTTCACTACAATATAATTGTAAAACAAAGATATTAATTTAAGATTAATTTTATAAAACTATAGTCGATTCAATTCAAAAGGCACATTGGAGCCTCGCGAAAGCTCCCGCGGCTCCAATGCCTTTTGAAACTGAATCGACTATAACATCTAAAAAAATAAATATATATTTATAGAGTACGGAGAGCAATGCGGAAACGATTGGATGGTCGAAGGGCCTGGTTTAATAAATACCCTCCTCCTCCAAAGACTAAGGTGGTAATTCCGACTGCAAGCAAGCCCCACATATAGATTTTTGGCTCGGAGAGGTAGATAACAATCAAGATGACAGTGATGAGTATCATACCTGTTGTCATCATCCCTTGGGTAAGCGTGCTAATTAATCTGTCATTGCGCATTTCCTTGAGAAGAAATGCTTCATCAGCACTTAGGGGTTCTAGATAACAAGTTTCTGTGGGAACAGGTTCCGGAGAATAGCCCTCAAAGACAGGTTTTATTGGAGATTCATATCGTCTAGGTTGAATAATAGGAGATTTTACCCCTCGCTGAACTTGAATATGGCTAAAGGCGCGCGTTTGTAAAAGGTTATTATATTTTAAGGCTAATGCTAGGGATTCAACTGTTTTATAAATACCGACAAAAGGGGCAATGGGTAGAAAAGCTAGAAAATTATAACTCGTTATCTTACAAAGATCAGTATGCTTATCCTGAGAATGGAAGGGAATAAATCTCTCTATGCCTTTACCATATTCTTTAAGAGCGGCTTTTCTTATTATTTCCGCATAATTTACAGGATCTTGGCCAGAAGCTCTGACAGAAGCCATTATAACTCTCCACTAAAGCAAATCTCATCAAAACTATTCATTAATTCTTAATATATTACAATGAAATTATGCTTAAATAAAACCCAAAGAAAATTATAAATTATCACAAGGGACACAGAACACAGAGGGGAAGAGATTTTGTTTTAGCGGCAAAATGCGATGAGATCAGCAGACCTATATAGGAAGAGTTGCTATACACTTTCCTTTCTCATTGATTTTTTACATCTTCTGCTATACTCTTTTTTTCAGGTATAATCCCATAAGAAAATTTCTTAGAACGGTTTCAACTTTTTGTGTGACTTCTGTTCTCTACTCAGGAGGTAATATGAGTACAACTCCAGTATATGCCCAAGCAAGAACCATTGACCAGACACCTCAAATTCGTAGAGAAGATCCTTGCCTTTCAGCTTTACCGATTGGTTTTATGCCATTTGAAGAATTTGAACAAGAGTTTGCCCTTGGGAATGTTTCAACAGAACAGCTACACCCTATAACAACACACCTGAGCCAGATCACGCACAAAAGCATTGCAGAGGGGATGGAGCTTCTTTTGAAAGTAGATGAGAATGTTATAAAAGGTCTCGAATCATTTATTCCATCAATCAAAACGTTTGCCCCTTTCATAGCCGACAAAATCAGCCAGAGAGGAAGAGTCTTTTTAGTAGGATCAGGATCAAGTGGGCGCGTCGCAGTCGATATTGCAGCCAAGTGTAGTTCGAAGTTTCCCAAAATCAAGGAACAGATTCAAGGTGTCATTGCCGGTGGAGATTCAGCATTAATTAGAGCTAAAGAAGGATTTGAGGATTCAGAAACTGATGGAGAAGCCGCGTTAAAAGACTTCAATTTAGGGCCCAAAGATACGGTAATCTTGATCTCCGCCAGTGGATCGGCTTCTTTCAATGTAGGGTGCGGTCATTTCTCTGCAAATTCAGGTACAAGTGTGTTCTATTTTTACAACAGCAAAAACATCCCTTTGAGAACACAACGTCTTTTTGAACGAAATGTAAACCCTGTCATCCCTCTTTGTCTTGATATAGGTCCACAAGCAATTGGAGGATCAACCCGTCTACAAGGAGCTACTTTAGCAGAAGCATGCCTTGGAGCTCTCTTAGGAAGCACACTTTACCTCACTCAAGAAGAAGATCTTCTAGCCAAGGAATATCCGATAGAATTGATGTTAAAAATGCAGAAAGGACTTGAACTCATAAAAGATCATCTAAAATTAATTCAAAGATTTCCCCAAGCAGAAGTCGAAGCTTTTTCAAGTCCTCATTCCAATTTCAGACAGTTAGCAGATGTTTCTACCCAAGGATATATTACTTTCATTGCTCTAGAAGACAGCATGCGTGAAGTCTTGATTGACTCTACTGAAACATCTCCAACCTTTTCTACCAATCCCATACGAAGAGAAAGCGAAATACATAAAAAAAGGGCAGAATTTCGGGCTTATCTGATTGGACAGGGTGACAATAGCAAAGCATGGGCAGCTCTTTTGGGAAGAGAAGTTCATCCAATGGATATAAAAGACACGGAAACCTTTCTCCTTGCCTCTGAGGAAAACGGCATTAACTCTTTTTCTAAACGTCCCATAGATGCGGGTAATTTTCTCATTGGCGTGGCAAAAGTAAACGAATCTGGATCAATTCCACATCAGCTGATCCAAGCTTTAGAAGCTGCAAAAAAACAAGGCGGATCCGTTGGTTTGCTTGTGATTTGCAGGGGGAAACTGTCTGAATCCCAAGTAAAAGAGTTAGGAGATGCGTATGACTGCACTTTAATCGTTGAAAATACGCCGTCAGATGCTCTTGGGTTCACCGAAACTATCGTTCTCAAACAGATATTAAACTTAATCTCGAATAGCTCGATGATACTCATGAATAAAGTGCATGGCAATCAGATGATAGATGTTCGTGCATCTAATAAAAAATTAATCGATCGCTGTATGCGCCTAATCAAAGATATCTGGGCAGAATATCAGCCGGACCAGCCGCTTGACGACGAGTTCCTATATCACTATGTTGCACATGTAAGTACTATCAAAAAATCTCACGAAGAAAAAGGGATATATACACCCTCTGTCGTTAAAGTTGTGCTAGCAATGCTTGCTCTAAAAAAGACACCAGATAATTTTCAAGAAGTGATTGAACATCTTGCTGACAAGCAAGAACGAATAGATTGGATAGGGTAAACAACCCAAGCACTTGTGATTTTGATTACCATATTGCTTTAAGATAGATAGTCTTTCACTTTATTATGGATGCTTGGGTCGGCGTAGATGCGGAGAGGCTTGCCTCCACCTATTGGAATATCTGATAAAAACTTCGACGCGGCAAAAGAGGAGATCACTTTCCCAGACTGGGAAATAACCGCAAAATCCCTTTTAGAAGAGGATTCTGGAATCTTATCAACAAAGATCTTTCCCTCAAAAGTCCTCTCTAAATCTTGCAGATAGGGCCCCGGATCCTTTTCAAACATCACCTCTTTATAACAGGGAGTCCGTTTAAAGAGGGCGGAAGCATCCTCATTATCAAAAGCCTTCTGCATTTCATGAAGAAGAGTGTAGTCGCTCTCTTGTAAATATCCCACGATAGTGGCTGGGAATCCCCTCTTAGAGTAATAATTCTTCATAAAGCGCATCATGTGTTTGGTATATATCCGCGCTTTAGAATGATGATAGACCCTTGCATACATCAAATAGCGTGCCATCCAAAGCGATTCGACAGACTGGATACCCCCCTCTATAATCCCAATTGCCAGCCGGTCATTATCCCGGATAATCCGCAAGGTATCGATAAGCTGCCGATAGTCGAAATGGCCATATCCAACACCTGTGAAATAAGCATCCCGCAAGAGATAATCGATCCTGTCTGCCCCAAAATTATCCTCGGTGATCACCTGCGAGAGGACCTTTTCAAAAGTTGAGAGCTGAAGGCCAAATTTCTCCCCTACAGCAAACTTAATAATATCCTCTTCGATCTTTTGCGGGTCGTAATCGGGGATTTCTCTCCAAATCTTGCGCATCGATGCACTTCTTATCACAAGCAGGGTCTTTTCCTCGTGGCCACTAATCGGTAGCAGATCCTCTTCGGCGGTATGGGAAAATGGAAGATGGCCAAGATCATGGCAGAGAGCTGCAAGGCGTAAGATCCTTCGATAGTAAGGCAGCTTTTCTCTTGGAATCACCCCCTCCAAAAAAAGATTTTGAGGGTTAGTAATTGTATCAAAAATACGGGTAGCCACCTCCATTACTCCTAGGGAATGTTGAAATCTGCAGTGGGTAGCGCCTGGATAGAGAAGATAAACGACTCCCATTTGGTGAAGATAACGGAGCCTCTGAAAGGGAAGGGAGTCTATCACTTTCCCCTCAATAGACTCAAAACGGATGAATCCATGGATAGGATCGCAGATTTTATGCGGAAAAATCATTGGAATCAGCTATACTGCTCCTGTTATTATTTATTCACTTAATTCTATGCTTGATCCAAAAAAGATTCGTAACATCGCAATTATTGCCCATATCGACCATGGCAAAACAACCCTCTTAGACAGCCTTCTTTTACAAACGGGTCTTTTTGAAGCCCATAAAAAGATGCCCGAACGGATGCTCGATTCCAACGACCAAGAACGAGAGCGGGGCATTACGATCTTTGCCAAACACACATCATTTACGTGGGAGGGATTTAAAATCAACTTAATCGACACCCCCGGCCACGCTGATTTTTCAGGGGAAGTCGAGCGAGTTTTGGGAATGTGTTCCTCTGTGCTCCTCCTTGTGGATGCCAAAGAAGGGCCTATGCCCCAAACGCGCTTTGTCCTCTCAAAATCTCTAGAGATCGGTTTAAAGCCTATTGTCGTCCTCAATAAAATCGATAAACCCGGCGCAGACCCTGACCGCGTCCTTAACGAAACATTTGATCTTTTTGCCGAACTTGGGGCAACAGATGCCCAGCTTGATTTCCGATACATTTATGCATCAGGGATTAAAGGAGTGGCAATGAAGCATTTGGAGGACCCCCAGGTCAATATGACTCCTTTGCTTCAACTCATTGTCGATGAAGTTGCTCCCCCTCCCGCAGATATCTCCCTCCCCTTTTTGATGCAGATCTCAACGATCAGCTATAACGATTTCGTTGGAAGAGGAGGCTGCGGAAGGATTCTACAAGGGATCATTGAAAAGGGAGCCACAGTTGCGCGCATTGACTCTACAGGCAAGACCACTACCCATAAGATCACGCGGATTGAAGGACACCAGGGACTAGAGAAAATTCAACAAAATGATGCATGCGCCGGAGACATTGTTGTCCTCTCCGGTATTGAAGATATCATGATCGGAGACACTCTCTGCCATCCTGACCATCCCCAACAACTCCCCCCCATTACACTCGAAGAGCCTCTTGTCTCTATTGATATCTCTGTTAATAGCGCTCCTTTTGTCGGGAAAGATGGTCAGCACGTGACAATGAATAAAATCAAAGAACGCCTCCTTCAGGAGGAGAGGGCAAACATTTCTCTTAAATTCACCTACCCCTCCCAAGAGGCTGTGCGGGTTTCTGGAAGAGGAGAACTCCACTTGGCTGTTTTAATTGAAACAATGCGCCGGGAGCGCTTTGAAATGTCTCTTGGAAAGCCCCAAGTTGTCCGAAAAAAGGTCGATGATAAAATCTTAGAACCTATGCAGAAGGCTCACGTTGAGATTCCCGAAGAGTTTTCTGGCGCAGTTATTGAGGAGCTGGCAAAGAGAAAAGGGGTGATGCAGCACCTCCAAACCAACGAATATGGCCTTAGCAAAATGGAATATATTGTTCCTACACGGGGTCTAATCGGTTTCCGCAATAAGTTTCTGACTATGACGCGTGGCAGAGGCATCCTGACTGCAGTCTTTCTCTCTTTTGCGCAAGACCAAGGATTGATTCCCACTCGCGCCCGAGGCGTGTTGATTTCCGATCGTGCCGGCAAAGTCAATGGATATGCCTGTTTTAACCTGCAAGAACGGGGCACTCTTTTTGTGAATCCGGGAGATGAGGTCTATGAAGGGATGATTGTTGGAGAGAATGCTAAAGAGAATGACCTTATTGTCAACATCTGCCGTGGCAAACAGTTAACAAACGTCCGGGCTTCTGGGACCGATGAAAATATCATCCTTGAGCCGCCTCGCCGTTTCACACTGGAGCAGGCGATCGATTATATTGAAGATGATGAGCTTGTTGAAGTGACTCCCTCCTTTATCCGGATGCGAAAAAAACACCTTACAGAGAATGATCGAAAAAGGAATAGATAGGCTGTGGCAGCAATCCCCCCCCAACTTAGGGTTCCGGAGAGAATCGCTATCGAAAAGTTCGATAGCGATTATTCTACATATATTCCCTGGGCGGGCATTTCAGCTGCAGCGGGCGGCTTTTTGCTTACTGGAGCGCTGATCGTTATTGTCTCGGCCTCTCTCTGTTTAGCTCTTCCAAATATCAATGTAATCCAGCATGTGCTCTTACCGGGAATTCTCCCGGGGAGTTTAGCTCTTCTCGCCTCAATTCCCTTTTTGGTCGTAACCTTCCTCCTTCAGAGAAAGATGAATAAGATTAGAGATCCCTGGCTTAAGAGATATGAGGATATCTTAGAGGATCCCATATATAACTTTGATGCCCTTGCTGATGAGGAAAAAATTGAGTTTGTGGCAGATGTCCTTTTGGAAAAAAGTTGGGGCAACGATTGCAAGAAGCGCATTATCACCGAGCTTGATAATCGCCTTCCTAACAAAAAACTGCAGACTCCTCGGCAGCAGGAGATCTCTAAAATCTACGACAAGGCAAAAGAACGCATCGACACACCGCCTGACTATCCAGATTAACCACCATAGACGAGGGCTCTAGGATTTTTATAGGAAATGTTAAGAATTTAAAGTATTTACTAATAGTATTTAATATGATATAATTGTTTTTTAATATTAAAGAGTAAATATGACAGAATGCTATGTTGCACTTAGATCTATAGAAGAAAGCTATAATAATCTGCCATTTTATCAATCCAAAACTGAAAATCTGAAAGTAGCATTCATAGCATTCATGACTATAGCAACTTTAGTAGGCGGCGCTGCTGCTTATGGGCTTATCATGGGGAATACCGTCTGGTTTGAAGCCGGGTCTGCTATCTCACTGCCAGCAATTGTCGCCACTCTTGTCACAGGTGTGGCACTTTTCGTCTATTATATAAAAAAAAGAAAAGCAGAATCAAAAGTTCAAGTTGAGCACCTCTTAACGGCTATCAAAACTGAACCTGACATACAAGAAGTAATTAATTTCTTATATAAATTAGATCAAAAAACACTCTCTACCATCATTCTTAAAATCGCCACTGAAGAAGATAACTTAAGGCTCGATATTATGCCTGTTATTGTAGCTCTCCCTCCAAAAAAGCTTGTCGCCTCTCTATTAAGATTAAAAAAAGAATTTATAATCGCATTGCTTAGCCAAATGAGTCCGAATCAAAAGGAAGCATTTTTGAAAGAACTTGCCACAGCACTTGATCAGATCACTTTCCCCTTCTGCTATTACGAAAAAGTATCATGGGAAGTTATGGATAATAAAAATAGGCCTTATTTTGATCCACGATACGATTTGACCCAAGTCAAGATGCGGTATGATCTCTATCAACAGATATTCGTCCATTTCGGAGGGATGGAATCCCAAGAGGCCCTATCTTGTTTTTGTGATGAAAATAAAGGATTTTTAATCTGCAGGGAAATAAATGGTAAGATGAATGATCTCTTTGCCATTTTTACCCAGATTAATGAATTTAAACCATCATTTACTCCTCCAGGAAATATTTATGATAGGTTATGTACCCTCTTTGTTACATTCAAGAGGCAGTGGATAAGCGCACACTCAACTGAAATAGAGGAGGCAAGGATAAAAGCCTTTATCTCTGAAAAAACTAAGGATAATCCTAGCTACGAATATCCCGAATTGGTAATAGAAACGTAAGTAAGGTTTGCGGTTACCAAGACTTGAACTTGGGACCTCGACATTATCAGTGTCGCGCTCTAACCAACTGAGCTATAACCGCATTTGAAAATAGACCTTACGAAGAGTTCCGTAAGGTCTTAAAGGATTTATTTGGAGGATAGGAGATTCGAACTCCTGACCCTCTGAATGCAAATCAGATGCTCTACCAACTGAGCTAACCCCCCAAAAAAACTTGCCAAGCATGCGCCTAGACAGTATCCTATAATTTGAAGGTGAAACATACTCAATTTAGGGGTTTTTAAGCAAATGCTTTTGTTCAAATCAGTTCTTGTCTCTCTAATTACTTTTTCAGGCCTGCTTCTAGCTCAGGATATCGCTCCTTTTCCTCCCTACCATGAAGATGACTCAGGGGGTGTAAGCCCCATGTTCTCCGAATCCCGCGCTAATTCCTTGGCGTGGCTTACTCTGATGGATCAGGGAGTATATGGTGCAACATGGGATGAGGCCGGCTCCCTTCTAAAGGATGTTATTGTTCGAAGGCAGTGGGTTTCGGCAATGACAGATCTGCGGCGTCCACTTGGATATTCCTCTATGAGGAAAATTACTAAGCAGAGAACTCTTGATGGCCTTCCTTATGGGACAAAGGGCTATTTTATGGAGATCATCTACTCTACAACGTTTTGGGGTAAAGGAGGAGCTACAGAAAGGGTTATTATGATGTATGATGCATATAGCAACTGGCGCGTTATCTCCTACTCAATAGAATAACGAGAGACTATCCTTGAAAAAAGGGGCGCTATTTTTTTTTCTTGGTTGCATGGCCTTGGGTTATCTTGCATCCCGAGTTGGAGTCTACTCTCTTAATGACAAATTCCTCCTCTCCCATATCACCCTAAAAAATTCACCTAGCACAACATCTCTTGTAAATGAGGAGCTTCCAAAGACCCTCTCTCGCCCCTTTTTTTATCTCGACCAGGGCTCTCAGATGTATGCCTTTAAAAGCGAAGATGGAGAGTATGTTTTAAAACTGATTAAACAGCACCGCCTCGCTTTTTTTAAAATCCCCTCTTCTCATCTTCTAGCCTCTTTTTTACAAGAAATTCAAAGAGAGAAAGAAGAGGAAAAATTAAACAAAAGACTCAGACTCTATGAGAGTTGCAAGATTGCCTGGAATGAGCTTAGGAATGAGTGCGGCCTTGTCTATCTTGGGATCTGTCCAAAGCATAATATTCCAATTCCTCTCACCCTCTACGACAAGTTGGGAAGAAAGCATACCCTTCTCTTAGATTCGACAGAGTTTATTCTCCAAAAAAAAGGAGAGCTTATTGCCCCAACTCTTAATAAGCTGATCTCCAAAGGGGATATTGAGGGAGCAAAAAAAAGGTTAGATCAACTCTTTTCTCTTCTCCTGCTGCGGTGTCAAAAAGGAATCTTTGATTCCGATGCATTTATATCAAAAAATGCGGGGTTTATTGAAGATCGCGCAATTTACCTGGATCTTGGGGGCTTTTCCAAAAATGGGAGGATGCAAAACCCTAGAATATACATACTGGAAATAGAGAAGATTAGCAGCAAACTGAGACTCTGGCTAAATGGGCAAAACCAAGAGCTCGCCAACTACTCCACCGACCTAATCAATCAACTCCAATAAATTCATAGACTTAAGTAAAATAACAGGATGGGCAGGATAAGCAGGATAGATTATTATTACCCCTCTCCTACCTATCCTGCCCATCCTGTCATTAAATTTTTTGAGGAATTACCTGATGTCGGAACGAGCACGATAAGATTTCCTGTTAAAACTGCTGTTTTAAGAGAGATGCTTGCCTTTTTTTTGACGGACGTTTACACTGTCCCCTTTATTGTATATAGTTGTTAGAGGAAAATTTTAAATGCACAAACAAGAAAAATATAGCTGGAATCAATCCAATACTCTCGATGACATCGACTACCAAGTCGCTGACGCTGAAGAATTCAAAAAACTTTTGCATGGCGATAATGGATCCGGCACAGCGAAAAATCTAGAGCCTCTAATGGATACAATGACCCCAGGATCGATCTTAAAAGGGATTATTGTCGAAATTGGTAAAGATTTTGTTGTAATCGATGTAGGTCTTAAATCAGAGGGGCTAGTGCCTGTTTCTGAGTTTTTTGACCCCGATGAACTTATTTTAGGGGCCGAAATCGAGGTCCTGCTCGATCGCGCAGAAGATGAACATGGCCAAATCGTTCTTTCTAGAGAGAAAGCTGCCCGCCAAAGACAGTGGGAATTCATCCTTGAGCACTGCGAAGAGGGCTCAATCGTTAAAGGGAAAATTATCCGCAAGGTCAAGGGCGGCCTAATGGTAGATATCGGCATGGAAGCCTTCTTACCCGGCTCCCAAATTGATAATAAGCGTATTAAAAATCTTGATGAATTCCTTGGGAAAACATGTGAATTTAAAATACTTAAAATCAACATCGAACGCAAAAACGTCGTTGTTTCTCGTCGTGAGCTTCTCGAGGCTGAAAGGATTTCGAAAAAGGCTGAGCTTCTCGAATCAATCTCTGTTGGGGATGTTCGCAGAGGGGTAGTTAAAAATATCACCGATTTTGGCGTCTTCCTCGATCTCGATGGCATTGATGGCCTCCTCCACATTACCGACATGACCTGGAAACGCATCCGCCATCCATCGGAGATGGTCGATTTAGGCCAGGAAATCGAAGTGGCGATTTTAAGCATCGACAAGGAAAAAGGCCGTGTGGCTCTAGGGCTTAAGCAAAAAGAAGAGAATCCCTGGGAGCTCATTGAACAAAAATATCCTCCTGGCACACGTGTGCATGGAAAAATTGTTAAGCTGCTTCCTTATGGCGCTTTCATCGAGATTGAACCCGGAATTGAAGGGTTAATCCATGTCTCTGAAATGTCCTGGGTTAAAAATGTCACAGATCCTTCAGAAGTTGTAAATAAGGGAGATGAAGTCGATGCTATCGTTCTCTCTGTGCAAAAAGAAGAGGGGAAAATCTCTCTTGGTATCAAACAAACCGAACACAATCCATGGGATGAAGTTGAGAAAAAATATCCTGTAGACAGCAGTGTCCGAGCTGAGATTAAGAGCTTGACCAACTATGGCGCCTTTGTAGAGCTTGAGCCGGGCATCGATGGGCTGATCCACATCTCCGACCTCTCCTGGATTAAAAAGGTCTCTCACCCTTCTGAAGTATTTAAAAAGGGAGACTTTGTAGATGCTGTTATTCTCTCGGTCGATAAAGAGAGCAAGAAAATCACTTTAGGAGTTAAACAACTTTCCACAAATCCTTGGGAATCAATTGAAAGAACTATCCCAGTTGGAACGCTTGTGAAGGGAAAAGTTTCCAAAATCACAGCCTTTGGGGCATTTGTTGAGCTGGAAAATGGGATTGAAGCATTAATCCATGTCACAGAGCTCTCCGATAGGCCTTTTGGTAAGGTAGAAGATATCATAGCAAAAGGCGATGACGTCATGGCAAAAGTGATTAAACTCGATCCAGAACATAAGAAAGTAGCCCTCTCTATTAAAGAATATCTCATCGATCAGAATCAATATAACGCCGATGACATTGTCGTAGGTGGTTCTAAAGAAGATGAGGAAGATGAAGATGAAAATGAAGAAGATAAAGAAGATGAGGATGCTGCTCCTGAAACCGTCGAAAGCGGCAATCGCAATAGCGAGGATGAAAGTTAACTGATGCCTCTTCCTTTTCTCTTGCTTTAAGAGGAAAGGGCTCAGAAGCAAGAGGAACTTGCTGCTGAGAAAAAGGCCGAAGGGATCTCCCTTCGGTCTTTTTTTCTCAAAAGAGTCTCACATGTGTGCGTGTAATCCACTGGTGCGCCATCGCTACTCGTTGGATTAGACAGATTGGGGTAAAAAAATATAGGAGCTTTTGAATGAATAAAGATCTCGTCGCCATTTTTGAATACATGGAACGTGAAAAAGGGATTCCCAGAGAGGTCGTAGTCCAGGCGATTGAAACGGCCATCCACGCAGCTGCTCGAAAAACTGTGCGTGAAGAGGCCAATGTCACTGTTCATGTTCACCCCAAAACAGGAGATATCGAAATTTTTTGTGAGAAGGAGATCGTCGAGAAGGTGGTCCATCCTGCAAAAGAGATTTCGATCCTGGCCGCGCGTGAATTAGATCCCGATTGCGAAGTGGGACAATTTATAGATGTTCCCATCCCTCCTGAAAAATTTGGGCGTATTGCTGCCCAAACAGCAAAACAGATCATTGCACAAAAACTGCGCGGAGCCGAAAGAGACGTTATCTATGCAGAGTACCGCGATCGAGTGGGAGAGATTGTATCAGGAGTCGTGAAGCGATTTGCAAGAGGCGCCAATTTAGTTGTCGACCTTGGAAAAGTCGAGGGTTTATTACCGGCACGCTACTATCCCAAGACTGAAAAGTATCAGATCGGCAATAAAATCTACGCTCTTCTTTATGAAGTGCAAGATCTTGAAAATGGCGGAGCTGAGGTTATTTTATCTCGTAGTCACCCTGAATTTGCCCGCCAGCTCTTCTTGCAAGAGGTTCCTGAACTTAGTGATGGAATCATTGAAATTGTAAAAATTGTCCGTGAAGCTGGATATAGGACCAAACTCGCTGTCCGCTCTTCTGATTCCAAAGTCGACCCCGTGGGCGCCTGCGTGGGAATGCGCGGCAACCGCGTTAAAAATATCATTCGAGAGCTTAATAATGAAAAGATCGACATTATCCCCTATAATGATGATCCCTTAGAGCTTCTACAAAACACTCTCTCCCCCATTGAAATCCGCAAAATTGCGCTCCACGAGGATGACAAAGTCATTGCAATTGTCGTAGAAGATGACAATTTTGCAACCGTGATTGGAAAACGGGGGTTTAATGCCAGGTTAACCTCAGAACTCATTGGCTATGACCTGGAAGTCACGCGTATGAGCGAATATAATAAGTCACTTGAGTTGCAACGTGCAGCAATTGCCGAATCGCAAAGCAAAGCACTTGATGAACCTCTTCAGATAGAAGGAATCAATAAGTTGATTATCCAAAACCTCATTCACGCCGGTTACGATACTTTGAGAAAAGTATTAGTATCAACTGTCGATGAGCTAGCACAAGTTCCTGGAATCAGCACGGATATGGCTTACAGAATCCTCGAAGAAGTGAGTAAAAAGGGACAAGAGCAAATCCAGACCGTTGAAGGTTAAATATACCGAGTAAGAGGAAGTAACATTGGCTAAAGATTTGAAACTAAAAATCGTAAATAAGCAGCTAGCAAAAGCTGCCGGCCTTGACAAGCTCAAAGCCAAGCTTGCTGGAGAAATTGAAGAAAAACAAGAGGGTAAAAATAAAAAGCCCTCCCCCACTCCTTCTAAGCCTGCTGAACCAAAACCTGAGACGCGGCGCATTCGGGCTAAATCCCATTCTGATTTCGCCCCTCAAAAAGAGGGAGTTCCAGAAGATGAAGCTATCAAAAAAACTCCCGCGCAAGAAGAGGAGGAGGTAGAGCAATTGTTAGAACCTCTTGCAGAAGAGAACATCTCTCCTCCAGCAGAGGAGCTTTCTCCCCCCCCTGAAGCGGTAAAAGAAAGTGAACCTGTGCCAATTCCAAAAGAGCGCCTAGGACCAACTGGTAGGCATATAAAAGATCTTCTTCCGGAAGCGAAAATAGTAGAAGATAAAGAGAAGACTCTTAAGAAAGAAGAGTCGAAAGAATCTCCCCCAGTTTCCAAAACTCCTCTTACTGAATCCGAAGATGCTGAAAAAGCAAATGAAAAAAAGAAGGATGAGAAAAAGGGTGGTGGTGTTCGGGAGTTTCGTGATTTTAAGACGCTTAAAAAGCAGATGAAACCCTTCGATGCGCGCGATAGAGCAGGTCTTACAGAGGGAGAAGAGGAAAAATGGCGCAAAAAACGCCAACCTAAACTTATGAAACAGGAAGAACTCGTAGTTCGACCCACCTCTTTAAAAATTCGCCTTCCAATCTCTGTTAAAGATCTTGCAGTTCAGATGAAGTTAAAAGCTTCGGAGCTCATTGCAAAGCTTTTAATGCAGGGAATGGCTCTTACGCTCAATGACATTTTAGATGATGAAACCGCTGTACAACTGCTGGGACATGAGTTTGGATGTGAAATCTCCATCGATACTACCGAAGAGAGAAGAATCCGTATCACAGACCTCTCTATTGCAAAAGAGATCGCTGAGAGTAGTGCCGATGACCTTGTGATCCGTCCTCCTGTTGTGACATTTATGGGACACGTCGACCATGGTAAAACAAGCTTGATCGATAGGATTCGCAAAAGCAGCCTTGCTACCCAAGAAGCGGGAGCAATCACGCAACATATGGGAGCTTTTAAGTGCCGCACCCCTGTTGGGGATATCACTATCCTCGACACACCTGGCCACGAAGCCTTTTCAGCCATGCGTGCAAGAGGTGCTGAGGTAACCGATATTGTTGTGCTCGTAATTGCTTGGGACGAGGGAATTAAAGATCAGACTCTCGAAGCGATGCAGCATGCAAAAGACGCAGAGATCACAATCGTTGTGGCTATAAACAAGTGTGACAAAGCAGGATTTAATCCTGAGAATGTCTACCGGCAGCTCTCCGAACAGAATCTTCTTCCTGAAGCTTGGGGAGGAAGTGTCATCACTGTGAATACCTCTGCGGTATCGGGCGAAGGAATTGAATCGCTTCTTGAGATGCTTGCATTGCAGGCAGAGGTTTTAGAGCTTAAAGCAAATCCAAGGTCAAGAGCTCGAGGCACTGTTTTGGAGTCAGAACTCCAAAAAGGATTAGGCGTTGTTGCAACTGTTCTCGTGCAAAATGGAACCTTAAAGCTGGGTGACTCCCTTGTTTTTGAAAAACTGTGGGGAAAAGTAAAGACCATGCGCGATGAGCATGGGCAGAGCCTTACCTTTGCAGATCCCTCGACACCCGTTGAAATCACCGGGCTTTCAGGCCTCCCATCAGCCGGAGATTCTTTCATCGCAGTTGAAAGCGAGAAAGAGGCCCGCATTATTGCTGAAGTGAGAGCTACAGGTCAGCGCCAAACACAGCTTTCTCAGAAAAAAAGACAGACGATAGATCTTTTACCGGGTTCTGCAATACAAAAAGAGAAGAAGGTTCTTAAAGTGATGCTACGCGGCGACGTTCAAGGATCTGTGGAAGCCTTAAAGCAGTCGATCTTGAAGATCGAATCGGATAAGGCCATAGCAGATGTCATCTTTACAGGTGTCGGAGAGATCTCCCAATCGGATATCCAGCTTGCTGCTGCTTCAAAAGCTGTGATCTTCGGTTTTCACACCAAAGTGGAAGCCCACGCAGAGCCTCTTGTCAAAGAACTGGGAGTGGCTATCCGTCTTTTTGATATCATCTACCATGCCGTAGATGAGGTCAAAGCGATGATGAAGGCCCTTTTAGACAAAATTGAAGAGGAGAGAGAGACAGGAAAGGCTGAAGTCAAAGCTAAATTTAAAGCCTCTCAGCTTGGGGTGATTGCCGGATGTCTTGTTATAGAGGGCACCATCCATCGCAATAACCGCATCCGCATTGTCAGAAACAAAGAAGTGATCTGGAAGGGCAGCCTTTCTTCGATTAAACGCGTTAAAGAAGATGTCAAAGAGGTGAAGAAGGGGCTTGAATGCGGAATTGTATTGAGCGGCTTTAGCGATATTGTGGAAGGAGATATTATCGAAGCCTATGAAATTATCTATCTTTCTCAAGAACTTTAGAGGGAGATGAAAAGATGGGCAGCCAACGCCGGATTGAACGACTCAATTCTCTTCTCAAAGAGGTGATCTCGGATGTGATTCGAAAGCAGGTAAAAAATCCTCACCTCCCTAACCTCACGACAATCACCGGGGTAGATGTGACAAGAGATTTAAAGCATGCTAAAGTCTTTGTGAGCGTCATTGGTGATGAACAGGTGAAGAAGAAGGCAATTGATGCTCTTCAATCTGCGAGCGGCTTTATCTCTGTCCATTCCTCCAAACAAGTGGTCTTGCGCTATTTCCCCGAGCTTACTTTTATTATTGACAACTCTGTTGAAAAGCAGATGCGTATCGATTCTCTAATCTCCAAAATTGAAGAAGAGAGAAAACAACGTGAGCCCGAGGAGGATGATGCAGCAGAATAGTCCCCTACTAGATAACTCGCAGACAAACAACCGGTGCGATAATCCTGGCCTTGAGGGCGTTTTACTTGTGGACAAACCTCAGGGACGCACATCATTTAGCTTGATTCGAAACTTGCGCAAGCTCACCCAGATCCAAAAAATTGGTCATGCTGGAACTCTAGATCCCTTTGCCACAGGAGTCATGATTCTTTTAATTGGTAGAAGTTACACCCGCCTTTCGGATAAGCTTCTGCTTGAGGATAAAGAATATTTAGCTGAAGTCTCTCTAGGTGTTAGCACTGATACCTATGACTGCGATGGGAAAGTTGTTGCCCACTCTAAAAAGATACCCACATCTGAAGAAATCAATGAAGTTCTTGCCTATTTTCAAGGAGAGATAGATCAGATTCCTCCCATGTATTCGGCTAAGAAAATTGGAGGAAAAAAGCTCTACTCTCTTGCAAGAGCTGGAATAACAATAGAAAGAGAGGCTGCGCGAGTCCACGTCAAGACTGACCTATTAAATTATACATACCCTTATCTGACTCTTCGTATCAACTGCTCTAAAGGGACTTATATTCGTAGCATTGCTCATGAGATGGGTGAAAAACTCAATGCCTGTGCCCATCTTGCAGGCCTCAAGCGCATTCGAAGCGGTTGCTACACGATCGACAGATGTATGGATGGCTCCCTTCTCACTAATGAGGGATTTGACATCTCTCCCTATTTAATCACAGATATCTTGCAAAATGATTCTGTTGTTGTATAACTATGCAGATTATATCTCAGCTTGAAGAGTTCAAATTTCGCCCTGATAACGCTAATAACAGCATCGCCCTTACTCTGGGAAATTTTGATGGGGTCCATCTGGGGCATCAGGCTCTTCTCAAGAGGGTCTTCAGAAGCGCACACTCAAGCGTCCTCATCACCTTTTCCAACCATCCGGGAGAGATCCTTAGAGGCACCTCTCCTCCGCGGCTAACCTCCTTAAGACATAAGCTGGAGCTTCTCTCTCAAACCGACATTGGAACCCTTCACAAGGGCACGGTGGTTCTTCTTCCCTTCACAAGAGAGCTCTCCCAAATGAGTGCTGAACAGTTCCTGGAAATGATCCGCTTATCGATACCCTTTACGCACCTCATTCTTGGACATGATGCCCATTTTGGGCATGAGCGCGATGGAACCCAGAAAAAACTCTCTGAATTGGGAGCACGCATGGGTTTTTCTATTGAACATATACAGCCAGTTTTAGTGGACAACCTCCCTATTTCAAGCACGCGCATTCGTATGTGCATTGAGAAGGGAGACTTAAAAGAAGCATCTAGACTGCTAGGGCGTCCCTTTTCCATTTACGGCGAGGTGATAGCGGGCCTTGGACTCGGAAAGACTCTGGGATTTCCAACGGCTAATATCCAGCTTGAAGGTCTTACCCTACCCCCTTTTGGGGTCTACGCTGTGACAGTCCATTATGACAACATCACGGCAGAAGGAATTGCTAACTTAGGAATTGCTCCTACCCTATCAGATTCCTCCTCCCCTAAACTTGAAGTCCATCTTCCCAATGTCCAAACCTCTCTCTATGGCAAGCATCTGCTTGTCTCCTTTAAAGCTTTTATCCGCCAAGAGCAGAAGTTCTCCTCTCTCGAAGCCCTGAAAAACCAGATCCAGCAGGACATCCTCAAAACACAAAGAAACTTTGGAGTGCGGTGACTTGTTCAGGGCAATAATATAGATCGGCCCGTATAACGATTTTTAGCCAATTTTTCCTCTCCCTCACATCCTTTGTTAAAGGTATGAACGCAGAAATCAACTAGAGTAATAAGAGCCGCTAGAATAATCATTCCCCCACCACAACCTACACCTATTCCCAGGAGCAATGTAAACCCCAATGCCATACCTAAGACGCTAGTGCTAAGTGCTAAAAATCCGACTACAAATAGTGTCATTATTAAAAAACCATCAAAGATTAAAGCAGCTTTAATTTTTGGAGTATATTTTACTACTTTGTAGGGCCAGTTCTTATTACCAGTCACCGTTAAACAGACAGCAAATGCCATAATAACCTCTTTTTTTATTTATATTTTACATTCTAATTATTAAGATTTAAAAAAGATAGAGGTAATCTTCTGTTTTTTTAAAAAATTTATTATCAATTAACATTATTGCTGTATAATGCTTTCAAATTTAATACAATAAGTTAGAGGTTTTTATGCTTTTCACAAGTTCTTCTGAGATTTCACCTCTTCAAGGTAGAAGAAACGAAGTAGATAGTCAAACTTCAAAAGGCTGGTTTGCGCTTGCCATCTTTGTAGGAATGGTTGTTGTAATCGGGGCCGGCGGTTTTGGTGCTGTGGGTTTATTACAATCTCATGGAATCATTTCATTGCCTAAGTCACTCGATTGGTTGGCATCAGCAATTGGAACCGTCGGTAAGACTTCACACTTCTGGAGTCTCTGGACAATCACAGCCAGCGGCCCCAGCATAGGTAGCATTCTAATTGCTTTTGGCAGCTTCAAAATTTACAAAGCTAACTTCAATCCAAAAAAATTAGTGACACAAAAAAAAGAGGTGTTGGGAGATCAACCCCCACAAGCGATAGATGCGCCTCAACGTTTACAAGAGGCTAAAAATGCAATATTAGACGACTTTGGAGATAAATTCGATCAACTTGAGCTGAAGAAGGATGATTATAATGACCTTCCAGAGGGCAGATTCAGAGGTGTAGAATTTACTACATTCGACGAGGAGAGCCAAAAAGATATTCCTGAAAAAAGAGTTGATCGCTATGTTGTCGTTATAAATTATCAAGGTACGTTAATGTGTACAGGAAGAGTGACCTATGAAGATGCAACAAGACTAAAGGAACACGTGCTTGGACTCCTACTCTATTAAATCTAGCGGTATACTCTGTTTCCATCGGAAAAGATTGGTGGGATCATACTTCCTTTTGATCTCTATCAGACTTTCAACATGGGTACCAAAATACGATTGCGGCTTAGCTCCGTTCAAAGATTTAAATTAATTGTGGAGAAAAAGGATGACATCCCCATCTTTGACGATATATTCTTTGCCTTCGGAGCGGAGTTTGCCTGCCTCTTTAGCTCCGAGGCGGCCATGATAGGCGACAACATCTTCGTAGGAGATAATCTCGGCTCGGATAAAACCTTTCTGGATATCGGTATGGATCTTTCCTGCGGCAAGAACTGCCGTTGTCCCTCTTGAAATCGTCCAAGCTCTTGTCTCCATTTCTCCTGTCGTCAGATAAGTGATCAATCCAAGCATGCTAAATGAGGCTGCAACCAGACGATTAAGGCCTGTCTCACTTAGCCCGACGCTGTCTAAAAACTCTTTCTGCTCCTCTTCGCTTAACTCTGCAATTTCTGATTCGAGTTTGGCGCAAATCGGCAAAAGTTCATTCCCCTCCGCTAGAACATACTCCCGAAGCTTTTGAACATGAATGTTTTCCATATGAGGGAGCTCTTCTTCAGAGACATTAGCCACATATAGCACTTTTTTCTCTGTCAAAAAAGGGTAGGGAACCAGGAGCTCTTTTTCTTCTATTGTGAGGGGCAGGGTGCGGAGAGGCTTTTCCTGATTGAGATGATCGATAACTTTTTTAAGAAGCGCAACTGTCGGCACTAGTTCTTTTTTGCTTTTAGCCTGCTTCTCGACTTTTGCAAATGAATTCTCAGCTGATTGGAGATCTGCTAAAATAAGTTCTAAATTAATCACCTGCACATCGCGGATAGGATCTACACTCCCCTCCACATGGATAACATCTCCTCCCTCAAAACAGCGCACCACATGGACAATCGCATCCACTTCGCGAATGTGGGTGAGAAATTGATTGCCAAGCCCCTCTCCTTTAGACGCCCCTTTTACAAGCCCTGCAATATCTACAAACTGCATTGTCGCTGGAATGATCTCCCGACTTTCGGATAATTTTGCGAGGACGGCAAGACGCGGGTCATGCAATGCAACAACCCCCACATTGGGATCGATTGTACAAAAAGGATAATTAGAAGAGGCGGCTCCAGCCTTAGTGAGGGCATTAAAAAGAGTGGATTTCCCCACATTTGGAAGTCCCACAATACCACAAGAGAGTCGAGCCATAAGTTAAATTGATTGTTTTAAGAAAGTTGGACCTACCAAGCTAGCATTTGAACTGGTGCTCTGTCAAGCTTAAAAAGGGGGATTGGGTCTAGTTGTCGTAAAGATTTTTCATCGTTGATTTGCCT
Source organism: Chlamydiota bacterium (assembly GCA_013287335.1). Lineage (GTDB taxonomy): Bacteria > Chlamydiota > Chlamydiia > Chlamydiales > JAAKFR01 > JABDDZ01. The sequence goes on along the minus strand of JABDDZ010000013.1, from coordinate 5,739 downwards.
TATATAAATCTTCTATACTCCGACAAGATGTGTTTACAAAGCTAGAGATATGGCCGAAAAGAGCGAAAAGGCGACCCCGAAAAAGCTCCGGGATGCCCGAAAAAAGGGTCAGGTCGTCAAATCCCAGGATTTTCCTTCGGCTGTAACCTATATAGTTGCAATCGCATTGACCCTCTATATGGCCTCCTTTCTTTTTAAACAGTTGGGGGGCTTTATGCTCCAAATGTTTATTATTGCTCCTAAAACTGATGTTACCCAGAGCTACGGCTTTTTTCTCTCTGAAATGATTAAAGTCATCCTCTGGACCTCTCTTCCTGTCGCAGTCGCTGTAAGCTTAGTCGGAGTGATTGTCACATTTCTGATCGTGGGACCTGTTTTCTCTGTTGAAGTTTTCAAACCGGATATCAAAAAGTTTAATCCGGTTGAAAACATCAAACAGAAATTTAAAATGAAGACAGTTTTTGAGCTTTTCAAGTCGATGTTTAAAATCTTTGGCGCAGGACTATTGATTTACCTTGCAATCCGGAATAGTATTGGCGATCTTGTAGCAACAGTCTCATTGCCCCCTATTGCAGGGGCTATTGTTTTTGAAAAAATCCTTATAAAAGTGATTATTTGGACGGGAATTTTCTTTGCACTGATCGCAGTTATCGATCTTATGTACCAGAAACATGTCTATTCGAAAGAACTGAAGATGGAAAAGTTTGAAGTTAAGCAGGAATACAAAGATACTGAAGGAAATCCTGAAATTAAGAGTAAAAGGCGTCAGCTTGCCCAAGAGATCGCCTATGATGAGGGAACAAACCAGATTCGGAGAGCCAAAGCTGTCATTACCAATCCCACTCATATCGCTGTTGCGATTGGTTATGAGCCCCAAACTTATGCAGCTCCCTGGATCATTGCGATGGGAATAGAAAACGTGGCTGAAGCCATTATCAATCAGGCTATAAAATTTAATATTCCGATCATGCGAAATGTGCCGCTGGCACATGAGCTGCTTGAAGAGGGTGAAACGGGCCGTTTCGTTCCTGAAAAAACGTATGATGCGATCGGGGAAGTCTTACTTTACGTAATTTCACTCGAAGTAAAAGGAGAATGAGAATTTCGTGAAAAAGTTTTTGAATTCATTAGGACGTGCATTTGGAGGAGAGGGAGCGCTTACCACAATCAGCCGCTCTTCAGACTTTATCTTAGCGGGATGGATCATCGCTGTGATCATAATGATCATCCTCCCCGTTCCTCCCCCGATGATCGATCTGCTTATTACCTTCAACTTAACAGCAGCAGTAGCTCTCTTGATGGCAGCCCTTTACATTCCAAGCGCCATCCATATCTCGATGTTTCCAACTCTTCTTCTTGTAACAACGATGTTCCGTTTGGGGGTGAACATCTCTTCTACAAGACAGATCCTCCTGAACGCCTATGCAGGACATATTATTCAGGCATTCGGTGAGTTTGTTGTGGGAGGAAATTATGTGGTTGGTTTCATTATCTTTGTCATTATCACCATCGTGCAGTTCCTCGTTGTCACAAAGGGTGCTGAGCGGGTAGCTGAAGTTGCTGCCAGATTCCGCCTGGATGCGATGCCTGGAAAACAGATGGCAATTGATGCTGACATGAGAGCCGGTGTGATCGATGCTACCCAGGCACGGGAAAAAAGAGCCCTGATTCAAAAAGAGAGTGAACTCTATGGAGCGATGGACGGAGCGATGAAATTTGTGAAAGGAGATGTTATCTCCGGGATGATCATCGCTTTTGTAAACATTGTTGGGGGATTGATTATCGGGGTTTGGATGCATAAAATGTCAATCGCCCAGGCAGCCCGTGTCTATACTCTCCTCTCGATTGGTGATGGCCTTGTCTCTCAAATTCCCTCGCTTCTTATCTCGTTGACAGCCGGTATTGTCACTACCCGCGTTTCAAGTGAACGAAAAGATGCCAATCTCGGACGAGAGATTGCACAACAGCTTCTTCGAGAACCGCGCGCCCTTTTAATTGCAGCAGGTGCAGTTTTCGGATTAGGATTTTTTAAGGGCTTTCCTCTCTGGACTTTTACAATACTCGCGTCAATGTTAGCCCTAGCCGGTATTGCTCTTTGGAGGAAAAAGCGCAAAGAGGCAACTAAAGCGATTTCTATGGGCGGAGCGTCTATAGAAACAGAAGTTGAAGGACATGCGGTTGTTGGAGGACGCGCAGAGGATTTCGCCCTCACTCTTCCGCTTATTCTTGAGGTTGGAAAATCTCTCTCCGAGATTATCCGAAAAGAAAAGGGCGCCCGCTTTGTGGAGGAGATGATCCCCAAAATGCGCCAAGCCCTCTATCAAGACTTAGGCATCCGCTATCCGGGTGTGCATGTGCGCACGGACTCTCTGATTTTAGAAAATGATGAGTATGCAATCCTTCTCAACGAAGTTCCGGTTGTGCGTGGAAGAATTCCAGAACACTATCTTCTTACCAATGAGACAGATGAAAACTTGCGCCGTTACAATCTGCCCTTTACAACCTACAAAAATGCTATCGGCCTTCCCTCTCTTTGGGTCGAGGATAGATTTCAACAGATTATGGATAAAGCAGGCATTAAATATTGGAAACCTCTTGAGGTGATGATCTTGCACCTTTCTTATTTCTTCCGCTCAAATGGGCAGGATTTTTTAGGAATCCAGGAGATGCGTTCGATGCTTGAATTTATGGAACGTTCCTTCCCAGACCTTGTCAAAGAAGTCACCCGTTTAATCCCTCTGCAAAAACTGACTGAGATCTTTAGACGCCTTGCTCAGGAACAGATCTCAATAAAAGATCTACGTACCATCTTAGAGGCGCTCTCTGAGTGGGCCCAGACCGAGAAGGATACAGTCCTTCTAACTGAATATGTCCGGGCATCCCTTAAACGCTACATCAGTTATAAATATTCCCAGGGGCAGTCGACTCTCTCAGTCTATCTTCTTGATCCGGAAATTGAAGAGATGGTAAGAGGAGCAATTAAACAGACATCGGCAGGATCTTACCTTGCATTAGATCCCGATTCTGTCAATCTTATTTTAAAGTCAATGCGTAATACTATCACTCCAACACCTCCTGGAGGGCAGCCTCCTGTCCTACTCACAGCCATCGATGTGCGCCGCTTTGTAAGAAAACTCATTGAAACGGAATTTCCTGATGTTTCAGTTGTATCCTATCAGGAGGTAATTCCCGAGATACGTATTCAACCATTAGGTCGTATACAAATAAGTTAAATAATTGTAATAACTCATTATAGATGAGAAAAGTCGGGTTTGCCCGCGGGCACGATTTTTCTTATCTATTCTCTATGATGGTAATTAAATTAGAGGAAATGCATGTCAACGGGGCCTGTTAATATATCTGAAATTGCAGCGCGGCAAGCTAAACAGGATGCGCAACAGGTTCTTGCCCGCCAAGTTTCAAGTGAAGACCGTCTTGAAGAAGCCTATTCTCAGGCATTTAATCCCGCAGCAGCAGAAAGGGAGCAGGGTCGTTTAAATCGCTTTAGAACACTTGATAAGCGTAAGGAAAAGAGCGAAGAAGCAAAAGAGCAGAAGATAAAGGAAGTTGATAGTAAAGCCGAAGAGGACTTGGCAAAAAATTACCAAAAGCGGAACTATGAGCTCCCCTACCGCGATCTCATGGCTCTTAAGCAAGCTCTTACGGAGGAGAGCACCCCGGAGGAGATTCTCGAACACGTCCTCGGCCAATTTGAAGATCCCACTTTGGCAGATGAGGCGCTTGACTATCTCTTAAAAGCAACGGAGGGAACTCTTCGGGAAGGCGTCAGGCTTGCAAAAGAAAGGCTTAAAAAAGATCAGGAACAGCAAATTGTCTCAGGGCGCAACGTTGACTCTGTTGCAAAGCAGTTCAATAAACAAGGACTCGGACAAAATCCCACAGAGCTTCGCCAACTCTACCGTGACATCACCCAAAATCCAAGAGAACACAATGCCCTATTTTCAGAACTTGCGATGCGCTACTCCTATGAGAGGCTCCGTATAGTTTTAGCTTTTCTACTTAAGGCTCTTGGATATGATTTGAAATCAAAAGGACCCTCTATCTCAAATGCTGAATTGATTCGGCTTATGACGGATTGTAGAAATCTTCAATCTATTCTATGGGTCTATCTTTTTTTCAAGCAGAGGATGAAGCTGATTAAACGCCTCCTCTCGCAAAAAGGGTTAGAAGAGACAGAGATCACAGATTTCGAAATACTTGCTAAAGAATTCATCCGCCTTATTGAAGAGAGGTATCCCTCTGTTCTCAAGCTGATCCGCCAAACCGAGACTATGGGGCTTATTGACCCTGCTAAAATTGTTATCCTTATCCAATGGAGAGACGCCATTAGGCAGCTCTCTCCGCGCCTCTATAAATCCCTTAAACATAGGCAAGATCTTCTTCTTGTGATTATTGAAGCTCTTGAAGAACTAGAAGAAAAAGAAGAAGACGAAGACGAGGAGTAGTATGACACCTTTTGAAGATATTATTAGACAGCTTGGAGAGAAGATTGGAATTTCCCTCCATGTTGACGCGCATCAGTCATGCAAGCTCGAGTTTGCAGGTGACATTGCAGTGCAAATTGATTTGGATGGATCAGCAGATAGGCTCCTTATCGGCGCAAAGCTTGGAAATTTAATCCCCGGCCCTTACCGGGAAAATCTTTTTAAACAAGCCCTTATTGTCAACTACTTGAAAAATGGACAAGTCGGGATTTTAGCCTTTAGTGAAAAGAACGATCAATTGATCCTCTTTGGCTACCTTCTTCTAACCACCACAGTGGATATCCTCTTTGAATATTTGAAAGGCTTTACCGCTCACGCTCTTCTTTGGCAAGAGGCTATTAAACGCGGCGAAATTCCGCAAATCAAGGAAGAAACGAAATCGAGCGGCATCTTTGGGTTACGGTGATGGATCAAAAAGAATTAGAAAACAGGCTCTACGCAACAAGAGCAGGTAAACAGTGGCATGAGATAGGAGTTAGACACCATCATGGCATTTGCCTCCCTCTCTTTTCTCTACATTCAGCTTCCTCTTGCGGCATTGGAGAATACCCTGATCTTATTCCCCTCATCCACTGGTGTAAAGAGGTGGGAATGGATGTGATTCAGCTTCTTCCACTCAATGACACAGGCCTTGGCGATAGTCCTTATAGTGCGATCTCTGCTTTTGCCTTAAATCCGATTCATCTTGCAATCACCAAGCTCCCCTTAATTGAAAGGGTGGCAAACTACCAAGAGAAGATTGCCCATCTTCAGAGTTTTAATCGCTCCAATAAGGTGCAATATAAGCCTGTGAGGGAGCTTCGCTACCAGTTGTTACAAGAGTGGTTCCATAAAGCCTATGAAGAAATCTCAAAAACAGAGAGCTATCATAAGTTTGTCTCTGAAAATGGATGGTTAAAATCCTATGCCCTTTATAAGTCGATTAAGGAGACTCAAGATTGGCGCGATTGGGAGCATTGGCCCCCCTCCTTAAAAAGTCCCTCTGACAATCACTTTAGCGAGCTGCAGAATGAATTTTCCCACAATATGCACTTCCATCAGCTTATTCAATATTATTGCTTTGAACAGTTTGAAAAAGTCAAAAAAGAGGCAACTGAACAGGGTATTCTTCTTAAAGGAGATCTTCCTATTTTAATTGGTAGAGATAGTGCCGATGTCTGGAGTCAGCGCCACTTCTTTTTTATGCACCTCTCAGCGGGCGCCCCCCCCCGACATGTATACTAGAGAGGGGCAG
>JABDDZ010000012.1:7113-36269 GCA_013287335.1 Chlamydiota bacterium | reverse complement strand
GCAATAATGACCCAATTTGCCATCGGAGGAGGTATGCAAGAGTATACGGTAAATTCAATCAGAAAGGCTGTGTTTGATCCCCCAGTTGGACAAGTATTCTCGGCTTCTGAATATAGTGATGCAGATTTAGATTGGGGCGACAAACAGAATTTAAGCAAAAAGCGTCCTATGTACCCAAGCGACGGATGGGTTTGGCATAACGATCAACAGGGCATAATTCAAGGGCGACTTTGGGGAGGATGTCTTGAAGTTCTTTCTTTCCATTTATCGGTTAGAAAATATTTGCCTGATTTTGAAAAACTGGATGGTACAGTGCTTTTCATTGAGACTTCTGAGGAAATGCCTGCGCAAGAATTGGTATATTGTTTTATTGCAGCTTTAGCTGAAATAGGTTTGCTGAAGAATTTTAAAGCTATTTTGATGGCGTATCCAAAGGCACAGTTTTGCGATAAACAACCACCCGAAGGTAGAGACGCCTTTATCGTGAATCAGCAGAAGGCTGTAAAAAGTGCTCTACAGGACTACGATGTTGCTATCCCTGTCATCTTCAACATGAACTTTGGCCATACTGATCCTCAAATGATTATTCCAAATGGTGGTAGTGTGAAAATTGATGGCTCTTTAAAAACGATCACATTTTGTTAATTTCTTTTATGAAAAGACTATCAAAACATTCTCTGAATGCGTAAAAATTGCGTAATTTGTCTGGTTTAATCTCATTTTATCGCTTGTTTCTCTACTTAGGATGTGTTTTAGGTGGCGAGACATAATATCTCCCGACCTCTTGCTTATAACTACTTGTAAATAAGGTTGGAAACTAGTTGTTTTCTGGAAAATTACGCAGTATTTACGCAGTTTAAGAAAGAATTGTCACATTTTTCACAATCCAAAAAGCTCATGATGTAACAGGAATTCTCTAGTGTGTTACAGCTGTTACACTTGTTACGGCAATTCCAACGCAATACGTTCTTGTAGATTTAAATTAAATTGGGGCGGAGAGGCACATTTAGAACTTTCGGCTGGGAAAATTTTTCTCAAATATCCTTGATGGCTTCCAAATCGAATAAGTGGTTAGCCCAATCTTTTTTAAATTGAGACTCTTCTCCATGATCATATAATTCTTCGACAGAGGTGATAGCCTTTTTCCTTATTTGATTAAATGTGGTCGCGCGGGGATCAGAATGGTCGAGTCCAATGTTTTCAAACTGTTGAGAAAGCCACTTTTTATGTCTATTAAGGTTGTGTTTTCCAGAGTCTTTAGACTTTGGGTCATTAATCATACGGGCTAAACGTTGAGCAGATTCAGGGGAAAAGGTTTCTAAAAGTGTCTCCCAAGACTTTGTATAAGATGTGGTTTCCCGCGTCTCTTTTTTTGCATGGTAATGGTGAGAGTCTCCAATATGAAGAGGAGAGTGATCCCCTGAGGTTGCTCCTGCATGTCCTTGATGTGTTTTAGCTCTAGACGTAGAATTGGGGGAGTGAACTCTTTTACAGGAGAATGCTACTTTTAGAAGTGCGCCAATTTTATCAATGATTGATTTAAACATAAGGTCCTTTCAGTAGCTTTTGTCCTCAAGTTCTTATTCAAATGTTTCAATACTGACTGAACAGTGTAGCATGGAAACTCAAAAAACTAAATAGTTTTTTACTGCGGTTTCATCTTGTCTAGTGCGTAAATACTGCGTAATAGGGCTTTGTGCAGCTGAATTTTCCGATGCGAATTTGTGATTGTATGTCACTAAAAACAAAAGGCTTCAGTTGTTAGGCTGAAGCCTTAAATTTGATTGGAGGTGGAGAGAGTCGAACTCTCGTCCTCAACAAACGCCATATCAAGCACTACATGTTTAGCTCCCAGGATGAAAGCCAATCTTAACTGCTGGGTGCGCCCAAAAAGATTAGCCCGTTTTCATTAATCTCGAGAAAGCGCCCCAGAAAACGATGGGACACGCTCCTCATACCGAGTATTATGACAGTGCTTCCAAGACCCCCGGTTCAATCCCAGAGCACCGGGCCACTTAAAACCGTTAGGTCTTAAGCAGCAGCTGCTGCTACAACGTTACCAAAATCAGGGTATACGAATTCGCAGTTGGCGGTATTTTTGCCATTTAAAATTATTGCCGGAATGATTTAAGAGGCCAACCGACGTCCTCTACATGCGCTCAACATTTTGTGTGCCAAGTCGAAACCTTTACACCCCCAAAAATGTAAGAGTATAATACCTTATCTCCTACTTTTATTATACCATAAATTTATTTTTTGTAAAAGAGAGATTAAGGGACTTTTTTCTCTGTTAAAGAGAGGATCTGAATCCCATAGTGCCCTTTTTGGGAGACGATCTTCCCCCGGGCGATTCTCTGTCCATTCATTAGAAGGTCACAGAGTTCATCCTCATGCTGCTCGAGGGGTATTACCGTATCGCGGGTGATGGAGGCAAGTCTTGCTAAAGAGAGGGAAGCGCTGCCAAAGATGACCTCTAGGTGAACGGTGAGATCTTTCCAATGGCCTAGTTCCTTATCCGAAATAGGATCTAATGGTTCAGGGGGCACCCCCTCTAAGTTAGAAAAAACAACTTCCGATAACTCCTCTGAATCAGGGAGCATCTCTTGGTAGTCTTCTGTCATTTTACTCAACTTTTACCGCCTTAAATCCTTTAAAATACCCGGGATTGCCCTTAAAAATCGGTTGATTTTCAACAAAAATAGAGAGAGAAGAGTCAATTTTTTGATCAAAAAGCAGGACATCTCCCTCTTCGAGCTGGAGGAGAGCCTCTTTAGAGATCTGACCGTTTGCTATCACAACCTTTACTCTAAAAGGGAGGGTTTGAAATATTCTTTTTTTCATAAGATGGGGTATAATCGACTTTTGACTAAAAGACAAAATAAAAAACTCATCTCAAATTCCTCCATTATTTATGATGTTTTTTGTGACTCAAATTTAGGATTAGAACAGTATGTTTGAAGAAATAGAAAATGAAACGATAGCCGCTAGAGAGGAGAAAATTCTCCAGTTTTGGAAAAGTGAAAATATCTTCCAAAAATCTCTTGAGTTACGCAAAAACGCCCCCATTTACACCTACTATGATGGACCCCCTTTTGCTACAGGGCTTCCCCACTATGGCCATCTTCTTACCGGAACAATTAAAGATGTCGTTTGCAGATACCACTCCATGAGAGGCCATTATATTGAGAGGCGCTTTGGATGGGACTGCCATGGGCTTCCCGTTGAGCAGGAGGTAGAAAAGAGCCATAATCTCTCAGGGGCTCTAGCAATCGAAAAGTATGGCATTGCTAAATTTAATGAAGCATGTGAGAGCATTGTTCTCCGCTACACCGAGAAGTGGAAAGAGACAGTTGAGCGGATGGGACGCTGGGTCGATTTTTCAAAGACATACAAGACAATGGATCTCTCCTTTATGGAATCAGTCTGGTGGGTCTTTAAAGAGATCTATAATAAAGGGCTTGTCTATGAGGGTTTTAAAGTGATGCCCTTTTCTGCAAAGCTTGGAACGCCCCTTTCAAATTTTGAAGCGGGGAACAACTATAAAGATATCGATGACCCCTCAATTGTTGTGGCATTCCCTTTAAAAGAAGATCCCAATACATCGATTCTTGTTTGGACAACAACCCCTTGGACACTCATTTCTAATCTTGCTGCAACCGTGGGGCTGGAAATAGAGTATGCCAAAATTGAAGAGAAGAGCAGCAAAAGAAGCTTTATCCTGGCAAAAGAGGCGATTCCGCGCATTTTCCCTGATAGCGAAAGTTACACAATTATTGGATCGATGAAAGGAGGAGAGCTTCTTGACAAGAGATATGAGCCTCCCTTCTCCTATTTTGCAGATCAGGAGAGCCGGGGAGCTTTCCGCGTGATTGCTGATGAGTTTGTGACCCTTACGGAAGGGACTGGCATTGTGCATACTGCGCCGGCTTTTGGAGAGACAGATTTTTATGCCTGTAAAAAAGCAGGAATCGAGCTTGTTTGCCCTGTTGACCAGAATGGACGCTTTACAAATGCAATCCCGGAATATACGGGGCAATTTGTTAAAGATGCCGATAAAGCTATTATTCAGCGCCTTAAGGAGTCGGGGAGATTGATCCGCAGAGAGACCCTGCACCATAGATATCCCTTCTGTTGGCGCTCTGACACTCCTCTTATCTATCGTGCGATGGAGACCTGGTTTGTCGCTGTTGAAAAAATCAAGGAGAAGCTCACCAAGATGAATGAACAGATCCATTGGGTTCCAGCTTATATAAAAGAGGGGCGCTTTGGAAACTGGCTTGAAGGGGCGCGTGATTGGGCGATCTCCCGCAACCGCTATTGGGGAACGCCCATTCCTATTTGGAAAGCTGAAGATGGAGAGGTCCATGTCATGGGCTCTGTAAAAGAGCTCGAAGAGTTAACCGGAGAAAAGATCACTAACCTCCACCGCCAATATATTGACAGACTCGAATTTACCAAAAACGGCAAGCTTTTTCGCCGGATCTCCGAGGTTTTTGACTGCTGGTTTGATGCCGGTTCAATGCCCTATGCGCAGAATCATTACCCATTTGAAAATAAAGAGGTTACAGAAAAAGGATTCCCCGCTGACTTTATTGCCGAAGGGATCGATCAGACAAGGGGGTGGTTTTATACTTTGACGGTGCTAGCAACGGCCCTTTGGGAGAAACCCGCTTTTAAAAATGCGGTTGTTAATGGGATCGTTCTCGCTGAAGATGGAAATAAGATGTCAAAGCGGCTAAAAAATTACCCCGAGCCCGAAATTGTCATCCACAAATATGGAGCTGATGCAATCAGGTTATATTTGCTTGATAGCCCAGCTGTCAAAGGGGAGGATATCCGCTTTTCAGAGAGCGGAGTAGAGCTTATCCTACGACAGATTCTTATTCCTTTTTGGAATGCCCATGCATTTTTTAATACCTATGCCCGCATCTATCATTGGAGGCCCACAGCATATAAGGCTCTTCCTGAATCTGTGATTGATAAATGGATCTTGTCCCTCCTCAATAAACTCATTCTGGATGTTAAGTCGGGCATGGATGTCTATGATTTAAGTTTGGCTGTGACTCCCTTTGTCGATTTTATCGATCAGTTGACAAACTGGTATATTCGTAGGTCACGCCGCCGTTTTTGGTCTGATGAGGATACCCCCGATCGCCGCCAGGCATTTGAGACCCTCCATACAGTCCTATTAGAGCTTTGCAAAGTGGCAGCCCCCTTTATTCCCTTTTTAAGCGAGGCAATCTACAGAAATCTTCGTTCTGCCTCCATGCCTATATCCGTGCACTGCTGTGATTTTCCTGAAGTCCATGAGGGGAGCCGCAGTCAAAGCCTGGAAGAGGGGATGGACTCCCTTCAAGTGGCCGTCAGTCTGGGACATGCTCTCCGTAAGGAGAATAAAATCAAGGTGCGTCAACCTCTTCCCTCTGTCCATATTGTCTGCCGCGATCCCAATACACTCTTTTTTCTGAAACACCAGGAACATCTTATTGCAGATGAACTCAATGTCAAAAGTGTTGTTTTGCACTCTGAGAAAAGAGAGTTTGTCCAACATTGCATCAAACCTAATTTCAGAAATTTAGGCAAGAGGGTTGGGCAGCACATGAAAGAGGTGCAGCTTCTTATTTCGGAGTTAGACGAGGAGGAGATAAATCGTCTACTTCAGGGAGATTCTCTTCCAATTTTCGTGGGAGGGGAGGAGCTATTTCTCACTTTGGATGATGTTGAAGTTACCCAGATAGCAAGAGCTGGCTGGGCAGCAATGCATGCTGGGATGATAACGATAGCGCTAGATACTACGCTTTCGGATGAACTGCTACTCGAGGGGATCGCAAGGGAGCTTGTGAATAAGATCAATATGATGCGCCGTCAGGCCAATTTTGCCGTTTCTGACCGAGTGAAGATCAAAATCGGCACAACTGACAGGGTGAAAAAAGCGCTCTTAATCCATGGGGAGTATGTCAAAGAGGAGGTGTTGGCTGTCGACCTCTCCTTCGATTATGAACCTGAGAGCACTCAATGGGATATTAATGGCGAACCTGCTGCCATCTTCATCAAAAAAGTCGAAAAACCTTAAGGATAAAAAGCCTATTATTAAATTTTTTAAGAGGTCCTTGTGGTGGGTAGTGACAAGTCACCGCACTCCATAATTTCCTAAGATTTTTTAGGGGGATTTAGTAAGAGGGGCATGAGTTCTTGGGGATGGTTTTTCTCAATGGTTTGATTTGTACAAAATAGACAATCCTGGGATCGCTTAATAGTCGTGTTTTCACTGTAATCAGTTCAGCATCGGGGTAGCTTTGAAAAAAGCCATTTCCCATCTCTCCGACTAAATCTTTCTTTTCACTAAATTCGGGAATCAAAAAATTCACTTGAGGCAGTTGCAAGAGATATTCCGCAACCCTCATCTTCGACACTTAACTCTTTAGGATGAAGGGTAACCCTTGCGTAAACCTCTTCACCGGACCCTAGAGTTGTCAGAGCAGAGGGTTCGGTGATTTCTATTTTTCCCCATGAGTAAAATTGCAAATAATAGAGGATGGATTTTATTTGCTGGAGAGTATCTGCGGAAAATGTCCCTTGGTTGGGAGTAATGGTAATCGTTGTTCCTGTTTTTGAAAGAGTCTTTAATTTAGTGAAATGCGTTTGGATCACTCCATCTTTTTGAAAAATATCGATTTTATAAGAAAAAAGACCCTCAGAAGAAAGATTGGTGGTTGTAATCTGAATGCGGCATCCTCTTGTCTCTTCATGAATTAAAAAACTCATAATCGAGAGAAATCCTAAACCAAATTTGCCAATGGGGTGATCAGGCTCTCTTGCATCAAGGGCATTGACGACAAGTTCTAGAAAAGAGCGTAAAGGATTATGAAAAATGCGAAATGCAGCATTACGCACCCAATGTGCGCAGATTTTTTCGTAAAGAGGAGTTGTATTCTCTCCCATGACAATCTTGTGCACTTGAGTTTTGTAGGAGACAAGACTCTCTTCTTTAGGGAATACATCACTTTTAATATTGGCATCATCGCGTTTTTTGACCCTTGCAATTGGAGGTGAGGCATAGGGTTCGGGAAGAGGAGTGATTATCCTATCGGAGGAGGAGTCTAGGAATAAGAGGACTCCGCTTATGGCAATGATTGTGAAAGCTAGGAGAGATGTCCCTCCGGGAAGGGCGAAGAGTATAGGTGAAAATTGAAAAGTGCCTGTAAGATACCCCGTTAAAAAAACTCCTAAGGCGACAAGAGAAATCGTTAATAAAAGGCCTCCTCCAAATAGGGAATATTTGGAGGAGATATGACTATTTTGAATATGCATAGTATAAGTATATTATATACTATTATTTATGATAAGGAAAGGATTAAGGGCGCCTCTTGAACTGGGGAGAGCGGCGCCGCTTAAGCCAGTAAAGGATACATAGCAGGATAATGAGAGCGACAAGGGACCAGACGATGAGATTGGGGAGTGTCCAAATGGGATAGGATGCTTGTGGCATAGTGCCAAAGCGGCTCTGGGGGGGCCAGAAGGTAAAAGAGGGAGCTCCACGGAGATTTTCAACGGGTACAAATCCAAAATCGCGACTATCTGAACTATTGGAATAGTTATCTCCAAGAGCAAGAACTCTATTCTCAGGGATTTTTAATCCAAAATTGCGGATAAATTCCACATCGATTGCTCCATCTTGGGTAAAAGGGGGGCCATGATCAATGAAGGCAATATAGGGAGCGCTGCTTGTTGATTTTTCCTGTTTACTGAGCTCTTTTTTAACAAAGGAGAGGAGGCTCTCTTCATTTTTTTTGATAAGAGGCGCTCCCATTACATAGAGGTCTCCATCGCGGTAATAGGCAAATCTTTGGGGATTAAATGGTTGATTTGTAGCAAATGGAGAGAAGAGCAGATTAAAGGCGATCCCTAAGTTAAAGAGTTTTTGGACATTTTCAGGATTGGAACTATTAAGGGGATGGTTAGATGGGAGTTCTGTCAGGATGCCTCCCAAGTTGACCTTGTAACCTTTACCATAATAAAACTCATAGGTCCCATTAGGAACTCCCGGGAATAGGGGGTCAAATTGAAGGGGTTGGGGGCGGCCGCCTCCCTCCTGGTAGTGGTAGCCTCTTCCATCTTTAATCGTAAAACGGGAGGTAAAAAGAGCATTTTGGAGTCGGCTGAGAAGCTCCTGGTTTAAGGGAAGGATTGTAGTATAGGGAGTAGGAGTGGGATGGACTTGTCCAAGCTCATCGCGGCGCACCTCAGGCTTGGGAAAGGTCATATTAGGGGTGTGGCGGAGCTCCAAAAAGAGAAGGGCGTCGGAATTGTCAGAAAAAGAGTCTCCCACATAGGTTGTAAGTTCTTTTTTAGTGAGAAGGCGGCAGTTTGCAAAATTGCCAATGCCCCAAAGATCGCTATAGCTCTTTGGGGTAGAACGGGGGGATTTAAGGGCTTCGGGCTGATCTTCGATCCATTTTTTTCCATCGTAGAAGAAGCCTTTAATATTTCCCCCACCCATGAGTTCCATCTTTCCAAGAGGCTGATTCATCTGTAAAATTGTAGCATCCCGATAAATGCCATTTGCAAGGGGTCTTTCGAGCTCAAATTTTCCATCAAAAGTGATGACGGGGATATGTTCGATTTTTTCAATGCCAATCTCTTGCAGAGTCTTTTCATTGGACAAATCTGTGATAGGATTTCCCTCCACATCGATTCCATAAATTCGTCCTCCATAAAAATAAAGGGTATCTCCAGGCTTGCCCATACATCTTTTAATAAATTGCTTATAACCAGGGAAGAGATAGAAATAGAGTGTCTTCGGATCTCCGACATCTAAACCTTTGGCTGAGAAGACGATCATCCCATTTCTCTTGAGCCTCTCTGGAGAGAAAAAGAGAAGCCCTTTTCTAAAAGGGATGCGTACACCAAAGGTTGTTTTGGAGACAAATAAGCGGTCGAGCTCTTCAATGGATGGGCGCATGGATCCGGTGGGCACTTGGTAAAGCTCAAACCAGAAGACGCGGACTAAAAAGGCGATGACAACGGCAAAGACAATAGCATAGACAATCTCTTTAACATGGTCTAGGGCTGTTTTTTTGTAGTGCGTTTCAAGGAAATCGCTCACTTTTTGGGCCAACTGACGTGATCTCTCTTTTTCTTTATTCAAAATCGCATGGTCGAGATTTTCAAGCAGTTCTTCAAAATATTTTCTATCAGATTCGGAAAGGCGGTCTCTTCTTTTATTATAAAAGAGAATGCCCTGTTTCAAAATTTTTCTTTGTCTACGCATTTTTTCGCCATGATATAAGAGAGCCAATAGTCTAATTGAAGATCCTTAAAAATTCAATTCTCAGTCACCACACTCAAAAATTTACAATAAATTGATTGTTTTTATTACTATTTTAATCCAAAATTAATGCTTTGCAGCTATAATTGTAAGATAAATTATAGAGGAAAAGGCTATGTTAGAGACTCAGGGACAATCCCATCTAGGCAATCGAACAAATGTGTATGGGTTCTGGCAAAGATTGGTCAATCCCACTCCTATTGTAAAAATCGTCGTAGTGGTTCTTGCTATTTTTGCACTGGCTGTAATACCTGGAGCATTTGGCATTGCCGGCCATTTTACGGCTGCCCCTCTCTGGATGCAGCAGATTCATGCCGGACTCCACTTTTGGGGGTCCATTACTATGACAGCCACAGGAGTTGCTGCTACCCTCTCTCTTGCAGCATTTGTCTCCTATTTTCTCTATGCTATTAGCGAGTGGGGAGACCCTCTCCCTGCTGAGATTCCAAGAGTGAGTGAATCGATCCGTAAGAAAGTTGAAAGAAAAGAGCTCTTAATTAGGACCGTTGAAAGGGATAATGATCAAGAAGAGCCCCGCTATTTCATAATAACAAGCCAACAGGATCGTGAATTTCTTCAAACCCAAATACCAGAAAGTCATTATTTGTTTTATAAATTTCAAAATAGTAATGAATTGCTGTTGATGGGGGTATATCAAGGAAAGTCTGGGTATGGTCCCTTGGGAGAATATATTACGAGAGAAGTAGAGATAGAAACAATGAGGGAATTCCCTCTTGGGCCTGATAATAATCACTTCTTAGGGCGTTTAGAACCTGTAAATCCCGTGCATTATAATATTGATGACTGGCACGATTTGAATAAGATCACAGCGCAGTTGCAAGAAAATCAATACTGTATCATCCAATTAGGGAACAATACCAGTTGGTACATTAGTCGTAAATTACCTGGAGGCAAGATTGAAGATAAGGATATCCGAAATCTCTGGGGGGCCCCATCAGAAGGCGAAAAGAATCGCCAGCCAATAGAATGTGTGCTGGCGTGGATAGAAAACCTAGGAGCTAAAGACCTAGAGGGCTTCACTCGCATGGAGCCGTCGTCCTAGGGTGTGGATAAATTGTTCACAATATGTTTGTAAAATTTTTTTTACAACGCATTTTGTTTCTTAAAATATTCCTGTTAAAATAGTTAAAAACGTGTGGAGAATGTCGGCTCTTTGTTTACAACTCCGGAAGAACTACTGTGGAGTGCGGAGACTTGTCACCGCTTTTTTTAGCTTTAAAGCTAACAGGTTCTGGGTAATAAGTGCTTCAGAAAAGCGGTGACAAGTCACTGCACTCCAAGAGTCTATGGGCTGGGGGCATTGGAGGTTGAATCGATTGTACTCCCTCTCCGGAGTCTATTACGCGGATGCGTCCCGAAGCAAGCTTTCCCTCCACTTCCACCCAGTAAGGAAAGAAAGTGGGATAACCAAGATAAGAATCCCTCTTTTCCGGAAGATAGATCTCAATTTTTTTGCTTGCAAGCTCGCTCCGATCATTGGGCCAACGTGCTTTAAAGGCCTTAAAATAGACCTTTGGAATAGCTCTTCCATCCATGACGAGTTTTGGTTGCCAGATGGGACGTAAGTCTTCTCTTCCGTAGCCTGGGGTAGGTCCAATGCGCCTCCGCGTCGTGTCGGGGATGGAATAGAATTTTAAATTGAGAAGCGTGGCCATAAAATGGTCCGTTTCAGCTATATTTAGCCACCTCTGATAGGTAAAAGAGTAGGAGGCTTCGAGTCTTCCTGTTGTAAGGTTAAGTCGGGTGTGAGTCCAGGAAGTGTTTCCTGGAGCACCCCTTTCAAACCACTCCTTCCAGGAGTCTTTAGGTGCTCGGGGCGCTGGGACATTGACCTCTTCCAGTATGAGGTATCCATTTTGCCTGTCATATATATGGAGAAAAGTAAAGTTTTTATCTTGAAAAGTGACAAGATAATTGCCGGACTTTGCCTCTCGAATCTGATCTTTTAAATAGATCTCTTCTCCAAATAATGAGTGGGTGAGAAGGATAAAAAAAAGGGGGGCTAATAAAAAAAGTTTTTTCATATATCCATTATAAGTGAGCGATTAGATATTTTCTCTTGTTTTTTTCATGAATAATCATTAGATTGATTGGTTTTCAAAAGCTGGAGTCCACACAATGAAAAAAGATATCCACCCTGAATATCAAGAAGTTCTTTTTATCGACTCTTCCAATGGAGTCAAATTTATCTGCGGAAGCACTCAGAAAACAGAAAAGAAAGAGATGCATGAGGGCAAAGAATACCCTGTCCATTATATCTCTATCTCTTCAGCTTCCCATCCTTTCTTCACAGGCAGTAAACAATTTATCGACACTGAAGGCCGCGTTGACAAGTTCCTGAAGCGCTATGCAAAGAAGCAGGAAGAGGTCAAACAAGATCTTGACAATTCCAAGGAAGAAAAAGAGGAAGATAAAAAGAAGAAGAAGAAAAAAGGGAAATAATATCCCCAAATATCGGCTTTCTCTCTCGATCTCTCTTGTGAATTAATTGGTTACTAAGATTTTGCATTATGGAAAAAAAGATTGAACGGTTTCTGTCGCGACTCAAAGAAGTTGAAGAGGCCCTATCGAGACCTGAAATCTTTAATGACCAGAAAGTCTATCGAGAGCTAACCCAAGAGCACTCTTATCTCAATTCCATTAAAGAAGTGGCCCTCCCTTTACGCAAAGCCCAAACAGAGCTTCAGGAGAATGGCGAGCTGATCAATGCCGAAAATGATGAGGAGATGCTCAAACTTCTCAAAGAAGATAATAAGCTACTCCTTGCAAAGATCGAAAGACTTGAAGGAGAACTTAGAACTCTTCTTGTTCCTCCCGATCCTGAAGATTCCAGGAATATCATCTTGGAGGTGCGGGCCGGCACCGGAGGGGATGAGGCGGCCCTTTTTGTGGGGGATTGCGTCCGTATGTATCAGCTCTATGCTGACAACAAGGGATTGAAGTATGAACTTTTAGCTTGCAGCCCCTCTGAAATAGGAGGATTTAAAGAGTACATTATGGTCATGAGCGGGCATAATGTTAAACGGATTCTCCAATATGAGGCAGGGACACATCGCGTTCAGAGAGTGCCCGATACCGAAACGCAAGGGAGGATCCATACCTCCGCGATCACTGTGGCAGTTCTCCTTGAGCCAAAAGAGGAGGAGGAGATTGTCATCGATGAGAAAGAGCTCCGTATTGATACTTACCGTTCCTCGGGAGCCGGCGGTCAGCACGTCAATGTCACAGATTCTGCTGTTAGAGTGACCCACCTTCCCACTGGAGTCGTCACCTATTGTCAGGAGGAGAGAAGCCAGCATAAAAACAAGGACAAAGCTCTTAGGCTTTTAAAAGCGAAGCTTGCAGAGATAGAGCAGAAAAAGCAGCATGAGGAGACAGCTTCTACCCGCGCTGCCCAGATAGGCTCCGGCGATAGATCTGAGCGTATTCGTACTTATAATTTTCCTCAAAATCGCGTCACCGATCATCGGATCAATCTTACCCTCTACTCTCTAGACCGTGTGATGCAGGGGAATTTGGATGAGCTCACCTCTGCCCTTATCATGCATTTTTACAAACTTGCCCTTAGCTCCTGATGAAGACGATTCTCGAAGTGATCTCTCTTGCGGCTGCCTATTTAAAAAGTCGGCGCGATGCTGAAGATCTACTTGCCGCAAGCTTAAGCTTAAAACGTATCGATCTTTATTTGCACTTTGACCGTCCTTTGGAAGAGGAGGAGTTAAACACCTTTCGAGAAATGTGCAAAAGGAGAGTAAAAGGGGAGCCTGTTGCTTACATCATTGGAAAGCTAACTTTTTATGATGCCGAAATCACCCTCTCCCGAGATGTCCTCATTCCCAGGCAAGAGACAGAAATCCTCGTTGATAGAATAGCTAAGATTTTAGAAGTAGAAGATTTAGAGGGTAAAAAACTCTTTGATGTTTGCACCGGCAGCGGCTGCATTGCTATTGCCTTAAAAAAGAGATTTCCGAAGCTTCAGGTCTTTGCTTCCGATTTGTCTTCCAAAGCCCTCTCCATTGCCAGAAAAAATAGCCTTTTAAATGGGGTAGAAATATTCTTTTTAGAGGGGGATCTTCTCTCTCCCTTTTCCGGCTTAACTTGCGATTATTTTGTCTCAAATCCACCTTATGTTTCTAAAGGGGAATTTGATGTACTAGATCCACAGGTCAAGAATTTTGAGCCGTCGCAAGCTCTTTTAGCGGGAGAAAACGGCGGTGAGTTTTATCGGAAGATTGCGCGCGACATTAAAAAAATTCTTAATATAAGCGCAAAGTGCTGGTTTGAAATCGGAAGAGATCAGGCAGAAGATATAAAAGAAATTTTTTTAGCAGAGGGGTTTGAAAAGGGGATTGTCTTTAAGGACTACTCTGGCAATGATCGCTTCTTTTTCCTTGAAAGAGATTCATTTGATAAAGTATCATAGTCTCTCGAGTTTTGTTTTTAACAAAAGGTTTTGAGAGTGTTTGGTGCTCTTAGCAAAAAATTCACCGATGTTTTTTCCGGGCTTTTAGGAAAAAAGCATCTCAGCGAAGATAATATCTCTGATGCTGTCCGTCAGGTGCGTCTAGCGCTCCTCGATGCCGACGTGAGTTATTCCATTGTAAAAACATTTATTAAAAACGTTAAAGAGAAGGCTCTTGGCAGCGCAGTCATAAAATCCGTTAAGCCAGGAGAGCAGTTTATCAAGGTGATCCATGATGAACTTGTCGCCTTAATGGGAGAAAAAGAGGCCTCTTTAGAGCTACCCGGTAAGCCAGCTGTAATTATGCTTTTGGGGCTCCAAGGGGCCGGAAAAACAACCCATGCAGCAAAGCTCGCACACTATTTAACAAAAAAACCGCACTCAAAAAAGCCCCTTCTTGTTGCCTGCGATCTGCAGCGTCCCGCAGCTGTTTTGCAACTGAAAAAACTTGGGGAGCTTATCAATGTTCCCGTCTTTTCTATTGAGGGGGAAACAGATCCTGTAAAGGTTGCAAAAGCCTCATTGAAAGCTGCCATGGAACTTGGCGCAGATCTATTGATTCTCGACACTGCGGGACGGCTGCATATTGACGAGACGCTCATGGATGAGCTTGAGAGGATCAAAAAAGCAACCTCCCCGCATGAGGTCCTCCTTGTTGCCAATGCTGCAACGGGACAGGATGCCCTTAAGACGGCAAGCGAATTTGAAAAGAGGATTGGGCTTACAGGTACCATTCTCACCATGCTCGATGGCGATGCGCGCGCAGGAGCGGCGATTTCGATTAAAGAGGTTACTGGCAAACCCCTTAAATTCGAGGGAATTGGAGAAAAAGTCGAAGATCTCCAGCTATTTAATCCCCAATCGATGGCTGATCGCATTCTTGGGATGGGCGATACAATCAACCTTGTAAAAAAGGCTCAGGAGCATATCTCCGAAGAGGATGCCAAATCTCTTGAGAAGAAGATGCGGAATGCAAGCTTTACCTATGACGATTATCTCAAGCAGATGCAGGCATTTCGTAAAATGGGTTCTATTAAGGGGCTGATGAAGATGCTTCCTGGAATACCCGGCATGGATATGTCGGAGTTTGAATCTTCTGAAGAGGAATTTTCAAAAATTGAATGCATTATCCTCTCTATGACTCAAAAAGAGAGAGAGGAAAAAAATGAGATCGATCATGCCCGGGCAAAGCGCATTGCAAAGGGAAGCGGGACAACACTCGAAGATGTTAACAAACTCAAGAAGAGTTTTAAAAATACAAAAAAAATGTTTAAGAATGCACCAAGCAAAAAGATGCTTGAGAAGTTTTCAAAATTTGGAGGTTTTTAAAGAACCATGGCGTTAAAAATACGGATGCGGAAACAAGGGAGGACAAATCGTCCTTTTTATCGAATCGTTTTAACTGATTCGCACTCTCCCCGAGATGGGAAATATATGGAACTTCTTGGATGGTATAATCCTCTAGAGGATTCAGCTGAAAAGAGTTTTAGTTTAGATTCCGAAAGAATTTCACACTGGCTTGCAAACGGAGCAGTCCTCACAGAAAAGGTAGAATCGCTTGTTAAGCAGAAACACCCTGAAGTGATCGATGCTGTGCGCCAAAAAGAGATCGCTCGCAAAACTCTCTTACGCCAGAAAAGAAAGAATCGTAAAACTGCGGCAAAAGCGTAGGTTCATAAGCGCGAGTGATAGATGGATATCGACATACTCTCGCTTTTTCCTGATTATTTTGAATCACCTTTTGAACAGAGCTTGATAAAAAAAGCTCTTGCAAAAGAAATTATTAGGATTCGCCACGTCGATATACGTGATTTTGCTCTTGATAAGCATCGGCGTGTCGATGACCGCACCTATGGCGGGGGTCCTGGAATGGTTTTAATGCCCGAGCCGCTGATAGGAGCGATCAGAAGTGTTAAAATGGCGCATTCGCATGTTGTATATCTCTCTCCTCAGGGGAGTACTCTAACAGCAGCCAAATGCTTGGAACTCTCCCGCCATCCACATCTCATTTTGATATGCGGCCAGTATGAGGGGATTGATGAGCGTGTGATAGAGATGGAAGTGGACGAAGAGATCAGCATTGGGGACTATGTTTTGCCAAGCGGCCTTGCCCCCGCTCTTGTTCTTGTCGAGGCCGTGTGCCGTTTTATTCCTGGGTTTATTGGGAATGAACACGCTGCCCGCGCGGATTCCTTTGAGGGAGATGGCCTTCTTGATACTCCTCACTATACACGGCCCCCTGTTTTTGAAGGGAGGGAGGTGCCGGAGGTCCTTTTGAATGGGGATCACCGGGAAATAGAGAGATGGCGGCGGAATGCATCGGTAAAAAAAACTTTAACTTCGCGTCCCGATCTTTTTTTTCATGCATTTGCAAAAAGAGGGGAAGAAGAGGAGGGTAAGGCTGAACGCGAGTTGGAGCTTCCTCCACTTAATATAGATACAGCCCTTTTTGTTGATGATGTAGAAAAAAGCGTCTGCTTTTTTCAAAAAACGCTAGGCTGGAAAGTCGGATTTCAAAATGAAAGAGAAGCAGTTATGAAATGTGGAAAAAATAGCCTATCCCTCAAAAGAGGTGAAAAACAAACAGGTACGCATATTCTCTTTACACTTTCCACGACGGATCGTAATTATTTTGACCGTTGTGTTCTCGCCCTTAACCGGTCGGGAAAAGTCGTAGGTAAATTAGAAAAAATAATGGGAGATCTCCCTTCGCATCAGATTGCCTTTCGAGACCATGATGGTTACAATTGGGTTCTGCGTTGGGATGCTTAAAATTTGTATAAACTATAAGGAGAAATAATTATGGTTCACAGTGAACTCATTGCAGAGCTTGAAGCAGATCAACTCAAAGAGAAGATCCCCGCTTTTCGTATCGGGGATACTGTCAAAGTATCTACAAAAATCGTTGAGGGAGAAAAAGAGCGAATCCAAGTCTTTCAAGGAACGGTGATTGCCAGAAAAGGAAGCGGCCTTTCCGAAACATTTTCATTGCATAGGGTTTCTTATGATGAGGGGATGGAGAGAGTCTTTTACCTTCATAGCCCACGGATTACAAATATAGAAGTGGTGAAAAGAGGCGATGTGCGCCGTGCTAAACTCTATGATCTTCGTGGAAAAACGGGCAAGGCAGCCAAAGTACAAGAAAAAATCCAGGGGCGTCGGCCGCCAAAAGCTGCCGGAACTGCAGTGGAACCAAATAAGTCTGAGATAAAAAAAGAACCGAAAGCAGTTAAAGTAGAAGCAGTTATCGACAATGTCTCCTCAGAACGCGAGCAAACACAACTTTTGTGAGAAAAAGCGTCTTCAGAAACTGACAGCTATTGAAAAAAATATCTGGAGACTTGGGCTTAAAAGGATAGCCGGGGTAGACGAGGCTGGCCGGGGACCTCTTGCAGGTCCTGTTGTGGCAGCCGCGTGTATTATTCCCGAAGGT
Organism: Chlamydiota bacterium; assembly: GCA_013287335.1. Taxonomy (GTDB): domain Bacteria; phylum Chlamydiota; class Chlamydiia; order Chlamydiales; family JAAKFR01; genus JABDDZ01. The sequence goes on along the minus strand of JABDDZ010000012.1, from coordinate 19,025 downwards.
CTTTTTTTTGAAGGGATTAATGATAGCAAGCTTCTCAGCATTAAAGTAAGGCGTTCTCTTTTTGAATCGCTTATCTCACATAAAGAAGTTGTCTATGGGGTGGGAGAGGTCTCTCATACTGTGATTGATGAGATCAATATTCTCCAGGCGACGTTTCTTGCGATGCGAGAGGCTATTTTCTCACTCAAGGAGAAGCCCGATTATATTATTGTCGATGGGGTAAAAATCCCTGGGATTGTTAATCAAAATATTATTAAAGGTGATCAGAAATCTCAATCGATTGCGGCAGCTTCTATTATTGCAAAGTGCAGAAGAGATGAGCTCATGGTAGGGTGGCATGAAAAGTACCCCGAATATGGTTTTGATCAACATAAAGGATATGGAACTCCCCAACATATGGCAGCTTTAAAAAAACATGGCCCCTCTCCAATCCACAGGCGCTCCTTTGCGCCTCTGCACTCTACCCCGGAGGTGCGATGAGCCGCCATCTTTTGCAGCCTATTAAGAGCATGACCGCCTTTGGAAGAAAAAGTCTGCAAAACGAGCTTGGGACTCTTGTTTTTGAGATTCAATCCCTGAATCGCCGTTTTTTAGAGATCAATCTTTTTTTGCCCTCTCTTTTTAACTCTTTTGAGGTGAAAATCCGTTCCTGGATGCGAGAGAGGCTTGGAAGGGGAGTTGTCACTTTGACTCTCTCTTTTGCAGAAAAAGAGAGGGGAGTGCCGGTGACTCCAAATCTCTTCCTTGCCAAAGAAATAAAAAATGGCTGGGAGAAGATTGCCTCAGAGCTGGGGCTTGATTTTAAAGCGAATTTCAACTTTTCAATGCTTGCAGATGTCAAAGGGATTATGAGTTCCGCAGATCCCAACATCGATGAGAAGTTGACAGAGGAGATCTTAAAAGAGGGTGTCATCGCCTCAATTGATTCTCTTTTAGAGATGAGAGAGTCTGAGGGGAGGGTTCTCAAAGAGGATATTGAAAAGCGCATAGACAATCTCCAGAAGGGTATCAGACAAGTCGAATCTTATGCATCACAAACGCTCATAGCCCACCGGGAAAAATTAAAAACCCGCCTCTCTATTCTTTTGGGAGAGAGTGAAGAGCTAGATGAGAGAATTCTTCGAGAGATCTGTCTGATAGCTGAACGTTCCGATTATACAGAAGAAGTTGTCCGTTTTAATAGTCACCTGGAACAGCTAAGACATTTTCTTGAAGATCCACTTGTAGAAGAGAGTGAGACAAGAGGAAAAAAAATCGAATTTTTGCTCCAGGAACTTGCCCGTGAGCTCAACACTATAGGCTCTAAGGCATCTGATGCTAAAGTTGCCCACCTCGTTGTTGAAGCCAAAGGGGAGGTAGAAAAGATCCGAGAACAGTCTCAGAATATTGAATAAACAGATAGGTCTTCGTCGATGAGCAAAAAACTGCTTGGGAATCTTAAGAAGGGTCTACTTTTTGTCATTAGCGCACCGGCTGGAACCGGTAAGTCTACGCTTGTACAAATGCTGCTAAGGGAATTTCCCGATGCAATTAGCGAAAGTTGTTCCTCCACGACAAGACGGCCAAGAGCCGGAGAAGTAGATGAGGAGCATTATCAGTTTTTGTCCAAAGAGGAATTTGAGGCAAAAATTCAAAGAGACGAGTTCATAGAATATGCTAATGTATTTGGGAATTACTATGGGACTAACAAGATGCAAGTTGATGTTTTGCAAGCTAGTGGAAAGCATGTCATTCTTGTGATTGATACCCAAGGAGCGATGAAAGTAAAAGAAAAAATAGAAGCGCTTTTTATTTTTATTAGTCCTCCAAATTTAGATGAGCTTAAAAGACGTCTTTTTAGACGGAAAACTGAGGATGAGAAGACAATAGAATATCGTTTGAGCTGGGCTAACAAAGAATTGGGCTATGCAAAAGAGTATGATTTCAATATCGTGAATGATGATCTTGATGTCACATACCAGATTTTGCGAAGCATTATAATCGCTGAAGAGCAGAGAGCCTTAACTAAAATTATAGGAGAATAAGATGAATTTTAAACATACATTAACAAATCAAAAGCTGGGAGAACGTTTTGATAATGCGTTCACCCTCGTGAATTTTGCAATCGGCATTGCAAAGGGTTTAATCAGCCGAGGTGAAGAGCTTCCTCAAAACCCTGCAACCATGGTTCTAGAGGCAATTGCTGAGAATCGAGATCTCTTGCTGCAAAACAAGAAAGAGGGAAAGAAACCCAATGAGGATGAGTTGTATAGTGGAGAGAAAGAGTAGAGTAGTGAAAGAGAAGATTTTAATTACTTCAGCTCTTCCTTATGCAAATGGACCTCTTCATTTTGGTCATATTGCAGGAGCATATCTTCCTGCCGATGCCTATGCCCGCTTTGAAAGAATGCAGGGCAATGATGTCCTCTATATCTGCGGTTCAGACGAGTATGGAGCGCCGATTATCTTAAATGCGGAGCTTGCCGGAAGATCTCCTAAAGAGCATGTCGACTTCTTTCATAAGATCAACCTCGATTTCTTTCATAAGCTAGAGATCTCATTTGACCATTTTTCCCGCACAACATCTGCTTTCCATCCTCCCATTGTAAAAGAGTTTTTTTTGGATCTCCTTAAAAATGGATACATCGAAGAGGGGACAACAGAGCAGCTCTTCTCTCAAACTGAAAACCGTTTTCTAGCTGACCGTTATGTAGTTGGAAGATGCCCTCGCTGTGGATATGAACAAGCTCGGGGGGATGAGTGTGGAAGGTGCGGCGCAAGTTATGAGGCAAGCGATTTGATAGACCCCCGCTCCAAGCTGACCGGCTCACCGCTCACTCTTAAAAAAACAAATCATTATTACCTTCTTTTAGACAAATTTAAAGAGAGGCTTTCAGAATTTCTCGATCTAAAAAATTGGAAACAAAATGTTAAACACTTTGCCGCTTCCTACCTTGATGAGATCCGTCCAAGAGCCATCACGCGCGATCTTGAATGGGGTGTTAGCCTCCCTATTGAGGGGAGAGAGGATAAAGTATTCTATGTTTGGTTTGATGCCCCCATTGGCTACATCTCGGCAACAAAAGAGTGGGCTAAAACAAGAGATGACCCCTCAGCTTGGGAAAAATACTGGTTCGATCCCAAAACTAAATATATTCAATTTGTTGGCAAAGATAATATTCCCTTCCATGCACTTTTTTTTCCAGCAATGATCATGGGGCAAGACCAGCCCTATAAAATTGTGGATGAGCTCGTTGCTAATGAATTTTACAATCTTGAGGGAAGGCAATTCAGTAAATCGGATGGGTGGTATATTGATTTGGATGATTTTTTTGATCGATTTGATTCTGATCAGATCCGCTATGCGATTGCTGCAAATGCTCCCGAAACTGCCGACTCAGAGTTTACCTGGAAAGACTTTCAAATGCGTTGCAATAGCGACCTTTTGGGCAAATTGGGAAATTTAGTGAATCGAGTGTTAGTCTTCGTTCAAAATCGCTGCCAGGGAAAAATTCCTCCCCCTCACGAATTAGAAGAGGCAGACCTGCGTTTTGTTTCAGAGATGCATCGCCTAATCTCCCTTATCGAAGAGCATTACAGGAATTTTCGTTTAAGACGAGTCTGTTCTAGCTTGATGGAACTGGCAAGTCTGGGAAATAGCTACTTTGATGCAAAGGCTCCCTGGAAAGATGCGAAAGAGGTGAAGAACCATCCCTTCATGGAGACAACGATCACTCTTTGTCTGGAATGTGTCAAAGTCATTGCTCTAACATCTTCTCCAATCATCCCCAAAACGGCAGAGAAAATCTGGAAGATGCTAGGCCAAGAGGATTCTATTTCAACTCAGCAATGGCAAGCATCTCTTGAAAGAACCCTTCTCCCGGGTCTTTCTCTACCCAAACCCTCTATTCTTTTTAAAAAGGTAGAAGATGAGGTGATCGAAGAAGAGGTAGAGAAGCTCAAGAAAATGTGGACGACGCCAAAGCCTCGGATTTAAATGATCGTAAGTCAGTCAATATTTCTAATTACGATCTTTAACTCCAAGAGCGCGCGAGCTCCCGGGGGCTTTCGCTGTCGTCCACATGCACATTATTTATGATATTTGGTATTACTGTTCAGCAAAGCCTTTAAATTTCTTCCCGATTCCACCCGGCTCATCAAAGTATTTTATAACAGAGGGCTCTAAGTCTAACGCCACTACAAACGGGTTTCCGCCAATGAGTCCCAGGAAAGGAATGATCGATTGCCTAAAAGAAAATTTATCAAATAGAATGTCCCCTAATCCCTCTCTGTCAGCGGGATGTCTAGGGCCGCCAATAGCCATTGATAGAGCGGCAAAAACTTTTGGAGTCACTTTTCCTATCCCAACAAAAACGCACACAACAATCATCACGGTTTGCCAGCCACCGCTTCCCCAGAGTAGGATAGTCAAAGAGATAATTGCAGCATCAGAGGCGAGCTGTATGGCTGCATTGAGCATGCCCCAGCAATATTTTCGATCAAGGGTTTTTACAAAAAGAATAGGAAAAACGGCTAGACAAACCACGTCGACAACTGGGGAGAGAAGGGTTTTAATTCCCACCCAAATCGGCACAACAGCCAATCCTCCTAGACGAGCAGCCCGAGGATATGCATTATATAAACATCGAACAGGATTGCTATTAAATAAAGGCTCCTCAAACTTATGAAAAGTGTTATAATGTTCGGAGGAAAATATACCCATTCTTAACCAGCTCCATAATTAATTTTTATTTAATTTTAACTTTTATTACATATTAAGTAAATAGTAATAAATATTTTAATTTTTTTTATAGTAGTAAATTTTTGATCGAAAAAGGTCATTCACTGCTATGGTCATCAGGGGTTTCCAACCTGGAATTGTAAATGAGTTGGTCACCACGATACTCCCTCTAGAGAGCTCGTTCTCAAATTTTTCCTTTAATTTATCCATAGCTCCCGGATAGAGATAGCAAAAAACAAGAGTTGCATTTTCGAGTTTGGTAGAAAAAAAATCTTTTCGTAAAACTTGCGCTTTCACCCCTCCCAACCATTTTAAACGAAGCCATGCAGTCAACCAGGGGAAAAAAGAGAGCTCATATCCAACAATTTCAGCTTTAGGATATTGGTTGACAAATTGGACCAATATTGACCCCCAGCCCGATCCAAGTTCATATATTTTTCCATCGATTTTTTGCGGCAGTAGAGGGATCAACGCTTTTTTTACCTCTAAAGAACTTGGCATGGGAGAAATACCAGTCTGGATAGAAAAATAGACAATCGATATAGTAAAAATAAGTAGAGGTATTAAAACAAAAATCAAGGCCATTTTTTATGCATATTATCCTTTCTTTCTTTGTTAACGTTATTGCTATTCTGATAACGAGTTACATCCTTCCTGGTATCCATTTAAAAAGCTTCTTTACAGCTCTACTTGTAGCTGTTGTTTTGGGGCTGATTAATACCCTATTACGCCCAATCCTCTTTATTCTTACTCTGCCTATCAACATTCTGACCTTGGGCCTCTTCTCTTTTATCATTATGGGATTCTGCGTCTATCTTGCCCACTGGATTATTCCAGGTTTTGGGATAAACAATTTTTGGTGGGCCATTCTATTTGCAATCATTGTAGCATTTATCAACTGGTTATTTAGGGCCATTTTTTTCCCCGCAAAACCCTAGAAATATTGCACCACAGACTCAACTTTAGAGTAAAAATCCTAAAGTTGAGTGAGTTCTTTGCAAAGTCCCGTCTCTCTTTGATCGGCACTCTCGTTGGCAATGGCAATAGCAATTGCTTTGGGAGTTCCAACAAGGACAACGAGTTTTTTTCCACGGGTGACTCCTGTATAGAGCAAATTCCTTTGGAGCATCATGAAGTGGTCAGTATGAATCGGAATCACTATGCAAGGCGATTCGCTGCCCTGATACTTATGGATCGATGTGGCGTAAGCCAGGCTAAGCTCATCGAGCTCATAAAAGGTATAGAGAATTTCTTTTTTGTCGAAAGAGAGGGTCAACTCCTGCTCTTCCCGATCTATATGAAGGATCTTTCCAATATCCCCATTATAGATCTCTTTTTGATAGTTATTGCGCATCTGCATCACTTTATCTCCCACGGCAAAGCGGGCACCGCCATGAAAAATCGGCTCATTTTTAGGATTTAACTTCTCTTGCAAGGAGAGATTAAGATTTTGTGTGCCAATTTTTCCCCGCTTCATAGGAGAGAGAACCTGGATCTTCTCAATGGGGTCAAAATGGTATTTTTTGGGAAGGCGGACACAGACAAGGTCAATCACTGTATTTAAGACTTCTTCAGCTGTTTCGGCTTTGATGAAGAAGAAATCGCTCCTTGGAAAAGGCTTTAAAAAGGGAAACTCTCCGCGATTGATGCGGTGGGCATTCGTGATGATTTGAGAGCCTGCCGCCTGCCGAAATATCTCCGTGAGCGCGGTCACCGGGAAGATCAGGCTATTAATCAGGTCTTTGAGCACATTTCCGGGTCCCACACTTGGCAGTTGGTTCACATCACCGACAAAAATCAGGCGCGCCTTAGAGGGGATTGCTTTGAGAAGGTGGTACATGAGAGGAGTATCGATCATACTCGCTTCGTCGATGATGATAAGATCACATTCGAGAGGGTTGTCGTGATTTTTTCTGAATTTTTTCTGGATAAAATCATAGGAGAGAAGGCTATGGATTGTAGAAGCTGAGTAGTTTGTGATCTCCTGCATTCTCTTGGCGGCTCTGCCTGTTGGGGCTGCTAAAATAATCCCTCTTGTAAGAGTTTTGGTGATGGTCAAAATGGCCTTTGTGATTGTGCTTTTACCGGTTCCGGGACCCCCTGTAAGAATATGGATTTTTTCTTCGCAGCTACTTGCAACACCTGCTTTTTGCTGAGGTGCAAGCTTGATCCTTAATTTCTCTTCTACCCAATCAATTGCTCTTTGTGTGTCGATTTTGCGCAAAGGAGACCTTCCCTCTGCAATCCGTTTAAGCTCTCTTGCAATTCCCAGTTCACAGAGGTGAAGCCCTTTAAGCCAGATCCTATTCCCCCCCGCTTCCTCATTTTTCTCAACAATCACCCCCTCTGCTGTTAAAACGAGAAGGCGCTCTATGATGCATTCCGGGTCAATTGTTAGAAGCTCTGCGGCCTTTGTGAGCAGCTTCTCTTTTGGGAAACAGGTATGTCCGCTTTCGGCGCACTCTAAGAGCAGAAACTCAATGGCGCTATCAATCCTTTGAAAAGCAGTTTTTGCGATTCCCATCTTTTCAGCAATGGCGTCGGCTTTTTTAAATCCAATGCCTGGAATCTGCTTGGCAATTACAAAGGGGTTTTCTTGCAGAACTTCGATGCATTCATCGCCATAGATTTTGTAGAGCTTCTGTGCATAGGAGGGGCTGATCTGATAGCGGGATAAAAAGAGCATCACCTTGCGAATAAGCTTCTGGGCCTGCCAACAGGAGATGATATTTTCAGCTCTTTTTTTTCCAATTCCCGAAATACTTAGCAGTCTTTCTGGGGTAGTATCTAAAATATCTAGGGTTTGCAGTCCAAAAGCTTCGACAATCCGTTTGGCATATTTGGGGCCAATGCCCTTGATGAGGCCAGATTCTAAATATTTTTGGATGCCAATAAGATCGGAGGGAGCTTCAAGATGGTATGTTTCTACCTCAAATTGCATGCCATGCGATGCATTGACCTTCCACTTCCCAACACAGCGCAGGCTCTCTCCGGGTTGTAGGCCGGGGAATGTGCCGACAATGGTGACAAGGTCGCTCTTACGGGGACTTTTCAGTTTAGCAACGGTAAAACCGTTTTCTTCATTTTGAAAGGTGATTCTTTCTACGATTCCAAAGAGCTGATCCATATAGTCGATAATGTACAGAATCAAATATCGATCGTCAAGAGTTCATCCCAGGATGTAGTAAAGGAGGAGGAAGTGAGATGCTGCTTCGACTTCCAGCCAGGATGTATTCCTTCTGCAGCAAATTGGATGACAGGATAGCCAAATTTGTCGTTGAGATGGTCGATGAGTGCCATCACTTCCATCTGTTTGGAGGAGTAGACCTCTTCTTGCCGCACAAAAAAATCCTTTTGTATGGGAGAAGATTCAACAAGATTCGTAAGTAGAACGCCTGCCTTTTTATAAGAAAATCCCTCTCGATAGATCTGCTTTAGTCCGGCTTTTGCAGTAGAAATAATAGTTGGGGTGTAAGCTGTTGGTTCTGCCAATGTGAGAAAAGCGGCATTGCTATAAAAAGTTTCATCATTTTTATGAGGAGATGTCATCACAAAGACTTGGAGTGCACAGGCAAGCCTCTTCTCTTTACGGAGCTTTTCAGCGCCCCTGCTTGCAAAGGCTGCTACTGCCTCTTGAAGCTCGCCGTATTCGACAAGAGCTCTTCCAAATGAGCGTGATGTCATAATCGACTTTTTAGCTATTGCAATCTCTTCAAGCCCTAAGCAGGAGATCCCTCTTAGCTCCCACGCTGTTCTTAGTCCTGTTACTGTAAGCGCATTACGGATCCACGTGTCGCTTTGGTGAATGAGCTGGGCAGCGGTAAAGACTCCCTTGCGCTGGAGGAGAGTCGAAGTTTTTCGTCCAATACCCCAGATAGCTTCTACCGGAAGGGTTTCCAGGATCTGCTCTTGGCTCTCAATAGTCAAAAGAGCGAAGACCCCTTTGCATTTGGGATCTTTTTTAGCACGCGCATTAGCCACTTTTGCGAGGGTTTTTGTTTTGGCTATGCCAATTGAGATAGGAATGCCTGTCCATTCTTGCACTTTTTGGCGTAAAAAATGGGCAAAGGCGTAAGGGTCATCATCTGATGAGAGGTGCAAAAAAGCCTCATCGATTGAGTAGATCTCAAGATCGGGATTAAAAGCTTCTAGTGTCTGCATGACGCGGAAAGAGAGATCTCCATAGAGAGCATAGTTCGAGGATAGAAGAGTCACATGGTTTCTTTTTAAGAAATCCTCCCATTGAAAATAGGGGGCTCCCATGGGAATGCCTAAATCTTTAGCCTCTTGTGAGCGTGCGATAATACATCCATCATTATTTGAGAGAATGACGACGGGTTTAGACTTAAGCTTTGGATTAAATACCCGCTCACAGGAGACAAAGAAGTTATTGCAATCAACTAGGAGGAACATTGGTGGATTACGTATGTGACAACGCCCCAGACTTGGAATTCATTCTCCTCACCCACTGAAATGGGCGGATAAGTTGGATTTTCAGCAAGCAGCCAGATTTTTTTCCCATGAATACGGAGACGCTTAACGGTGAACTCTCCATTTAAAATGGCAACGACAATCTTTCCATTCAATGGAGGCAAAGAGCGGTCGACAATAAGTAGATCGCCGGAGAAGATTCCGGCCCCCTGCATAGAGTCACCTGAAACTTTTACAAAAAAAGTGGCTGCGGGATGCTTCACCAGATGCTGATGCAGATCAAGCTGCTGCTCTATGTAATCCTCTGCTGGAGAGGGGAAGCCTGCAGGAATATCGGCTTCAAAAAAGGGAAGAAAAGAGGGTGCTACATGCTCAATAGGTCTAGAGAGAGTGTCTCCACGCATTTGTAAATCAATGAGTTAAAATTATTAAAGGGGGAATCGTAGCATACTTTTGGGTATTATTGGCATGTTTTTTGCTGAACTTGTAATCCGTAAAGAAATTTTTACAATCCTGCTTTTCTCGATTTTATGTTAATAGGAGTTGTTTTTGCATTACTGGCTTGCTTTGTTTGGGGAATGATCTATGTGATTCCAACCTTTTTAGTCGGTTATAATGCCATTGAAATCACCTTTATGCGCTACGTCTTCTATGGCGGCATCTCCTCCTTTCTCCTTCTTGTAAATGCAAAAAAAATCTTTAAAAAGTATTCACTACGCCTCTGGATGGTGGCCTTTCTCTTAGCTCTTATCGGCCATGTTCTCTATTATCTGTTAACTGTTATAGCTTTGCGTCTTGCTTCGCCTCCCGTAACAGTTCTTATTGCGGGCTTGATTCCCCTTGTTATTGCATTCTATGGAAATTGGGAGATGAAAGAGTGCCATTTTAGCTCTCTTATCATACCATCAATTGCGGTTCTCATAGGTCTGGTTCTTGTGAATTTTTCAGAAATAAGTGGACTTTTTGAGATAGAAACCCCCGAGGAGTATTTTTTTGGGCTTTTTTGCGCATTCTTAGCCCTTCTTTTTTGGAGCTGGTATGCTGTGAAAAATGGGCTTGTATTAAAGAGCCGCACCTCTATTGATCATAGCGATTGGGCAACCATTATGGGTGTTGGGACGCTTTTCTGGATTTTGATTTTTTTCGGGGTCATAGCTATTGGATGGCATGAAAAAATTGATTGGCATAAGTATATAACTCCTTCGAAAAGCCTGGGACTCTTCTTAATAGGGACATTTTTTTTAGGAACTCTCTGTTCCTGGGGGGGTGTCTTTTTCTGGAATCGTGCCAGCGCCTACCTTCCCTTATCGGTTGCCGGTCCGATGATTATCTTTGAAACCCTCTTCGGGCTTTCCTTTGTCTATCTTGTGCAACAGAAAGTCCCCTCTCTGTTAGAGCTTATAGGAGCGGTCTCAATGCTCCTTGGAATAGCATATATTCTAATCACTCTCCGCAAAAGCCGGATTGAACCTTAAAAAATAATTTGCACCACAGAGACTACAGAGATCACAGAGAAAGAGAGAAATAAAATTTATTTCTGATCTTAAATAAAAATTGATTTTTGTTTTATTAAATGTTTACATTTCATATAATAAATATATTAATTAAATCAGGGAGGGTTTTAATAATGTCAGTACATAACAATGGTCAAGCATCACAGCAATATATTTCTGCTGAGGATGTCAAGCATATAGGGGTTTTTGCCCGAGAGGCTGAAACTGCAAAGAGTCAGATAGCTGACGGGAAGGTTATTGCAATATTTTTAATGGCAACAGGTCTCTTTGTGCTTGCTTTCAGTCTAGGTGCTGCATTCATGCCAGATAACCACGCTGCTTCTGTCACATTTCGTCTTCTTCTTGGAGGGGGTCTTGGAAGTACTATATTTATTCCTTGTGCAATAGGAGCAGTGATTGCATACGCACTAACTCATCATAGAGAAAAAGCTCTACGCAAGGGTGTTTCTCGAGAAAAAATTGAGGAGAGCATCAAAGGTTTAGAAGAAGCGAATAAAAGGTTAAAAAGAGTAGAGAAAGAAAATGGTAAGCAAATCGAGCTATTGCAATCTATAGAGAAAAATATGGATTATAATGCTATGAGTGTTACTACTGCTGCTGATTCAATAAAAGAAGCTAGTTAAGAAATTTAAAGCGGTGACAAGAGGGCCAAATTTCAAGAAATAACGAAACTAAGTAATAGAATAATAGAAATTAATTAAAATAGGGAGGTTTTAATGTCCGTACATAACGATGGTCAAGCATCACAGCAATATATTTCTGCTGAGGATGTCAAGCATATAGGGGTTTTTGCCCGAGAGGCTGAAATTGAAAAGGAAGTGATAGCTGAAAAGAAGTATATGGCCATATTCTTAATGGCAACAGGTCTCTTAATGCTCGCTGTAGGTCCAGGTGCTGCATTCCTTGCTGGTGGCCACACAGCTTCTCTAAACCTTATTCTTCTTGTTGGAGGAGGAGCTAGTGGTAGTATATTTATTCCTTGTGCAATAGGAGCTGTGATTGTATATGCACTCGCTCATAAACAAGAAAAAGACTTACACAAGGGTGTTTCTCGAGAAAAAATTGAGGAGAGCATCAAAGGTTTAGAAGAAGCGAATAAAAGGTTAAAAAGAGTAGAGAAAGAAAATAGTGAGCAAATCGAGCTATTGCAATCTATAGAGAAAAATATGGATTATAATGCTATGAGTGTTACTACTGCTGCTGATTCAATAAAAGAAGCTAGTTAAGAAATTTAAAGCGGTGACAAG